>NZ_LR733429.1:1368333-1710416 GCF_902506255.1 Exiguobacterium sp. 8H | reverse complement strand
GTCGATGAGAAAAGTTTTCGGGTGACGAACTACATCATCTCGCTCCGGGAAGGGCTGTACAATATGACGGCTGCGGCAGGCGTTCAATCGCCGACGGAACTGTCACTAGATCATGTGGTGTATCAAGAACCGGATGGCCGTGTTCGGACAGGCTATGATTTATCTCACTAGAATGAAGTGAATCTATCAAAACATCCCACGAATCTGCCGATAAAGAAGGCATACACGTGGGATGTTTTTTAGCATTTCCATTGTAGAAACTACCAGATGCTTGTACAATCATGTAAATGAAAGTCAGAATTTATTATAATCTAACGAAGCGTTTGAATGGAAATGGATGAACCCATTTTTTTCAGCATACGCCGCGCTCTTTGGACGTTGTTTCGAAGACACGGTCAACGCTTTGATCCCGTAACGTGTATCAAGGTCACGCAACTCTTGGATGCGGTCTTTTGACCATTGATCTTTTGCTACGGTCGTGTAGTTGAAGCTTTCCCACATCACGCCATCCACATATGGATACGTATACGTCTTCAATGTCGCAAATCCCCAGTTTTGAATGAGAGAAAGGGAAGGGTGATTGGATTTGATCGTCTTCATGAACTGACTCATCCCGTCACGTTGCGCTTTTAAAATGGTCGGTTGTTCCGAGTGCTCGTTATCGATGTTGCCGACGGTATCTAAGAACGCACCATCCAATCCTTTGGCGACGATTTGTTTCTCCACTTCACGCGTCAACAACTCACGATAGTGAGTTGACGTCATATCGACTAAATAAGAATCCCATTCCGCATAATGAACACGTTGTCCGTTGCGGTGGAAGAAGTCCGACTCGTTCATCTGACTGATGAAATCGACGTTCCAATTGTCGGCTTCCATCGTGTTGATGTAGCCGTACACTTTTGTCCCATATTTCTGTAATTCTTTGATTTGCGCTGCAGTATAATAAACAGGCTCGATGATGACAAGGTCATACTGTTGCATCTTTTTAATTTTGGTCTTTGTCGGCATATCGTAATAAATCTTGTACGATTCGACGTTTGCGAGCGGATTGCTCGCTTTAGCGACCGCTTGTTGCGGCGTCAAAAACGCCAATCCAACGAGAAATGCACAACAGATGGTCACGATTCGTTTGGCTGAGAAAATACCCATAAAAAAACCCTCCTGATAGTTATCAGAGAGCGGCTGCGGCTTTTGCAGACTGGCGATCGGTATCTAAAAAGATCGACGACCCATGTCTTTGCGCCCTTACTTTTCAGTAAGTTTGCCCGTCTCGATATGAAATTTTTGTCGACAATCCATTGAAAGTCCTACTACTAAAATACCACGTAAAGGAATGAGTGACACTATGATTTATACCCAACACCGCACATCCATCAAATGGATTGAAATGATTGTGACTATTTTACTTATCGGCATTTTGGACTATACATTTAGTCTTTCTTTGTCAGATTGGGCGATTGACCCGTTAATTTTTTATATCCTCCTGTTTTCTTTACGATATGGCTTGCTCGGTGCCTTCGTCAGTTTCGCGTTGACGAGTCTCTACCATTTCTCATTCCTCTTGATGGAAGGCTCAGACTTGCTCTTATTCCTTTACGATACGAATGAACTGGCTTGGATTTTGCTACACTTCTTCGTCGCGCTTAGTGCGGGTGTCTTCAGTACTTCTTATCGGGAGCGTTACCAGTCGCTCCACATTCGTCAAGAAGAAGTGATTGATGAGAACGAACAACTGAAACAGACGATACAACAACTACAAGAGTCGCAAGGGGAGATGCGGAAGCGGGTGCTCGACTCGACTTATACGCTCTCAAAAATTTATGAGATTGGACTACAACTTGATCAGGATGCGACCGCTTTAGTACGTGATCATTTAATTGGAACGTTCACGCGTGTCTTCCGTGCTCGTCAACTCGCTTTATATCATGTGGATGCATCGCGGCGCACACTCCGTCTTCATGTCCGTTCCGGAGAGGTAGAACGTTTGCCCCAGACGCTCTTCATCGATTCGGAGGAGGGAATTTTCGCACGGATGTTCCAATCGAAAAAGCCGACGCTTCGTTTAGCAGATGAGCTAGATGGACCGCTTCTCGTTGCACCGATTTGTTATGAAGGAACGGTGAAGGAAGTCTTGGTCGTCCATGAAATCGATATCTTACGCTTACGTAGTCATGAGATGAACATGATGAAACTCGTCTTGGATTGGACGGGAACGCGCATTGAAAAGGCCGATGCCCTCGAATGGATGCTCGTCAGCGACCAACTCGTCGACGGGACGCACATGTTCCGTATGGAAGCATTCGAACAAAAAGTGGCCCAACAAGTACTTCGTCATGAGCAATATGGTCAACCGTATAGTACGGTCACATTGCCTGTAGAGGGTGTGGACTTGTCATTGATTGAAATGGAATTGATTTTGAGACAGTCGATGCGTGAAATTGACGTTATCGGATATGACGAAGACGATCGCATCCTTCATTTTCTCCTCCCAGGTACACCGGTTGAATCAGCCGAACGATTCAAGGAACGGATTGAGCATGTCTTCTATGTGAAAGGTGGGAAACGCCTATGACCGGTTGGATGATTCTTCTTTTCTTCCTTCTGCATGCGACGGTCCTTTTCGTCTTGTATCGACTGATTGTACGACCGAAAGTCGATGCGACGGAAAAGGGAGTCTGGCTCTCGATATTTCTCGTCAGTGCCGTCATCCCGATTGTCGGAGAACTGTTTGGTTTGATTGGATATGTGATTGCCCGACGCTTCGCCTCACCGAAGACGCTTCTCGACTACGATGAGTACATCAACTTTGAGACGGTCAACTTAGAACGCTTGCAGCAACAGGCGAAAGAAGATTTAGATCTCGTCCCATTGACGGAAGCCTTACAGATGGACGGGAACAAGCGGAAACAATCGATCACACAACTCATGTCGACACCGCTCATGAATACAGAAGAATATTTACACTTAGGTCTCGAACACGAGGATACGGAAACGGTCCACTATGCAGCGACCGTCCGAAACACACTGTTCGACCGATACGATTTGATGTTAAAACAGCGAATCGCACAAGTGAATCCGGAGCGACCGGAGACGATTTATCCGGTAATTGAAACCGGAATTTCGTTCTTAGATAGCGGTCTCTTGGATCAAGATATGCAAATGCGCATCCAGCAACGGATATTATTTCACCTCGATCAATTGAGTGAGTACGACGAAACAGACGAAACGTACTTACGCACGAAAGCCCGCCTCTCGTTCCGCTCGGGTGACTTGGAAACGGGAGAACGATTGGCTGAGGCGCTCACCCTTTATCATCCAAAAGTACCCGATGGATATGTCATGTTGATTGAATACCACATGACGAACGGCGATTGGACGTCCCTACGTCCGACCCTCGACCGCCTGCATCAACATCTCGATTTGCAAGACATTCCAGAGGACTATCGCTTTGTCATTCAACAGTTAGAAGGTGCCCATATATGAATAAATCGATTACGACGTATATCGCGTCTTTGTTCTCTTTACTCATCGCGATGATTGTCGTCGTCCAGTTTTTACGGCTTGACTATGGTCATCGGCTCATCCCAAAAGAAGCACATGAGCCGAAATCCTTTACGACACTCGCGGGTGAGGTGAGAGCGGTGGAGGGGGATCCGGTTCAAATCTACATCCATCAGAATGACGACGATTTGTCGACAGCTGTTTTGAATAACTTTAAATATGCGCTCGACTATGCAAAGTTGCCTTATACCTCGATCGAAGCAGAGGACATCGCATCGATTGAGCCTTCTCCACGACACGTTCTCGTCGTCAGCGGGGAAAATACGAAATCATGGCCGTACGAGGCAATTCGGTCCTTCGTTGAAAAAGGTGGACGGCTCTACGTTGCCGGACGATTCATCGATCAAGACTGGGCAGACCTGGTCGGCGTAAGCGATTTTGGGGACTTTAAAGATGGAGTCAACGGGTTGATTTTCGAACAAGAAATTTTCCCTGGGTATGTCGACTTGCCTCAAGACTCAGGGTTATTCGTCCACAGCATTGCTGACGTCAAACTGAAAGAAGAGGCGGACGTCCTCATTTCTGCCAAAAACGAACCAATATTATGGCAGTCTCCTTATGGGAAGGGCGAAGTGATGTTTTGGAATACGACGTCGTTGACGGATAAGAACTCACGCGGCTTGATGGTGCAGACGCTTTCGATGCTGTTCCCAGCGTTCGTCATGCCACAAGCTGGCATCAAGGTCGTTCACCTTGACGACTTCCCGGCACCGGTACCAAATTATTCGAATCCGGTCATCACGAAAGAATATGATTTGTCCATCAAAGAGTTCTTCTCAGAGATTTGGTGGAAAGACATGAAGCAAATCGGTGCTGACTACGACGTCACTTATTCTGGTTTCCTGATCGGCAGTTATAAAGCGACGAATGAAGAGACGACAGAACAGCTCATCGAAAAAATTCGGGCACCGATACTCGAATATGGTCGCGGTTTACTCCAAACGAATGGGGAAGTCGGGCTACACGGGTTTAACCACCAGCCGCTAGTCATGGGAGATGAAGTGATGGACCCGGAGCTTGGATATACAAAATGGGACAGCCAGGAAGATATGCGTTCCGCCATTGACCGTGTCGTTGAGGCGTTTGACTATTACTTGCCGAATGAGCGGATCCGCAGCTATGTGCCACCATCGAACATCATCGGTCAATCCGGACTTGAAGTGTTGAACGAGAAGTTTCCGAAAGGGCTGATTGTCGCAGGACTCTATAGCGGAGATGCGACGAAAGGAAGTTACATTCAAGAGTTCGGACCCGACCCGGTCTATCCGAACTTGTACGATTTTCCTCGCGTATCGAGCGGATACAACGAGACACCGGATGATCTATTTGTCGTCATTGATGCCGTCGCCAACTTCGGACTCGTTTCCCACTTCATTCACCCGGATGATGTGTTAGATGACTATCGCTCGAAAGGGAAAGGGTGGGAGATGATGAAAGAATCGTTTGGAGGTCTGTTCCAGACACTCTACTCCAAATATCCACATCTCGAGGGCTTGAGCCAATATGACGCGTATCGAAAATATAAGCTTTATCAAGATGCGCAAATCGATGTGGCTTACACGAATGATGCTATCGATATCAATGCCCAACAACTGCCTGTCTCGTCGACGTTACTCGTTCGTGTGCAACCTGGGAAACGTCTCGATACAGGGACGTTCGATTATGGTGAAGTCAAGCCATTTGATGAGAATGGTACATTGTATCAAGTTGAATTGAGAGACACGTCTGTTCGTCTCCCGATATTGGAGGGTCGCCCATGAAAATAGGAATTGTTGTCGAAGGGAGTTATCCATATGTGAGCGGCGGCGTATCGAGCTGGGTTCACATGCTGATGGAACAGATGCCGATGCATGAGTTTGAGATTATCTCAATCATGCCGAATCCGAAGACAGAGGCAGATTATCGCTATACGTTACCGAAGAATGTAACAGGCGTCACCACGCTCGCCCTCAATCAACGGGCGACACGGAAACGTCGACCGGAAGCGTTATCGGAAGCGGAACGGGAGCGAATCAAGACGTGGATGACATTCGGTCAAGTCGATTCGTCCATCTATCCGATTCTTGAAAATCAAATCGGGACACCAGAACAATTCTTCTCGAGTCGTCTCTTCTATCAGCTCGTCACGGAGAGCTATCAAGAAGAAGGGCAGGCCGGTTCATTCATCGATTACTTTTGGATGTGGCGCAGTATGTATGCGCCTGTCCTTGATTTACTCCAAGCCGGATTACCTCAGGTCGACCTCGTGCACGCGGCCTCGACCGGATATGCGGGTCTGATTGCGAGTGCGATGAAAGAACGACAAAACATTCCGTTTCTTTTGACTGAACACGGCATCTATTCGCGTGAACGGGAAGAAGAACTGTTACAGGCATCTTGGATTCCGACTGAGTTTCGCTCCCATTGGATTCAGTTCTTCCACCACATTTCCCGGGAAGCGTACCGAAAGGCAGATGACGTCATCACACTCTTTGAACGAAACGGCGAGTTGCAACGTCAGCTCGGGGCACCTGTTGAGAAATTAAGTATCATTCCGAACGGGATTGACGTGACGGGCTTGTCTGCTCTCGGGCATGTGCCGGGAGTGGATAAACTACGAATCGGTGCCATCGTTCGCGTCGTTCCAATCAAAGATATTAAAACCATGATTTATGCGGCGAAACTGTTACAAGACATGCTCGTCCCGTTCGAACTGACCATTATGGGACCACTTGATGAGGATAAGGAGTATGCGGCGGAGTGCGAGATGCTCATTCGGCAACTCGAGCTCGAACAGTCCGTCTTGATGGTCGGAAAAGTCGATATTCGACAACACCTTCCCGAATTCGATGTGTGTCTGTTGACGAGTATCTCCGAGGGACAACCG
Organism: Exiguobacterium sp. 8H; assembly: GCF_902506255.1. GTDB lineage: Bacteria > Bacillota > Bacilli > Exiguobacteriales > Exiguobacteriaceae > Exiguobacterium > Exiguobacterium profundum. The sequence continues at coordinate 1,703,986 of NZ_LR733429.1, read as the reverse complement.
CTTGCTGTACTAGAAGGTATGGCCGCCGGTGTCCCGTGGATTGTGACGGACGTCGGGGCCTGTGCGGAACTCGTGAACGGGCGACCGGATGAACCGTTCGGTCCGGCCGGATTTGTCGTTCCGCCGGTCAATCCACGGCGAATCGCAGAGCGTTGCGTCTGGTTCCATCAAAATCGTGAAGATGCGCGCCGACTCGGACGAAACGGGCAACAGCGAGTCGAGACGTACTATCGCACCGATCAGTTTATCGATGCATATCTACACTTATATGAAGAGAGGAGAGCGGTATATGGCGGGCATCGGGTTTAAGTTACAACAGTTGTTTCAAGAAGACTACTTCTCTTCACGAATCAAAGCATATGCATTTGCCGGGCTCGTCACATCAGGACCATGGCTGATCGTCATCGTCACGATTGCCCTCATGCAGTGGCTGACGAGCTATCTATCTATCGCCACACTCGAAGAACGCACGACGTTCAATTTGATCGTCTCTTACAGTTTTATTTTTTCGCAAGTCGTTCTCGGCGTGCAGCAGCTCGTCGTCACGAGGTACTTGGCGGATTGTTTTTATGAGAAACGATATGAAGACATCTTCCCGGCGTTCATCGGGATGATGAAGACGACGGTCGCCATCGCGTCGCTGTTGTTCGCTATCTTCCTTATGTTCTCTGAACTCCCTGCTTTATTGAACGCGTTGGCATTCGTCCTATTCATGACGGTCAACCTCATTTGGGTACATTTCTTGTTCCTCAGTGCGGCCAAGTTCTATCAGGCGGTAGCCTATAGCTTTGTGGCCGGTGGCATCGTCTCAGTCGCCGCGGTCCTCATCACGGACCAGTTCTTGATGCAATATTTGACGGAGTCCTACATGAAGAGCTTCGCGTTGACAGCGAGTATGACACTCGGTCTTGTCGTCACGTTGTTCGGCTTGTTCACATCGATGCTCCTTACGTTCCCAAACCGGAGTACGGTCGGTCAGTTCTCGTTCTATCGCTATTTTGACCGCTACCCGGCACTCTTTTGGACCAGTTTTCTCTATAACATCGGGATCTGGGTCGGCACATGGATCATCTGGTTCGCGGAAGGAGGGAGTGTCCACCTCGACACATTCCGCTATCATCCGATCTATGACACAGCTATCTTCCTCTCTTATTTGACGATCATTCCGACGATGACGATATTCGTTGTGTCGGTCGAGACGCGTTTTTATGAGCGGTATCGCGTGTTTTATGGATACGTGAACGAAGGTGGGACGTACCAACAGATTCAACGCTCGAAAGCGGCCATGCTCCTCGTCTTACGACAAGAGTTGCAACGACTGTTCCGAAATCAAGGGCTCGTGTCGCTTCTCTTTATTCTGTTCGCGGCCGTCTTGTTCCCGCTACTAGGTCTGTCACCTGAGATTCGGGATGTCTTTCAAATGACGACGATTGGTGCCTTTTCAAACGCCATGGTGCTCGTTCTCACGCTCGTCCTGCTCTATTTTGAAGATCATCGGGGAGCGGCGTATACATCGGCACTCTTCATCACGATGAATGCGGGGTTGACGTTCTTGCTATTACCACTTGGACCAGACAGTTACGGGCTTAGTTTTGCGATTGGTTGCACGATTGCGTTCGCGTTCTCACTCATTCGCTTGATTCGATATGTATCCGAGATTGATTATCACACGTTTAGCCGAAGCGAAACACCTCCGCGTACGGATACATTCCGTCGTGTCGGGGACTGGCTCAATGATCGCTCGGCTTAACAATCGCAGCAGATGAACTTTCAGAAAATGGGGTGAAGCACATGAAAACAATTTTTGTGACAGGTGGCGCGGGGTATATCGGGACACACACGACGGTGCAATTGCTTGAGGAAGGATACGAAGTCGTCATTTTGGACAACTTGTCCAATAGCCGACAAGAGGCGATTCAGCGAATCGAGATCCTGACTGGAAAGACGGTCACCTTATACGTGGGCGACATTCGAGATCAGGAATTGCTTGATGAAATCTTCTCCACGCACTCGATTCATGCGGTCGTTCACTTCGCGGGTCTAAAGGCAGTCGGCGAATCCGTCAGCCAACCACTTCACTACTATGACAACAACGTAGCTGGGACGCTCGTCTTGTTACGGATGATGAATCAATTTGGGATAAAACGTATCGTCTTCAGTTCATCGGCGACCGTTTACGGAATCCCAACCACATCTCCGGTCGATGAATCGTTCCCGCTCAGTGCGACCAATCCATATGGACGAACGAAACTGATGATCGAAGAGATATTGCGCGACCTTTATACAGCTGATTCTTCTTGGTCGATTGCGATTCTTCGCTATTTCAATCCGATTGGCGCGCACGACTCCGGGACGATCGGCGAAGATCCGTTCGATGTCCCAAACAACTTGATGCCATACATCACACAAGTCGCGGCCGGGCGTCTAAAAGAGCTTCAAGTGTTCGGGGATGACTATCCGACGCATGACGGGACAGGCGTGCGCGACTATATCCATGTCGTAGATTTGGCGCTTGGTCATTTGAAGGCGTTGGAGTATGTGGGGAAATATGAAGGGGTGGAGGCGTTCAACCTCGGGACAGGGAAAGGATACAGCGTCCTTGATTTGCTTCAAACGTTCCAACAGGAGAGCGGACAGACGATTCCTTATCAAATCACGGATAAACGAGACGGAGACGTCGCGGCGATATTTGCCGACCCGCAAAAGTCTAAGGCCATTCTTGGCTGGGAAGTGCGACATGACATTGAAGCGATGTGTCGGGACGCTTGGCGTTGGCAATCGAATAATCCGAAAGGGTACAGTGAATAAATCCTATGAAGTAGGCGGTCATCACACGATGGTCGTCTCTTTTTGTGTTAGAAAGGATAGCGAACGGGAACACCTAATGGAACGTCATTTACTTAGGAGGGATCGGATGAAAGCTTTGTTTTTGAACTGTTCGCTAAAAGGTGGAGACACGACGTCCCATACGGAAGGATTGATTCGTGACATCATCCCGCACTTCGATGCGCTCGACGTCGAATCCGAGATTGTTCGGATTGTTGATTACAACGTCAAGTTCGGTGTGACGGAAGATGAAGGGGATGGGGACGAGTGGCCACAGATTTTTGAGAAAGTGAAGGCCGCGAATATTGTCGTGATTGGGACACCACTCTGGCTCGGGGAGAAGAGTAGCGTCGCCACCCAAGTGATCGAACGGCTATATGGCGGTAGCGGACTGACGAACAAATCAGGACAGGCGATTTACTACAACAAGGTCGGTGGAGTCGTCGTCACGGGGAATGAGGATGGGGCGAAACACGCCTGTGCTTCGATTCTATATGGATTGTCCCACATCGGTTTCACCGTGCCGCCGAATGTCGACACGTACTGGGTCGGAGAAGCGGGACCAGGTGATTCGTACCTTGATGCCGGGCGGGAAAATGAATTCACAAAGTCTCACGGAAAGACGATGGCGTATAACCTCGTCCATTTTGCGAGAATGCTAAAAAATCATCCGATTCCGGCAGAAGGGAATACGATGGAATGAAGCAAACGGATGAACGCTTATGAATACGTTTCCGGATGCAACTCAATACGTCCAAATGGTTGATATCTTTGAGAAAGCTAATCGCAATTTTCTAAATGATCATCTTGGGTTATTGGAGAGTCAAGTTTCTGAAAGAACAATGTGTGGTCAGTTTCAAATTGCATTGAATGATTTGATTAGAAAAGATGTTCAGTATGGAAAATATTATGTGGATGTTGAATACAACAGAAATGTAGGCAGAAGGATTAAGAGGATTCGTAATGGTCGATACGAACAAGTGAATATAACTTGTGATTTGATTGTGCATAGTCGAGGGGGAAATTTGAAACAGGATAATTTAATCGCCCTTGAGATGAAAAAAGTCATTCGAGAGAATTCAAAACAGCAACAAGAAATTAATAAGGACAAAGAACGTATAATAGCGTTGACTAGATCGAGTTACAATGATGATTGGCAATACGATGGTCAAGATTTACCTGATTACGTTTGTAGATTCATACTAGGCATTTACTATGAAATTGACTATGTAAACCGACAAATATGTAATCAATACTATCGGAGTGGAGAATTGGTTCATGAAATATTTATTGACTTTGCTGAAATTGGTTTATAAAGAAGAGCCTCACCTAGATAGAATTAGGTGAGGCTTCATTAATGTGCTTTACTCTTTCTTCTCCACCGCATGCCCGCCGAACTCGTTCCGTAATGCCGCGACGACTTTACCCGAAAACGTATCCTCTTGAAGCGAGCGTTGACGCATCATGAGGGAGAGTGCGATGACCGGTGTCGGGACGTCGTACTCGAGTGCCGTCTCGACCGTCCACTTGCCTTCACCCGATGCATGCATGACCCCGCGAATGTCGTCGAGCTTCGCATCTTTCGAGAAGGCACTCTCCGTCAGTTCCATGAGCCATGAGCGAATGACCGACCCGTGATTCCAAACGCGTGCGACATCTTCATATTCATAGTCGAACGGACTCTTCTCGAGCACTTCGAATCCTTCGGCAATCGCCTGCATCATCCCATACTCAATCCCGTTATGCACCATCTTCAAAAAGTGACCACTTCCGCTCGGTCCTGCGTACAAATAGCCCTGGTCGGTCGAGACGTCTTGGAAAAGTTGCTCGATCTTTCCGAACGCCTCCAAATCGCCTCCGATCATCGTACACGCTCCGTGACGGGCACCTTCCATCCCACCACTCGTCCCGACGTCGAAGAAATAAATCAGTTTTTCTTTGAAATGGTCGGCACGCCGCATCGATTCCTTATAGTTCGAGTTCCCTCCGTCGATGACGATGTCGCCCGGCGAGAGAAGATTGTGCAAGTCGTTCAAGACGTGTTCGGTCACGTCACCCGCCGGCACCATCACCCAGACGACGCGAGGGGCTTGAAGCGCGGAAACGACCTCTTGCAAAGAGGCTTTCGTCTCAAATTGATTCGTCGATACGTTTCCCGGGTCATACCCGACGACACGATGCCCATTGTCTGTCAAATTCAGAGCCAAATTGAGGCCCATTTTACCGAGTCCAATCATACCGATTTCCATTCGTTCCACCCCATTTGTAAGATTTAGTCCTCTATAGGGGATACCCGAAATAACGATTGCTCAAAAGGACAGCTTGCCCGAGATGTAGAATGATATAAGTGCAACAGTGATGAGAGGAGGGTGGCGATGTTTGAAAATGTATTTCGACTGGCCGTAGACGTCAGGCATCGATTCAAAGACCATCATATTAATGACTACAGTGCCACATTGGCGTTTTTTTGGTTTTTAGCCATCTTTCCGACGTTTTTTGTCCTCTTCGCCGTGATGGCATGGTTTCAAATCGATGATGCGCTTCTCATCGAACAGATTGAGACACTCATTCCAGGGTCAAGTGTGCGTGAACTGTTATCCATCGTCTATGACGTGAGCGGAAATTTGAACGGTGGACTGTTATCGGTCAGTGCCATCATCGCGTTTTGGTCGGCCTCGAACGGGACGGCACGCCTCGTCAAGCTGACCGTGTTCGCATATGGGGAGACGGAAGCGCGCGGCTATATCTTCCGACGGTTGATCGGGTTGCTCGTAATTTTAGCAGGGAGCATCGGGGCGGTCATCTTGATTGTGTTTCATCTATTCGGTCAAGAATTTGTCGAATTGATTTATGCCCTCTATCCAAAAGTCGAAGAATTCGACCGCTTGTCGACTCTGACGCGCTATACGGTCTCGACGCTCATCTTGATCATGGCGTTCTCACTCTTTTATAAAATCGCGCCACAACAGCGAGTACGGTTCATCGAAACACTTCCCGGAGCCGTGTTTGCGGTCATCTCGTGGCAATTGCTGTCGACCGGATACAGTGTCTATGTCGAACGCTTCTCGATTCTAGGGGACACATATGGCACGATCGGTGCGGTGATTCTACTACAAATTTGGCTCTATCTGACGGCAGCAACGATGCTGATTGGGGCAGAAATCAATGCGGCATGGCCCTACCATATGACCCGCCAACCGACCCGGACCCATTTCCCGTAACAAAAAAAGGGATATCGTGATTATTCTTTGTGAACATGCTTTAAAACAACCCGTGGCATGGGAATAAACTAGTACTATTTCACGGAAGAAGGTGTGGCCGCATGGCGAAACATCGTAAACCATCAAAGTGGAAAATCGTACTAGGGGTTGTAGCAGGCGTCATGGCCTTGGTGCTCATCACGGGTGGCGCGTTCGTCTGGTCAATGGTAAAAGAAGTCGATGACACCGTCGCACAAGTGAATGACAACTTGAAAATCAGCAAAGAGCGTAAACAGGTCGAGACCATTGAACGCAAAGAGTCTGTTTCCATTCTCTTGCTTGGGATTGACCGACGCGGGACCGAACAGGGACGGAGTGACTCAATCATCGTGCTGACACTCAATCCGGAGCTCGATGAAGGCGCGATGCTCTCGATTCCTCGGGATACATTGACCGAAATCGTCGGGAAAGGGACGCGCGATAAGATCAATCATGCCTATGCGTTTGGTGGGGCCGAAATGGCTATGAATACGGTCGAGAATTTCCTCGACATCCCAATCGATTATGTCATCGAGACGGATATGGAGGCATTCAGCGACGTCGTGGATGCACTCGGAGGCATCACGGTCATGAATAAATTCGCGTTCTCGACAGAAGATTACACGTTTCCCGTTGGTGAGGTGACGTTAGACGGAGAAGCGGCACTCGATTACACTCGGATGCGCTATAACGATCCAAACGGTGACTTCGGACGTCAAGAACGTCAGCGTGATGTCGTCGCCGCCATCATCGAAAAAGGACGTACGGACTTCTCACTCGACAAGGTCACTGCGTTACTCGAGGTGGTCGGTGATCAGGCGAAGACGAATATCGAGCTCAATGAATTCGTCTCTTTGTCGACGGACTATATGAACGCGTTCCGCAACGCGAGTGTCTTACGGCTTGAGGGTGCGGGCGGATTAGAGGGGGACGGCATCTATTATTGGAATCCGGAATCTTCTTCGTTGAATGGCGTTCAGGAAGAGTTGAAACGATTGATGGAGTAAACTGTCTGACCCAAGTCGGACAGTTTTTTTGTGTTTCAAATGAAACGGAAAGTGGGAGAAATAAAGAGATGCCAAGGAGGGATGAGTCATGAAATGGGAAACGATTGAAGAGGTACTCCACGAACTCGGGGAGACCTCGCAAGAAAAGTGGGAACGGTTGTTTGAGAAGTGGTCGGATCATCGTTGGCACGACCATGAACGCCCTTCTGAAAAAACAAACGTCTTGTTGGTGGATGCCGGTTTTATCCTGACTGACGGACGAGCGAACCTCGAGGCTCTCCATCAATGGTTAGCCGATCATGTCCAAACGACGGTGAGTGATCTCTATCTCGTCTCCCTGTTTCCGTATCAAACGAAACAACAGGACACAGCCATCGACTCGCGGGTGCAATTGTTCGAAGACTTAGGACGTTTCACCGATGAGTTCGATTTGATTTACGAGATGACGCCTGAAGCATGGAATGAGTCACAACTCGACCTTGTCACCGTAACAGATGAACTGATTGAACGTCTGGCGTATGGAGCGACGAAAATCCGTGTCCATGTCGAGGCGTTTCGCGGAATAGAACCGGAACGAGTCAAACACATCCTCAAACTGTGGCGTACGATTATGCATACGTATAAGCCGAATGCACAGCTCATCGTTGCCAATGAACGTGTCGATTCAGTCCTAAACTTTGAGGAAGAGGCGGACGTCGTCTGTCATTTCGACTTATCCAGTCATGTCATTTTAGCGTTTGCGCAGGCCAATGTGACACGATTGACCGATTGGGCGAGACAAGTTCATTCACTGAGAGCCAATCAAACATATTTCAATTTCCTATCTTCAGCGGAACGTGATCCGTTTGAGAAAAATCTGATGGACACTAACCCAGATGTGATTCTCGCAGCCCACAGTGTATTGTTGTCGCTTCAAGGGATTCCGTTGATTGATTACCGAACTTTATTTGGGGTGTCGCAACCGGTTGAACAGGAAGATCTCGTCCGAGCATTGAAACGCGATCCGGATCGACTTCGTGTTTATGAAGGGATATTGAGCCAATTGAATGTGAAACGACTCCATCCTGCCTTGTCCCCTTACATTGGTCAAGAGGTCCTAAATCTCGATCGGCGCGTTTTCGCTGTTAAGCGAACGCATCAAGAGGAGACCTTATTGTTATTGACGAATATGAGTGAAGAGACGGTGCAGACGGATTGTGAAGGGACGAGTCTCTTTACAGAAGAATGGATGACGAATGTAACGCTTCGCCCGTATGAATACGTTTGGCTAAAACAATCACACAATGGAGAGTGAACACTCATGATTGATGTACATTGTCATTTGTTGCCTGAAGTAGATGACGGACCACGTACAATGGAAGCATCCCTTCAACTCGCGAAACGTGCGGTGGAAGAAGGGGTGACATCGATTGTCGTGACACCACACGCGTATCATCCGTACTTTGAGACGCAGCATCATGACATCACGCAAGAAGTCGCGCATCTACAAAAACGACTCGATGATGAACAGATCCCCTTGACCTTGTATGTTGGACAAGAGATTCGAATTTTTGGAGAAATGGTCGAAGCGTTGGAGTCCGGAGAGGCACATTCGCTTGCTGGGTCACGATATGTCCTCGTGGAACTGCCGAGTCAAAGTCTACCAGCTTATACGGAGTCCTTATTCTTTCAACTACAGGCGGCTGGATACGTTCCGGTCATCGCGCACCCGGAGCGGAATCGTGAGTTTGCACTCCATCCAGAAAAATTGCATCATCTCGTATCATCGGGTGCGTTGTCCCAAGTGACAACAAGCAGTTTGACAGGACAGTTCGGGAGACAGATACGGGAACTCGCACTCACGTTCATCAGTAATGGGCTGAGTCACATCGTCGCCTCCGATGCCCATAACGTGGAACATCGTGATTTCAATTGGTTAGCGGCGAGACAGGAAGTCATCAACGAATTAGGGGAAGAGATGTGGCAACAGCACCTCCACTTTACGGAGGAGATGTTAGCGGATGAACCGATTTCGGTGAATCCTCCACGTTTACCTGAGAAAAACTGGCGAGGACGTTGGAAGTGGTAAATCAATTGCCCGATGACGGGTTAGAAAGGTGATGGCATGAAACAAGCGACGATTCAAAACGCCAACGGCATGACACTATCCGCCATCGACTATGGCTGTGCGATGACGGAACTGACAGCCCCGGACCGAGACGGCAACCTCGACTCGGTTATCTTGAAATATGGTGACGTCTCTCAATACTTAGAAAACCCGGTCTATCTCGGGTCGGTCGTTGGACGGATTGCCGGACGGATTCGTGACGCAGAGATTGAGGGTGTCGCCTTGACCCCAAGCGAGGCGCCCCACCATATTCACGGAGGCGACAAAGGCATCACGGCCCGTCACTGGGAGATAGACGCCGACGAACAGTGCATTCAGTTCACGTATCTCAGTCCGGACGGGGAAGAAGGATACCCGGGGAACGTCTTCTTTAAAGTGTCATATGAACTGACGGATGACAATGAACTGATTGTCACGATGACAGCGGAAACGGACCAACGGACGTGGATCAACTTGAACCATCATAACTACTTCAATCTCGGCGGACGCTCGACCATCCACGACCATGAGCTGACGCTACCAGCCGATTCGGTCGGGGTGCTCGATGCGGAGTCGCTGCCGACAGGAGAGTTACGTGATGTGGGCGGGACGCCGTTCGACTTCCGAGACGGAAAACCGGTCCGAGAGGCGCTCGTGTCGGGAGACGAGGCGATTGAAAGGGCGAGCGGTCTCGATCATCCGTTTATCTTGAAGGATGAACCGATTCGATTACACGACCCAATGAGCGGACGGACGATGACGGTCGAAACGAATCAACCCGTCATGGTCGTCTACACAGGGAATTTCCTCAGTGAAGAGACACCGGTGACGCTCGACGGTCGGCAGAGACATAGTGCGATTTGTCTCGAGGCACAGGCGTATCCGGACGCTTCGAACCATCCAGACATTGCGACCTCCATCGAGCTAAAACCGGGTGAGCTTTATCACTCACGGACGGTGTATCGGTTTGGGGTGGAGTGAAAAGTGAAACTCATCATGCGATGGCGTGATAATTCCGAAAGATTGATTCGCTCTCAGTGAATCAATCTTTTTTAATTGAAGTAGAGTAGAAGAGGTGTGTATTTCATAATATTTCTTATTTTGTAAAAATGAAAAGAAGACGAAATGTAAATTAAGTATTGGATATAATATCCAGTTGTAACTTGGATATGTTACGATTTTTAGCAAGGAGGGAAAAATATGAATACTACATTGATTCGACAAACTGCATTTTCGTTAGTATGTGTTTGGATTTTAGGGATAATGTTTACTACCTCTGTGAGCGCGGAAGATAGTAACGTAAACGTTCTAAAATCAGACGACTATATTCAAGAACTTGAACCGTATGTGGAGATTCAAGCTGATGGTACACTACGGTTAAACGAGAACTATCAGTCACTTGATTTACCAAATGAATTTATTCAAAGAGTCGAAACAAGTTTTTCACATATGAATGAACTAATCAAAAAGGGTGATATGAAAGTCAATCAAGATTTAAGTATTTCTCCAAGTCATTCAACCAAAACACTCCAAGCGACGGCTACGGCGTCTTCTGGTAAAGGGTGCGGTCAATCAGGTCATAAAGTGTATTGGTGGGGCTACAATATTTACTTAGACTGTAACGAAACAAGAACGACGTATCAGTCATTTAAGGCCGGGGGCGGAGCGTCGGTTGGATTGGCGACACTTTCACGCTATATTCCAACACCACCTACGCAACTAGCAAGCGCGATTGCGGGAACGATTGGCGGAGGATTTATCGGATTTGGTCAAATGATTAAAGATGAACATTAAGGAAATGGTGTGCGAATTCGCTTCACGGGTTTAGGATATGCAGCAATTCCATCCGGTATATTTCCACAATGATCGTCTGAGTAGGAGGTCAACATGAATTTCATTATTCTTATGGCAGGCATGTATGGCATCATCGCATTGCGATCGCCACTTTTTTCATCGCATCGACAATTGAAGTGGCTGTACGTCATTGGTTTTTTAGGATTATGGACAATTTATCTCATCAACACGACGTTTACACCGATTTTGTCAGATACAATGTTGCTCGGTCTCTCTATCATCTACTTGATGCCGCTTTTGTTGGCGTTTCTTCAGCAATCCAAACAAGACGCATGAACCGATACCTGGTTCATGCGTCTTGTTTTCTGGCGTACACTCTGTCATAGAAAGCTAGTGTAAATCGGGTCATCGAAATGACAATCTCGCAAATAATCGATCTAATCCTTTGCTTGATTTTCTTATGTCCATGAGGTTCGTGACTCATCTCCTTCATCGGTGGACCTAAGGGATACATATGGTCATGAACCTACTTTATTTTTCGACAGACGCCTCAAAAGTCAATCTCTCCCCGTTCGTCGCAATCACTTGCTTATACCAATCGAAGCTCTTTTTCTTCGAACGTGTGAGCGTTCCGTTGCCTTCATTGTCTTTATCGACATAGATGAAGCCGTAGCGTTTCTTCATCTCACCTGTCGACGCACTCACCAAGTCAATCGGACCCCAGCTTGTGTAGCCGATGATGTCGACACCGTCCTTGATGGCCTCGTGCATCTGTTCGATATGTTTCGCCATATAGTCGATGCGATAATCGTCTTCGACATATCCGGTCGCATCCGGTGTATCGACGGCACCGAGTCCGTTCTCGACGACGAATAGGGGCTTTTGATAGCGGTCATACAGTTGGTTCGCCGTGATCCGGAAACCGGTCGGGTCAATCGTCCAGCCCCATTCCGATTTCTCGAGGAACGGATTCTCGAGTGAACTGAAAATGTTTCCTTCGGTCGACTGGTTTATCTCTGGATCCGTACTCGTCGTCCGACTTGCATAATAGCTGAAGCCGATGTAGTCGACCGTATGCTCTTTCAACAGTTCGAGGTCTCCTTCTTCTATCTGAAGCGTAATACCTTGCTCCTCGAGATATCGTTTGGCATATCCCGGGTACTCTCCACGTGATTGGACGTCGATGAAGAAGAACGATTCACGGTCTTTGTCCATTGCATCTAACACATCATTCGGGTTACACGAATAGGCATATGTTTGACCAGCAGCAAGCATACAACCAACCTGTAGATCAGGATTGATTTCGTGAGCTGCTTTGACGGCTTTCGCACTCGCGACGAGTTGATGATGGGCCGCCTGATACTTCACTTGTTGCTTGTCTTCTCCGTCCTCGAACACGATGCCCGCTCCAATGAATGGGAGGTGGAGTAGCATATTGATCTCGTTGAACGTCATCCAATACTTCACTTTACCGTTGTAGCGGGTGAAGAGGGTCTTCGCATATGTCTCGAAGAAGTCGACGACTCGTCGATTGCGCCAGCTTCCATATTTTTTGATCAAGCTGACAGGTACATCGAAGTGAGCGATTGTCACGACCGGTTCAATCCCATGTTTTAATAGTTCATCGAAGACATCATCATAAAACTGCAAACCTTCCTCGTTCGGCTCCACGTCATCTCCGTTCGGGAAGATTCTTGACCATGCGATCGAGAGGCGAAGTGCCTTGAATCCCATCTCAGCGAATAAAGCGATGTCTTCTTTGTAGTAATGGTAAAAATCAATCGCTTCATGCGAAGGATAAAACTCTCCGGGCATAGGTTCTAATGATGGCAATTCTCCAAACATGACATCGAAGCGTTTCTTACCCGTCGGCAACAAGTCGACGGTAGTTAAACCTTTTCCCCCTTCTGCATAAGCGCCTTCTGCTTGGTTGGCGGCAATGGCGCCACCCCATAAAAATCCTTTTGGAAAACTCATCGTATCCATCCTTTCTATATTAGCGGGAGGAAAAATCCTCCCACTTGATTCATTAGATGATGAAAATCGGATCGCCCGTCTGGACATGTGAGGCGTAGTTTGGTGAGAGTGCTTTTCGGTTCGTGACAATCACAGGTGTCGTCAACGCACGACCTGATTGCTTGATCGCGTCGATATCGAATTCGATCAGCAGTTGTCCTTTTTCGACAAATTCACCTTGTGTGACGTGCGCTTTGAAATGCTTCCCGTCTAGTTGAACGGTATCCATACCGATATGGATCAGGATTTCAGCCCCTGATTCCGTTGTGATCCCGATGGCATGATGTGTCGGGAAGAGGGCAGACACGGTACCGGAAACCGGGGCGATCAGTTTCCCTTCCGTCGGTTCGATGGCAACACCTTGACCGAGTGAACCAGATGAGAAGGCGACATCCGAGATATCTTTCAAACGGACGACAGTTCCTTGAAGCGGGCTAACGACTTGTTCCTGACCGACAGTTGTCGCAGATACTTCTTTGGCGACCGGTGTAACTTCTGATTGTGGTGTCGCGGTTGCTGCTTGATTGACACCGCCAAAGAGGTAAGTCAAGACGAACCCGACGATGAAAGCAACGGCCGTTCCGATGAGTGAACCATAAAAACCAGTTGTGATGCCTTCAGGCGAGATGGTGGACGGATAGCCGAAGACACCGAGCCCCCCGATGATATAAGTTTGTGTACCCATGACACCCATGATTCCACCACCGACAGCACCACCGATACAGCTCATGATGAACGGTTTTTTGAGGGGGAGCGTCACCCCATAAATAGCGGGCTCGGTCACACCGAAGATACCTGAAATGAAGGACGGAATCGTGAGCGTTTTAATCTTTTGATTTTTAATTTTGAAGAAGACTGCGAGCACGGCACCGATTTGTGCGAACGATGCTGCAAACACAAGTGCGAGAATCGGGTCAGCCCCGAGTGACGTCAAGTTGTTGATGGCGACCGGGACAAGCCCCCAATGAAGACCGAAGATGACGAACACTTGCCAAAATCCACCGAGGAATAGGCCGGCGACGAGCGGGCTCAAGTTATATACAGCGACCGTGGCGCTACCAAGAAGCATCCCTGCCCAAGTCGCGATTGGTCCAATCAAGATGAATGTGAGTGGTACGACAATCAACAAAGTGAGTAGTGGAACGATGAACATTTTGATGACGTCTGGAATGACAGTCTTCAAGAACTTCTCAAGTTTTGCTGCAAAGAATGCCGCGATAATAATTGGAATGACGGAAGTCGAGTACGTCATCAAGATGACAGGAACACCGAGGAACGTGATATGAATCGGTGACTCGAACATGGTTCCAGCAAAGACCGTATAGAGAGGATCTCCAGCCGTCAGCGTCGATAAGGTCGGATAGACGAGTGACGCCCCGATGGCCATACCGATAAACGGACTTCCTCCGAATTTCTTAATGGCCGTATAGCCGAGGAAAATCGGGAAGAAGTAGAACAGCGAATCCCCGATGGCATTCAACAATTGATACGTACCTGACGTATTGTCGAGCCAACCGAGTGCGACGAACAGGGCGTTGAATCCTTTGATCATCCCGGTCGCTGCTAAGACGCCGAGCACAGGAGTAAAGATGCTAGAGATGATATCGATAAAACGGCTGAACAACGATCCCTTTGGAGCGTTCTCTTCTTCAATTGGAGACTGTTGTTGGAATCCGCCGACCTCGACGACGGCTTTATACACTTCTGGTACATGATTCCCGATGACTACTTGGTATTGACCACCGCTCTTCATGACCGTGACGACCCCATCCATGTTTTTGATGGTTTCGGTATCTGCTTTTTGTTCATCCTTTAATTTGAAACGCAAACGGGTGATACAGTGGACGACGCTATTGACGTTCTCTTTCCCGCCAACATGTTGAATAATATCGCGTGCGAGCTGTTCATATTTCATGTCCGTTCCCTTCCTTTTCCCATAATTTTGGTTTGCGTCAAATAAAAAACCTGACTCGTGTCAAACGAAGAACGTGAAATCACGTCATTCATCCGACTCGAGTCAGGTTATGCCCACTAAAGGTAACATTCCTGCGCAGGATACCGTTCAGTTGTTATTTGATAATTGAAATGTAGCATGCAGCAATTCAAAATGTCAACGCTTACATTCCACTTTTTTTGTTTTCCGATCCTCTCTACAACGTAAAAGAAGAAAGCGGAACGGCATCATGACATGATGTTGCGAAAAAATGATAAATCCTTCTTTTCAATTATCAAGATGAAGGGGGTAAGAAGGTACTACAGTTAACCTGCGCCTGATTTCGGTCATTTAATCTGTCTGTAGGGAGGAAACCAACATGAAGGAACAAACGACGATCGTGGGCGATCTCGTGGAAGTTCTCAAGAAAAGTAAGAAATGGATGTTCGTGAGTATGGTTCTCGTCGGACTCTTAGCTTACTATTTGAGCACTTCATTCATCCAGCCGAAATATGAGGCGTCCACACAAGTGCTACTCGTTACACAACAAGAAGACAACCGCGTAGACAGTTCGGAAGTGTTATCCTCGCTCTCACTCGTCAATACGTATCGCGTCATCATGAAGAGCCCGGCTGTTCTTGAGAAAGTCAAAGAACAGGTGCCGAGCGCACCAGACCCGCTCTCGGATGCACTCACCGTAGAAAGTGAAGAGGAATCGCAAGTCATCAATGTGTTCGTCACCGCGAACGACCCGGTCGTGGCAGCGGAAACGGCCAATGTGATCAGTGAAGTGTTCGTTTCTGAAATTCCGGATCTGATGAACATCGACAACGTTCGAATTTTATCTCCAGCCGAAATTCCGGAAGCGCCTGTCTCACCGAACGTACTGCTCAACACGGCAATCGGTCTTTTCGCCGGATTCTTGTTAGGTGGATTCATCGGTCTATTACGCCACGTCTTTGATAAACGCATCCGGAATGAGCAAGAAGCGGAACGGTTGCTGGATTTGCCAGTCATCGGATCGATTCCGACAATCGAACGCCGGGATTTGAAAATGAAAAATGTGAAAGAAGCGACACCCCAAGTGAAAGGAGACGTTTCGCATGTTCGGTCGAAAAAAGAACGCCAATCGTCTTGATTATAAAAAACGGGATCTCGTCACGTTGGCGAATCCGAAGTCACCGATTTCTGAACAATATCGGACAATTCGGACCAATCTGGAGTTCACGTCCGTCGGCCATAAGTTACAGATGATCACGATCACTTCCGCTTCGTCCGGGGAAGGGAAGTCGACCACGGCGGCAAACCTAGGGGTCGTCTATGCGCAACTCGGAAAAAATGTCGTCATCATCGATTGTGATATGCGCAAACCGACGGCACACCAAACGTTTCAGATGTCAGCACATGCGGGATTGTCTACCGTATTGGCCGGTCGCGTCACGCTCGAACATGCGCTCCAAAAAACGGATATTCCGCGTCTGACCTTGCTGGCGGCCGGTCCGATTCCACCGAATCCGACCGAACTGATCGCCTCGTCACGCATGACGGACCTCCTGAGTGATTTGCGTGAACAGTTTGATATCGTGATTGTCGACACACCTCCGATGATGCACGTCGCCGATGCTCGACTGTTGGCCAACGTATCCGATGGGACGATTCTCGTGATCGGTTGCGAGAACTCAGATCGTCAGCTCGTCCTGAAGGCGAAAGAACAACTTGAACGGACCGGGTCACAACTTCTCGGTCTCGTCCTCAACAAACGTTCTTCTCGTGATAACAACACCTACTACGCATACGAGTGAGGTCTCGGACATGAATATTCTACACATCAATGCCATCAACGAAGTGAAAAGCACCGGTCGGATGTGTAAAGAGCTCGCATCCGTTCATGCCTCTTACGGACACAACGTCCGAATCGCCCATGCGACCGGACCGGTGACCGAGACGAGTGTGGTAGTCGGACAGGCGTGGGAAACGAAGCGACATGCGCTCCACGCCCGCGTGACGGGGCGCCAAGGGTACACGTCTAAACGGTCGACCGCTGACTTGATTGCCTTCATGGACAGCTTTCGGCCGGACGTGGTTCATCTTCATAATCTTCACGCCAATTACCTTCATCTTCAGACGTTATTTGAGTATTTGGCGAAGCAGGACATCGCCACCGTCATGACGCTTCACGACTGCTGGCTATTCACCGGGAAATGTACCCACTATACGGCGGTCGGATGTACGCGCTGGAAGGATGGATGTGGACAATGCCCGCTCTTAAAAGAAGACATCCCGAGCTGGTTTTTAGACCGGACCGGCGAGATGTTGGCGGACAAGCGCCAATGGTACGACGCCATTCCACGCTTGGCAGTAGTGGGAGTGTCGGATTGGATCACGATGGAAGCCCACTTCTCGATTCTGCAACACGCCTCCATCATTCGTCGCATCTACAACTGGGTCGATTTGGAGACGTTCACACCGAAAGAGGTAGCCCCACTTCGGGCACGCCTCGGGTTGACGGGACAACACATTCTTCTCGGTGTGGCGAGCCATTGGACGGAGGCGAAAGGATTGTCTGCCTTCATGGAGTTGGCCACGGTCAGACCGTCCGACCAAATCGTCTTAGTCGGACAGATGCCTGAACAACATGACCTGCCGGCGAATGTGCTTCACGTTCAGGAGACACATGACCCGAGCGAATTGGCTTCTTACTATGCCGCGGCAGACGTCTTGTTGAACCTGTCAGAGGAAGAATCATTTGGAAACGTGACGGCAGAGGCACTCGCCTGTGGCACGCCAGTTCTCGTCCTCAATTCCACGGCCAGTCCGGAACTTGTGACAGAACGGACCGGTGTCGTCGTCGCCACGCGATCGGTCGAAGATGTAATGGACGGACTCGATCGTCTCCATCACGCCTCGATCTCACGAATCGCTTGTGCGAACGAAGCGCGTCAACGGTTCGACTTATTCGACCGGGCGGAGGACTACCTGCACGTGTATGAGGAGCTGCAAACCGAGAAAGTGAGGAACGCTTTATGACACCACTCGTATCCATCATCATCCCCGTCTATAACGGGAGCGATTATTTACGGACATGTATCGACAGCGCCTTAGCCCAGACGCATCCTTCGATTGAAGTGATCGTCGTCAACGACGGCTCGACTGATGACGGGAAAACGGCGGCGATTGCGACAAGTTACGGCAAGAAAATTCGCTACGTGGAAAAGGAAAATGGGGGCGTCTCGAGTGCGTTGAATCGTGGGATTGAAGAAATGAACGGAGACTATTTCTCCTGGCTCAGTCACGATGACGTGTACGAACCGACAAAGATCGAACGACAGCTCGCCGCATTGCACGAGCAACATCTCCCGATGAACCAGACAATCGTCGTCACAGGGACGGCGTTCATTGACGAAAATGGG
This sequence comes from Exiguobacterium sp. 8H, assembly GCF_902506255.1. Lineage (GTDB taxonomy): Bacteria > Bacillota > Bacilli > Exiguobacteriales > Exiguobacteriaceae > Exiguobacterium > Exiguobacterium profundum. The sequence continues at coordinate 1,685,675 of NZ_LR733429.1, read as the reverse complement.
GAGGCAATCCGACGGGTGCAACGGAAAGTGAGCGGATTCTATTCGAGTCAGGACATGTTCCGTCACTTGCTGTTGTCCTCGACTTTGAACGGATGCGCGCTCTTGATTCCGCGACGAGCGTTCGAACATCGGCGTTTTTCGTTAGAGGACCGCTTCATTCAAGACTGGATCTGCTGGGTCGAGTTGGCGCTCGATGGGTTCGACTTTTACGTGATGCGTGAGCCGCTCGTCTATTCACGGATTCACGGCGAGCAACAGACGAAAAAAATCGCACATCGAGCCACGATGGAATCGAATCGCTATCTGAAGCGGCTACTCCAGGACGTCGAGGTGCGTGATAACGGAGAGGAATTGACCGCCATCATTCTGAAGCACACGTTTAAAGAAAATGCGGCGGACGTACGGGAACAGTACTTAACGACACATGATGTGAATCGTTACTTTGGACCGCTGGAATATCGGTGGCTTCGCTGGAACGGTATCCTGTTTTCAAACCTGCTGTCTCTATATCGAGGGATGACCAATCTGATTTATCGTTAGAAAGGAGGGGTTGAGATGACGATCTATTTAGTCAATATGGCGCTGTTGGTCGGTTGGGGACTGTTGTTGATCCGTCACGAGATTCCGAGTCGCCGTGCTTGGTTCGTATCTTTCGCCACGATTCAATGGATCGTCTTGTCAGGCTTCCGAGACGTCACCGTCGGGGCAGATACCGCGCAGTACAAGGCACTCTTCCTTCAGTCGCAAACGTTACCGCTCGGTGCGTTCACCGACCGCTTCTTTGAAATCGTCTTCACTGAGAGCGAGGACCCGGGTTTCTACCTGTTCCAACGTCTCATCCAGTATGTGATTACGGACTATCAAGTGTATCTCGTGCTCATCGCGATGATTTTCATGATCCCACTCGGCTATTTCATCTACAAATACTCGAGCGAACCGCTCATCAGTTTCCTGCTCTTTTCGGTCCTCTTCTACGAATTCTTCGCCGTCACCGGCTTACGCCAAACGGTGGCGACCGCGCTCGTCGTGCTCGTCGGATACCATTTCGTGCGGGCGCGGAAGTTGGGCTGGTTCCTTCTGCTCGTATGCATCGCCATGACGATTCATAAATCCTCGCTCATCTTCGTCCCGTTCTACTTTTTAGCGAACAAGCAACTGACCAAAGCGTATTTGATGACCATGTTCGGGGTCGTCATCGGATTGTTCGTCTTCCGGAATTCGTTCTTCGATCTGCTCGTTCAAGTGTCTGGCTATGAGACCTACAGCGCCATGGAAGGGGCCGGCGCGGTCAACTTCAGTCTGATGTTGCTCTCTGTTCTCTTCATTGCACTATGGCGAAAAGATCAAATTTTAGCGAACAATCCATCCGCCATCCATTTCTTCAACGCGTTGTTACTCGCAGCCTGTCTCTTGCCGTTGACGTTCTTAAACCCGTCCATGATGCGGCTCGTCCAGTACTTCTCACTCTTCCTGTTGTTGATGATTCCGGAGATTGTCGGCACGTTCGAGCGGCGGGAACGACTCGTTGTCTATTACTCGGCAGTTATGTTGCTCGGTCTCTTGTTCATTCGCGAAGCGCCGGTGTATTCGTTCTTTTGGTAACACGAGGAGGTGAAGCATATGTCGACACGCATGACGCTAGACGAGGCAGCCAGTAACCGCAAAATCAAGATTGGAGCGGTCATGTCCTACACGCAAATCTTTTTCGGGATCTTATCCGGTCTCATCTATACGCCGTGGATGATTCATGAGATCGGGCAGGCGAGTTACGGGTTGTATATGCTGACCATCTCGCTCATCAGTATGTTCGCGATGGACTTCGGGCTCGATGCGGCCGTCTCACGATTCATGAGCAAGTATATGGCGGAGGGGGACCACGAGCGGGCAGGACGATTTTTAGGCATCGCCTATAAACTGTTCATCGCCATCTCGCTCGTCCTCTTCCTCATCCTCGCCGTCGTCTACTTCTTCTTGGACTCGATTTACTCGAGTTTGACGGCGACCGAACTCGAACAGTTGAAAGTGCTCTATGTCATCGCAGGACTGTTCATCGTCGTCTCGTTCCCGACGAAGCCATTCTCTGGCATTCTCGTATCCCATGAACAATTCCTCTTCTCGAGTGCCCTGCATCTCGCTGAGAAGGTCGGGACGGTCGCTTTGATGGTCACCGCGCTTCTTCTCGGCTATGGGTTGTACGCCCTTGTCATCGTCAATGCGTTGGTCGGCACGATTGTCCTACTCATCGAATACGTCTTCATTCGGCGCAAGACTCTCGTCCGTGCCAACTTTCAGAATCGAGAGAAAGGGATATATCAGGACATCTTTAGTTTCACGTCCTGGAGCACGATCACGCTCGTCGCCCAACGCTTCGTGTTGAACATCACCCCGAGCCTACTAGGGATTCTAGCAGGCAGTGCCTCGATTGCCCTCTTTTCCGTCGGGATGGTCATCGAAGGGTATGTCTGGACCATCGCGGCCTCGCTCGGTTACTTATTCCTTCCGAAGGTCAGTCGGATGTTGTCCCGAAACGATCGTGAGGCCATCGGGTACCTCTTCGTCCGCATCGGTCGAATTCAACTGTATATCGTCGGACTCATTCTCGCTTCGTTCTTCATCCTCGGTCGAGAGTTCATGCACCTATGGGTCGGACCAGACTTCACCGACTCCTACGTGATCGCGCTTCTCTTGATTGCACCGAGTGTGATCACGTTGACGCAAGACATCGGCAACACGACACTCATTGCCGAAAACAAGGTGAAGTATCGGGCGTTCGCAGCCCTTATCGTGGCCGCCATCAGTATGACGCTCTCGCCACTGTTGATTCCACACTTTGGTCCGATTGGTGCGGCCATCGCCATTTGCATCGGCAACATCGTCGGTCTCGTCTTCTATATGAACGTGATTTATCATCGGGTCCTCGGTCTCGACATTCTTGGCTTTTTCCGCAAATGCCATCTGAAACTCTTGCCCGGTATTCTCCTGTACACGCTCATCGGCTGGGGAATCCAGTTCTTCTTCCCGTCCTCGAACTGGTTCGGCTTCGGCTTGAAGGGAATCGTGCTCATCAGCATATACGCCATCATCATGTGGGGACTCGCATTTGATGAAACGGAGAAAGCCATGTTCCGCCAAGTGTTCGCTCAATTGAAACTACGCATCCTATCCATTCACCACACATCCTAGGAGGGAACAAGATGAAACGACTCAAGGTCATGACGATTGTTGGTACTAGACCCGAAATCATTCGATTGTCCGCCGTGATGGCACGTCTCGAAGCCTCCGAGGCAATCGATCATGTGCTCGTTCATACGGGACAAAACTATGATTACGAATTGAATCAGATTTTCTTTGAAGACTTTGGCCTGCGGACACCGGATTATGTGTTAGACGCCTCGGCGGATGGTCCGATGGCGACGATCGGCAATATCCTCATCGCCATCGATCCCGTGCTCGCATCCGAGCGTCCGGACGCGGTCTTGCTACTCGGGGACACGAACAGCTGTCTCGCAGCCATCGCCGCAAAACGTCATCACATTCCCATCTTCCATATGGAGGCAGGGAATCGCTGTTTTGATGAACGGGTCCCGGAGGAGACGAATCGTCGCATCGTCGACCATATCGCCGACATCAATCTGACCTATAGTGACATCGCACGCGAGTATCTGCTTCGTGAAGGGTTACCGGCGGACCGCATCATCAAGACGGGGAGCCCGATGTACGAGGTGCTCCATCGTCAACAGGAGAAGATCGAGCGGTCAGACGTGCTCGAACGGCTCGACTTGGAGCGAGATGCCTATTTCGTCGTATCGGCCCATCGCGATGAAAACATCAGTGATGACGAGAACTTTTTCGATCTCGTCGACACGCTCAATGCGGTCGCGACAACGTACCAGCTCCCCCTCATCGTCAGCACCCATCCCCGGACGGCAAAACGCATTCGTGAGAGTGGGGTGCGTCTCCATCCAAACATTCGTACCCTCAAGCCGCTCGGCTTCAGTGACTACGTCCACCTGCAACTCCATGCGAAGGCCGTGTTGTCGGACAGCGGTACGATCAGTGAAGAGAGCTCGATTCTTGGGATCAAAGGGTTGAATATCCGACAAGCGCATGAGCGTCCGGAGGCGATGGAAGAAGGGGCGGCAATGATGGTCGGATTGAAGCGGGAGCGAGTGCTTCAGGCGCTTCAAATCTTAGAAGAGACGGAAGGTCCGATGCGACTCGTGAACGATTACGCCATGCCGAACGTCTCCGATAAAGTGCTCCGCATCTTGTTGTCCTACACAGACTACGTGATGCGAGAAGTGTGGAAGCAACATACGGTGTCGACCGAGAAGAAAGAGGTGTGAGCCATGGACTATATGACGTTCAAACGAGTTTTTGACGGTACGCTCAGCGGAGTCGCGCTCCTTCTTCTTGCCCCGTTCCTGCTCCTCATCGCCCTCTTGATCAAAATCGATTCGAGGGGTCCCGTCTTTTTCAAACAGGAGCGCATCGGATTACGGGAGACACGTTTTTGGATGTATAAGTTCCGGACGATGCATCAAGACACCCCGAACGATGTCCCGACACATCTGTTTAACGACTCCACGAAACATATCACGCGCGTAGGGGCGCTTCTTCGCAAGACGAGTCTCGATGAATTGCCACAGCTCGTAAACATTTTAAAAGGGGAGATGGCCATCGTCGGACCGAGACCCGCACTGTGGAATCAGGACGACTTAGTCGAGGCCCGTCGACAAGTGGGAGCGACAGAAGCGTTACCGGGTCTGACCGGATGGGCGCAGGTGAAGGGACGTGATGAGCTTCCGATTGAGATGAAGGCGAAACTCGACGGGGAATACGTTCGCCAGATGAGCTTTTGGTTCGATCTGCGCTGTATCGCCTTGACCGTCAGGAACGTTTTGCTCCGGGAAGGAATCGTGGAAGGGGCGCCTCCACCCAGCCCGACATCTGAAGAAAAGAAGATGATGCATGTTGCGAAAAAATGATAACGGTTTCCATTAAGTTACCAATTTAAGTGAGATCAACCGGGTAAATGATGACATACCGCTCTTCCTACATCTGAGACTAGACAGCTACGAAAGGAGCCTTCTTATGTTTTCCAACAAAACATTGCTCATCACAGGTGGGACGGGATCGTTCGGCAATGCCGTGATGGAGCGATTCCTCGATACGAACATCAAAGAGATTCGCATCTTTTCACGGGATGAGAAGAAACAAGAAGACATTCGCAATCGCTATCATCATGACAAATTAAAATTCTACATTGGCGATGTAAGGGACCCGAACAGCGTCAAAAATGCCATGTACGGCGTCGATTACGTCTTTCACGCGGCGGCACTGAAACAAGTTCCCTCGTGTGAGTTTTTCCCAATCGAAGCGGTGAAGACGAATATTCTCGGTACGGAAAACGTCCTGAATGCCGCCATCGAGGCGGGTGTGGAGAAGGTCATCTGTCTTTCAACGGATAAGGCGGCCTACCCGATCAATGCGATGGGAATCTCCAAGGCGATGATGGAAAAAGTCTTCGTCGCCAAGGCCCGTGCGGTCGGACCAGACCGGACGCTCATCTGCGGGACCCGTTACGGGAACGTGATGGCCTCGCGTGGGTCGGTCATCCCATTATTCGTGGAGCAGATCAAAAAAGGGGAACCGCTCACCGTGACCGATCCGCTCATGACGCGTTTCTTGATGAGCTTGGCCGATGCGGTCGAACTCGTCGTCTTCGCATTCCATCATGCGCATGCAGGTGACATCATGGTCCAAAAATCACCTGCCTCGACGATCGGTGTGCTCGCGGAAGCCGTGAAACAACTGTTCGGGGTCGATCTTCCCATCAAAGTCATCGGGACCCGCCACGGCGAGAAAGCGTTCGAGACGTTGATGACCCGGGAAGAGAAAGTCGTCTCCGAGGACATGGGTGGATTCTTCCGCGTCCCGGCCGACAATCGTGACTTGAACTACGAAAAGTATTTCAGTGAAGGCAGCCAGGAGCTGACTGCTCAAGGCGAGTACAACTCGAACAATACGAGACAGCTCGATGTGGAGGAAGTGAAGGAACTCTTGTTGACGTTACCTTACATCCAGGAAGAACTCGCGAAATGGACGATTCCCGCTTCCGCGAAACGAATCGGGTGAGTGTGATGACCAGACAACGAATCGTCTTCTTATCCAATATGGCTTCCCCGTATCAAGTCAAATTCGCTGACGCGCTCCATAAATATTTTGATACTGAGTTTTGGTTTTATAGACAAATCACGGATCAACGTCCTGATTGGTGGGTCATCCCACTTGGTAAACGCTGTCGCATCTTGAGAGGCTCCTATTTCTCGAAAAAGACGAACTATCTGTCACTCGATGTGTTTGTCCAACTTATCCGGTTTCGACCGCATATCTTGCTAATAGCCGGCTTTACCCCGTTTCATGCCTTGCTCTTACAAATCGTCAAACTGTTCGGGGTGCGCGTCGTCGTCATGAGTGAACCTATTCGAAGCGTACGAGGTGAAACGAGTGGAGAATCGACGTTATTGACAAGAGAAAACGGCTTGCACAAGATCACACGGATTCATCGACTGTTCAAGCGGGCCGATTTGATTTTCGGAATGGGAAACGTCGCACGCGATCAATTTATCAAAGAACTAGGCTTCCCTTCCAAACGAGTCGTCTCGGCACCCTATCCGATTGATATCGAGACGCATATGTCGCACCCCTTGCGTCAGAAAGGACCAAATGACCCGATTCATCTGTTATTTGCCAATCGCTTAATTGAACGTTATCAACCGCTCGTCGCCTTGGAGGCGTATCGAATCTTGAAAGAAGAATATCCGAACCTTTCCATGTCGCTCAATCGCGACGGACACCTCGCAGATGCGTGTCGGCGATATATCGAGGACGAGCAGTTGGCGGACGTCACGTTTCTTGAAGAAATTGAATCGTGGGAAGGATTGAATCTCGTTTACCGGAGTTCGGACATCCTCGTATTACCGGCGACCTATTCGAACGGGAACATCAGCATCATTGAAGCCTGCGCGTCCGGGATGGGGATTGTTGTCAGCCATGACGTCAACAACGTTGAGAGACATCTGCACGAAGGCATTAACTGTTACAAATGCGAACCGACGGTGGTGTCACTCGTGACCGAGCTTAAGCGGTATCTGGAACATCCTGAAAAATTGAAAGCTCACGGACAACAATCGAAAGAACTCGTGACACCGCGACTGAACGCCAGTACTGCTGCCATCTACGCCGATTTACTCCAACCACTTTATCGCAAAGGAGATTCTCACCATGCTGAAGCTGATGTTGCTCGGGGGCGCGATGCATCAAGTTCCCATCATCCAAAAAGCGAAACAACAAGGGATATTCACCGTTCTCTGTGACTATCTACCGGATAATCCAGGTCGACTCGTGGCCGATCGCTATTACTGTACGAGCACGCTTGATCGGGAAGCAGTCCTCGCCATCGCGAGAGAAGAAGGCATCGATGGGATTGTCGCTTATGCCTCCGACCCGGCGGCGCGAACGGCCGCCTATGTCGGAGAAGCGCTCGGTTTAGTGACGAACTCGCTAGAAACGGTCGAAACGTTGACGAATAAAGCGAAGTTTCGAACATTCCTACAGCGATATGACTTTGCCGTCCCGGAAGCCTTTGCGTTTACCGAACTAGAAATAGCCGTCGAAACGTTACGGAATCGAGCGGGCGAGTACATCATCAAACCGGCCGACGCCTCAGGGAGTAAAGGGGTCAACAAATGGAGTCAGGGGAACGGGATCGAGCAGCTTCGCCGCCATCTCCAATCGGCATTTACGATGTCGTTCAATCAGGAAGTGGTCGTGGAGGAGTTCATTACCCGAGACGGCTATCAACTAGCGGGTGATGGATTTGTCGTCGACGGGGAGTTAGTGTTTCGTTGTTTCGGAAACGGACATTTCAATGTGAATGGAATCAACCCGTTCGCTCCGATTAGTGCGAGTTTTCCGAGTGTGCATCCACCTCACGTGCTCGAACAGGTACATGAGACGTTGCAACGGATGTTGACTGAAGTCGGCTTCAAACAAGGGGCGTTCAATTTTGACATCTTCGTCAAAGGAGAAGACGTTTATCTGATGGATATCGGTCCACGGAACGGAGGAAATTACATCCCACAAATCATCGAACAAGCGACAGGCGTCGACTTGGTCCAGGCGACGATTGATGTCGCACTCGGGATGCCGGTGACGCTCGAGATGAAGCCGGTGACCGTACCGTCCGCCTATTTCATCATCGGTAGTCAAGAAAAGGGTCAGTTCATGGGTGTCCATTTCGATGAGGACGCATGTACGATTCGACAAGCGAACATCTATTACAACGTCGGAGATGTGGTCCCACGCTTCGAAGGGGCAAATCAAGCACTCGGTAGTTTGATTCTAGAGTTTGAAGACGTTGAGACGATGCTTCGACTTGTTGAACATCCCGAGCGATGGCTGACCTTACACATCCAGTCAACCGAAGAAACGGAGGGAGAATCATGGACATCGTCGTCACCGGTGCGAACGGTTTTTTAGGCAGACACCTCGTCCACGCCTTAGAGCGGGCGGGGCATCTCGTCCTCCCAATCACCCGTTCGACATCATCCGTGGAACGAAGCTACTATCTACGTCGAGCCGACGCCGTCTATCATGTAGCCGGAGTGAACCGTCCTGAACGAGTCGAAGAATACACGACTGGAAACGTCGACTTGACCGAGGCGATTACAACCGAATTGCTGTCTTATAATCAGGTCCCGGTCTTTTTCGCCTCGTCGATTCAAGCGACTCAAGACAATCCTTATGGAAACAGTAAACGAGAAGCGGAGGACATCTTGCGGCTTTACGGTCAACGGAGTGGGGCACCGGTTCACATTTATCGTCTCCCGAACTTGTTCGGCAAATGGGGGCGACCTTTCTATAACAGTGCGGTCACGACGTTTTGTTATCAGATTGCAAGAGGAGAAGACGTCACGGTCACACATCCAAATCATGTGTTGACGCTCGCCCATGTCGATGACGTCGTCGCATCATTTGTAGAGGCGCTGTGTAAAACAGAAAGCGCCGATCCAGATTTCCTGACGCACCAAATCACATTATTCGACCTCGCCCGAATGATTGAATCGTTCGAAGCGGTCCGTATGGCTAGAGGAGTACCGGATGTATCGGATCCCTTTACGAAAAAGCTGTACAGCACGTACTTAAGTTACTTGCCGAAAGAACGGATGGTCACGCCTCTCTTGATGCATCAGGACGTGCGGGGATCGTTCACAGAACTGTTCAAGACGCCTGACCGTGGTCAAGTCTCCGTCAACGTGGCCAAACCTGGAATCACAAAAGGGGAACATTGGCATGAGTCGAAACATGAACAGTTCATCGTCGTCAGCGGTGAAGGCGTGATTCGGCTCCGGTTGATGGACCAAGATCATATCATCTCGTTCCATGTCAGTGAAGAACAGCTTGAAGTCATCGAGATTCCGCCAGGGTACGTCCATCATATCGAAAACACGGGCGTGAAAGATTTAGTGACGGTGATGTGGGTGAACGAGCCGTTCGACGCGAGTCAACCGGACACCTATCCAGCCACTGTCGCACAAGACGCGGAAGTCTCATAAAGGAGGGATTCACCATGGTCATGGTGAGCATCAACTGCATCACTTACAATCACGAGAAATACATCGCTCAGGCGATTGAAGGCTTTTTGTCACAGCGCACGAACTTCGAGGTCGAGATTCTCATCCATGATGACGCCTCGACAGATCGGACGGCAGATATCATCCGTGAATATGAACAGAAATATCCTGAAACATTCAACGTCATCTATCAGACGGAGAATCAATATTCAAAAGGCGTGTTCATCGCCCGGTTGAACGAGGAGCGGGCACGCGGCAAATATATCGCGGTTTGTGAGGGCGATGATTACTGGACCGACCCGTACAAATTGCAAAAGCAAGTCGACTATATGGAAGCCCATCCGGACTGTACGCTTTGTTTCCACGATGCGTACGTTGAGACAGGTGGGAAGCTCCACACGAATTGGCACGTCATTCCATGGATGTCGGAAAATCGAAAGTTCGCTTCATCCGTGCCCCGGACGTATGATGCCGGAGAATTACAGTTACTCGGGTTCGTTCCGACGATGTCCATGTTGTATGTGAACGATTTCCGTGACGCCCCACGATGGCTCGAGGAGACGCCGGCGCGAGATGCATCGATTCGCTTGTATATCACGAGCAGGGGATATGCCTACTACATGCCGGAAGTGATGAGTGTATATCGCTACGAGGTCGAGGGGTCGGCGACGACCATTTGGAACGAAGGAGATGTCGAACGTGACGTGAAGCGACATGAGGAGTTCATTCGGTTTATCAACTTATTTGATGCCTATACCGATGGGAAATATCATCAGGAGCTGGAGTTGTCTCGGATTTCCTTTGAAGTGGGGCTCCACCGATTGAAGGGAGAGTATGATGCGTTACGTTCTACTCGGTATGACGCGTATCTGAATCGATTCGTCGGAATCGATCGAATCCGACCTTACCTGATGATCAAGCAGCCACATTTAACGGAGTGGCTGATTAGAATACGAAATCGGGCATTCGCTTAAACGAAAGGAAAAGGGGCGATTTCACCATGAGTGGTTCAAATGTAGAAACAGATGCCATCATTCCCGTCACGCGACCGAGTATGCCGGATTTTGATACGTATGTCGAGATGATTCGTCCCCTTTGGGAATCGCGTCACTTGAGCAACCGTGGCGAGCATGTGCGAGCATTAGAAGAAGAGTTAGAGCAGCGTCTCCACGTCCCGCACGTCTCATTATTGACGAACGGTCATCTGGCCCTCGAAACGGCGATTGACGTGCTCGGATTGACGGGTGAGGTCATCACGACGCCGTTCACGTTCGCCTCGACGACGCATGCGCTCATCCGAAAACAAATCACCCCTGTCTTCTGTGACATCAACCCGGTCGACTATACGATTGACGTCGACAAAATCGAGGCGCTGATCACGGAACGGACGACGGCCATCCTCCCCGTTCATGTGTATGGGAACGTATGTGACGTGGAGGCGATTGAACAAGTCGCGAAACACCATGGGCTCCATGTCCTCTACGATGCGGCGCACGCGTTCGGTGTCCGGCACGACGGGCGCGATGTCTCGACGTTCGGCGATATGACGATGTTCAGCTTTCATGCGACGAAAGTGTTTCATACGATTGAAGGTGGGGCGCTCACGTTCCGGGATGCCCGTTACATCGAGGCGATTCATCAAGCCGTCAACTTTGGAATCACCGGACCAGAATCCGTCGAATCGGTCGGGGGCAACGCCAAGATGAACGAGTTTCAGGCAGCGATGGGACGTTGCAACCTCCCACGAATCGATATCGACATTGAAAAGCGGAAACGTCTGGTCGAGCGATACGATACCCGTTTAAGGGACGCTTCGTTTCTTCGCTTGAACCTCCGGAATGAACGAACCGAGTCCAACTATGCGTACTATCCGGTTCTCGTCACGCCAGGGAGAGAGGCACGCGATGACATGATGGCATACTTAGCGCAGCATGGGATTCTCGCCCGGAAGTACTTCTATCCGCTCGTGACCGATTTTTCCTGCTACGCATTCGACGCATCCGTACCGAACGCCACGTACGTCTCGGATCGGGTGATCACGTTACCTCTGTATCCGGACATGACAATGGAGATGGTCGACCGCATTTGTGACGTAATCCTTGAAGGAGGGAATGAACGATGAAAGGGATCATTCTAGCGGGTGGGAACGGGACGCGTCTCTACCCGATGACGAAAGCAGTCTCGAAACAGCTATTGCCGATCTACGACAAGCCCCTCATCTATTATCCGATGTCGGTGTTGATGCTCGCCGGCATCAAGGAGATTTTATTGATCTCGACCCCGAAAGACATCTCCGGGTATGAGCGACTGTTCGGTGACGGGCATCAACTCGGAATCTCGATTACGTACCAAGTACAAGAGCGTCCGGTCGGTCTCGCGGATGCTTTCATCTTAGGAGAATCGTTCATCGGGGACGACTCCGTTTGCCTCATCTTAGGGGATAACGTCTTCTATGGTCCGAACTTGACGCGCTTTTTACTGGATGCGAAAGAGCGGCAGTCAGGCGCGACGGTGTTCGGGTATCCGGTAAAGGACCCACGGGCATTCGGTGTCGTCGAGTTCGATGCGGACCGTCGTGTCTTGTCCATCGAAGAGAAACCGGCGGTCCCCAAATCCAATTATGCGGTACCGGGGCTCTACTTTTATGACAATCAGGTCGTCGAGTTCGCGAAACAAGTAAAGCCGTCCCCGCGCGGTGAGCTTGAGATCACGTCGATCAATCAAATGTATTTGGAACGAGGCGAGTTGAACGTCGTCTTGTTCGGTCGCGGGATGGCATGGCTCGATACCGGGACGCCAGAGGGGATGATCAAAGCCTCCATCTTCGTACAGACGGTACAGGAACGGCAAGGCTATTATATCGCATGTCTGGAGGAGATTGCGTGGCGTCGTGGGTTCATCACGCGAGAGCAATTGGCCGACATCGGTCAGACGCTCAAGATGACCGATTACGGACAGTATTTGATATCGCTTCTAGAGGAAGGAGAACAGACCAATGCATACGATCCTAGTGACTGGCGGAGCCGGGTTCATCGGTTCAAATTTCATAAAACACTTTCGGGAGAAACATCCAACGTCACGAATCCTTAACGTCGACGCTTTGACCTATGCCGGCAATTTAGAGAACGTACAGGCGTTCGAGCACGACCCGCTCTACGTGTTTCGGAAAGTAGACATCCGTGACCGTCCAGCGATTGATGAACTGTTCTCTCTCTTTGAGATTGACGAAGTCGTTCATTTTGCGGCGGAATCGCATGTCGACCGAAGTATTCTTGAGCCGGAGTTGTTCCTCTCGACGAATATCTTGGGTACACAAGTGTTGCTCGATGTGGCCATGCGGCATTGGAAACGGTACCCGGATGACAAATACAGTCGAGACTATCGAGACAATGTCTGTTTCGTCCATGTCTCGACGGATGAGGTGTATGGGTCGCTAGGGGAGTCAGGGTTCTTTACAGAAGAGACCCCCCTCGCCCCGAACAGTCCTTATTCTGCCTCGAAGGCCGGGTCTGATTTGCTCGTTCGTTCCTATCATAAGACGTACGGCTTACCGATTAAGATCACCCGTTGCAGCAACAATTATGGTCCGTATCAATTCCCCGAGAAACTGATTCCGCTCATGGTGCACCATTGTATGACCGATCAACTACTCCCAGTATATGGGGACGGAGGACATATCCGAGATTGGTTACATGTACAGGACCACTGTGAAGCGATTGATCTCGTTCGGCAAAAGGGACAGGTCGGAGAAGTCTATAACATCGGCGGACATAACGAGAAGACGAACCTCGAGCTCGTCCGAACGATTTTACAGGCTTTTGACTTACCCGATGACCGCATCCAATTCGTGACGGATCGCCCTGGTCACGACCGTCGTTATGCCATTGACGCGACGAAAATGAAAGACGAACTCGGGTGGGTGCCACGCTACAGTTTTGAACATGGAATCGAAGAGACGATTGAATGGTACCGATCACATCCGGAATGGGTCGAGCGCATCGTTTCGGGAGCGTACAAAACCTATTATCAAGACATGTACTCTTCCTAAATCGGAGCCGTTCTATCATCTCGGGAAAGGAGGGAATCGACATGGTGATGGTCAGCATCGACTGCATCACGTATAACCACGAACCGTACATCGCCAAAACGATTGAAGGATTTTTGATGCAGGAAACAGATTTTGAATTTGAAATCCTCATTCATGAGGATGCCTCAACGGATCGGACGGCAGACATCGTGCGTAAGTATGAAGAACAGCACCCAAACCTCATTCGGGTCATCTATCAAACGGAAAACCAATATTCTCAAGGTGTGCTGGTGAATCTGTTGAACGAAGAGAGGTCGCGTGGCAAGTACATCGCGCTTTGTGACGGGGATGACTATTGGACCGACCCACATAAATTGCAGAAACAAGTCGACTATATGGAAGCCCACCCGGACTGTACACTCTGTTTTCATGATGCGTATGTCGAAACGGACGATACACTCCATACCGGATGGCACGTCATCCCATGGATGCCTGAAAACAGAAAGTATGCCTCGACGGAGCCGCGGACCTATCATGCCGGGGAGTTACAGCTACTCGGCTTCATTCCAACGATGTCCATGCTGTACCGAAATGGACTGACAGACCATCTGTTAGATTGGATCGGCGATACGCCCGCATTCGATGGCGCGCTCAAACTTCACGTCGCAAGCCAAGGTTACGCCTACTACATGCCTGAGGTGATGAGCGTATATCGATTCGGTGTGTCCGGGTCGGTCACCACGAAGTGGCGTCAACGAAACAGGGAGCGCGACATCGAGCGGATCGAGGCGTTCATCCGAATGATGGATGCGTTCGATTCCTATACGAATGGCAGATTTCATCAAGAAATCGAAATCTCTCGCTTATCGTTCGAGGTCGGGTTGCATCGACTCCGACGAGATTTTCAAGCGCTGAAGTCACCTCGGTATGATCAATATGTGGAGCGATTTGTCGGTAGAGAGCGGCTACGTCCCTACTTGATGGTGCGGCATCCAATCTTGATGGAGTGGTTGATTCGCATGCGCTCGCTCCAGCTCGGTTAAAGGAGGCGGCTCAAATGAAATTAGGAATCATGCAGCCGTACTACTTCCCATACCTCGGCTATATTCAATTGATGAACGCGGTGGACCAGTTCGTTATTTTGGACCATGTGCAATTTGCGAAACGAGGATGGATTCATCGAAACCGTATTTTGGTCGAGGGACACATCAAACCAATCCATCTGAAAATCGATCATATGACACAACATCGTACGATCCGTGAGCATGAGCGGATTCTCGATCCAGTTCATGAGACTTATCAACTGCGCTTATTGCACCATGCGTATCAACGCGCACCAAGTTATGCCGACGTCATGCCGATGGTTGAACGAATCATTCAAAATGAGGAACGCAATGTCGCCACTTATCTAGAAACGTTATTGACGGAAGTGCGTGACTATCTCGAGATGGATACGGAGTTATTGGTCGCCTCTTCGCTCGACTACGACAAGTCGCTGAAGTGTGAACAATTGGTACTCGAGATTTGTCATCATTTGCGTACATCGCATTACATCAATGCGATTGGAGGACAGGAACTTTATGACAAACAGCGTTTCGCGGAATCCGGGGTGCCGCTTGATTTTATCCAAATGAATGCTGTGGAATATGCTCAATTTGGTCATCCGTTCACGCCCAACTTGTCCATCATCGATGTCTTGATGTTCAATTCGAAGACGAAAATGCGTGAACTACTCGATGCCTATACGCTCGTCTAATGGGGCGAGATAGATGCCGCAACAATTAGGGGAAAGGGGACGAACACGTTGAATACATCATTTGAATGGACCAATCGACGTCTTTTCTTCAGCCCTCAACGAGACGCATCACTCGACTGGATGGATGCGTTCGCACAAGGACCTTGTGTGTTGGAACGCGATACCTATTTACGAATCTACTTCAGTTGTCGACCGAAACCGATCGATGGACGATACGTCAGTCACAGCGGGTATGTGGATGTCGCAAAAGAGGATTTCTCGATTCTTCGAGTGAGTGAACGACCGATACTGGAGCTCGGTGCACGTGGGACGTTCGACGAGTTTGGTGTCTATCCGTTCTCGGCGATTGAGGTTGGGGATGAGGTGCACGCCTATTACGGGGGCTGGACGCGTACTGTGTCCGTTCCGTTTAATGTGAATATCGGAAAAGCCATCAGTCGAGACGGCGGACGTTCGTTTGAGCGTGTCGGTCCAGGACCAATCCTATCGTATACACTCGATGAACCGTTCATCTTGAGCGGTCCGAAGATTCGGCGTTTCCATGACACGTGGGTCTTGTTCTATATCGCCGGACGAGAGTGGATCATGGATGGCGAACGTCCTGAACCGGTGTATAAGATTCGGCTGGCCACGTCGAAGGACGGGGTCACTTGGGTGAAGGCGGGACGCGACTTAATCGAAAGCGTACTTCCGAATGAAGCGCAGGCTAGTCCGGACGTCTTTTATGAGGATGGACGCTATCATATGTTTTTCTGTTACCGAGATGCGACCGATTATCGGAAGAATCCAGAGCGGACTTATCGAATCGGATATGCCTCTTCTCCGGATTTCCTCCATTGGACGCGTGACGATTCGGTCATGAGATTCTCGCGGACAGAATCGGGATTCGATGACGAGATGGTCGCCTACCCCCACACGTTCACGTTGAACGGGAAACGGTATTTACTCTATTTGGGGAATGAAGTCGGACGAGAAGGGTTCGGCATCGCGGAGCGCAAGGAGGGAGCGAGATGAAGTGGAAAAAACTCGGACACATCTTCGACCCGGCGCCGTATGGATTTTTCGGGGAGTATTCCTCGTTCGCCCAGTCCCCTCAGGCGCTCGTCTTCGGGGATTTTGTGCGCATCTATTTCTCGACCCGTGAACCGGACGGTGACATGTTCAAGAGCCACGTCCGATATGTGGACATGACACGTGATTTCAACGTCATCGACGTGTCCACAGATGAGATCATCCCACTTGGAAAACGGGGGACATTCGACGAACACGGGATCTTCCCATTCCACGTCACGCGGACGCGTGATGGGCTTTATGGCTATACGAGTGGCTGGAGCCGTCGAGACTCTGTGTCGGTCGAAACGGGGATTGGTCTCACTGTCAGTCGGAACGAGGGAGAGACGTTCGAACGGCTCGGCGACGGACCGATATTATCGGCGAGCATTGAGGAACCGTTTCTCGTCGGCGACCCCTTTGTGGTCACACGGGAACAATGCTATATGTATTACATTTACGGGACGACATGGAAAGAGGGGCCGGATGGCGTCCAGGAACGGACCTATAAGATTGCGCTCGCCACGTCAGAAGATGGACAGACGTTCAAGCGTCACGGAAGAATCGTTTCGGATACGATCGCGGACGAGAGTCAGGCGCTTCCGACCGTGTTCGAAGCGCACGGACGCTACCATATGATTTTTTGTTTTCGAGACACCTTTGGCTTTCGGACCGACCCGTTACGCGGATATCGATTAGGTTACGCCTATTCGGAAAATCTGTTTGACTGGACGCGTGATGATACGGCACTCGGATTCGAGCGAAGTTCCGACGGATGGGATGCGGACATGGAATGTTACCCGCACGTCTTCGAGTGGGACGGTCGGCACTACCTCCTTTATAACGGGAACGAGTTTGGGCGACATGGGTTTGGTGTCGCAATCTTGGAGGATGTATGATGACTCGCGACCAAGGGACGGTTTCTGATTATGTGGCGCATCTTGAAGCGTGTGATCATCTGTTCCCGACCAAGCTGTCGGAGCGGGTAGAGTTAGAGCCATACGCTTTGAAGCTGCACGAACGGGCGACGTCGTATGAAATCTGGAACGACGGGCGTCTCGTCGGGCTAATCGCAGCTTACATGGATACGGACATCGTCTTCATCAGCCATATTTGCGTGTTGCCGGAAGCGCCGTCCGGTAGTGGGCACGCCTTACTGGAAGCATTATGCGAAGAAGCGATCCAGACGAACAAACGGAAGATTCACTTGCACGTCGAAGCGACGAACGAACGAGCGATTGCCTTCTACATGCGACACGGCTTCCTCGAGCTCAATCGAATTGACGATGTGCTCGTCATGGAGAGCGTGTTATGAAACGTATCTCTCTCGTATTTCAGAATAAGAAAGTTAAATACAAACCGAAGCTGATCCTCGTCCATCGTATGAGGATTTTTTGATGAATGCAGGAATCTGATAAGCTTTATCGAATACGACAAAAAGAAAAAGCGCCTGACCGAGGTCAAACACTTTTCTTGAGCTCTCGTTTCCGGTCGCGTTGTACTTTCCAAATCACAGATCCAACGATGATCAGGATTGGCGCGATGACCCATGGACGGGCTTCGAGAATCGAGACGAGTTCAAAAATGGAGAGCCATCCGCTCACCATGATCAAGACTAGCAAAAAGGTTTTCAGTCCCCCCCGGACCGGAAGCCAAAAATAAACGAACAATGTCACTAAGAAGAAAGCGATTAAGCCCATGCGGTTTGTCCTTTCACCCATCATTTTGACTCATTATAGCAAAGAACATCGAGAGAGTGTTAGAAGCTTCACTTCTTCGGCGTGTTTCGGTACGCTTATAAAAGATGATTGAAGGAGGAACTGATGTGAAATTTGGAATTATTGGTTTAGGATACGTTGGATTGGCTACACTTTGTGGTTTGGCAAAAGCCGGTCATCACGTCATCGGGGTTGAAGCGGACGAAGAGAAGCTACGTCTTCTCATGAGTGGACACCCGCCATTCCATGAACCAGGCATGGCAGAGGTGTTGCAAGAGCACGCCGACCAGATCACCCTGACAAGCCGAATCGCGGATACGGAGCAGGTCGACTATTTGATTCTTGCGGTCGGGACACCGAGCAAGTCTGATGGAAGCTGTGACTTATCTTATATCGAAGCAGTCTTGTCGGAACTGAACACGAAGCATAAAATCGTTATTCGTAGCTCGGTCCCACCCGGCACGACCGATTTACTGAACATCATGTATCCCTCTCATACGTTTGCGATTGTACCTGAATTTTTACAAGAAGGACGCGCGCTCGCAGACGTCATGAAACCACACCGTGTCGTCATCGGGTGTGTAAACCTCGAAGTCGCAGAAGAGTTGGCAGGAATCTACGGACGCCTTGGCGTTCCGCTCATCTGTACGACACCGATCAATGCAGAACTCATCAAATACGCCTCGAACGCCTTTTTGGCCACGAAAATCAGCTTCATGAACGACTTGTCGCGTCTAGCCGATCAAGCTGGCGCTGACATTTCGACGATTGCGGACGGAATGGGACTCGATCCGCGAATTGGGCGTTCGTTCTTGAACGCGGGCATCGGGTACGGAGGTTCGTGCTTCCCGAAAGACATGAACGCACTCCTACACGTCGCGAGTGAAAACGAGATCGACCTACGTGTCATCCGGGCGGCGACGAAAGTGAATGAGACGCAAATCGAGTACGTGCTCTCAAAATTGAACGTTGAACCGAACATGCGTGTGGCTATCCTTGGTTTGGCATTCAAACCAGGAACAGACGATATGCGAGATGCCCCATCGATTCTACTCGCTCACCACATGGTGGCCCGTAACGTGGACGTCATCGGGTATGATCCGATTGCGACGTGGGACTATCCACAAGCGACGACGGTCGAAGAGGCGCTGAAGGGAGCCGATTATGCCATTCTCGTCACAGAATGGGATGAGATCGTGAACTTGGCACCGGATGCTTTCAACGGCATGCGCCAGCGTCGATTGATCGATGCACGAAACGCATGGAAGTTTGCACGCGATCCGGGCGATGTGTCATACGAAGGAATCGGACGGATGCAACGTCCGTCGAACACACCGACTTCAAACTAAAACTGTTCAGGACCGCTCATATAGGCGGTCCTGTTTTTGCGAGACGTGAATCTTTTGTAGCAGTCATGACGTATAGAAAGAAGAGGAGGCGAGGCATATGTGGATTCTCATTCTAGCGGCAGGAATCGTCATCGCGTTAGGCTTCGCGGTTGACAGGCTCGGTTGGTATCACTTGATCTCTGGATACAATACAATGTCGAAAGAGAAACAGGAGCGGGTCGACATCAAAAAAGTGGCGCGACTGATTGCCTGGATGTGTTACGGGATTAGTGCGCTTTTTCTCATCATTGCGCTCATCGAACTGTCTGGTTGGAACGTTCCGCTCGAACCGTTCTTTCTCGCCCTGATGGTATTCATTGTCGGGATGCTTTGGCGGATGCAGCGCTATGACGGTAACATCTACGATGGAGCGGGGCGCTTGAGACCAGATGGGAAAAAACGTCTCATTCCGATCATCATCGTCTCTGTCGTCTTACTCGTCGGTGTGCCGGCGCTCATGTTTTGGTTCAGTCAACCGACTGAGGTGATCGTGACGGATGAAGCGATCGTGATTGAAGGCAGTTATGGTCGTGAGGTCCCGTTTGATGAAGTGGAAGACGTGACATGGACGACATTGCCGGATATCGCGCGTCGAACGAACGGAGCAGATACGGGAACACGTCTGACCGGACATTTTCGGACGGAAGCAGGGGAGGATGTGCTCCTCTTTATCGACCGTGATGTCGAGCCGGTGATCCGACTCGATTGGTCAGACAAAACAATCTATCTCAATCAGTCTTCGTTTAAAGAAACGAGGCAGTTATATGAGGACATTCGTTCACGCTGAAAAAAGGGACACTCAATGCGAGTGTCCCTTTTTGTTGACCCATGATTCGAATGAGACTGCGTCCAGGGCGGGTGAGAAGTAGAAGCCCTGTCCGAGTTCGACCCCTTCACGAAGCATGCGTGACAGGTCGCTTTCGGTCTCAATCCCTTCGGCGAGAGCGGTTAGTTGTTGCTCGTTCGCAAAGCGAGAGACGGCACGTAAGAAGGAAGTACTTTCTTTCGCCTTTCCACTCACATACATCCGGTCAATTTTCACTTCTTGAATCGGTAGGTGCCAAATCGCTTCGAATGAGGCGTATCCGGTCCCGAAGTCGTCGATTGATAGGCAATAGCCGAGGTCGGAGATGTCTTCTAATCGTTCGAGTTCACTCGCATACGACATGATATCCGAGGACTCCGTCAATTCAATCTTCAATCGGTCAGGTAGCCACGGGTATACCTCAATCGAATCCCGGAGCTTCGCTACGATGGAAGGGTCGACCGAATGGGCCGACAAGTTGAACGACAAGGAGATGTCTTCAAATGAAGTTCCTTGCCATGCGACGAGCTGGGCAATCGTCTGATCGAGAATATTATGTGAGAGCCATAAGATTTGATCGGAACGTTCCGCGATGCGAATGAACTCGTTCGGTGGGATGACTCCGATGTCAGGATGTGTCCAACGAGCGAGCACTTCCGCGCCGACGACGCGACCGGTTTTCAATTCGACTTGCGGTTGATACGCGACCGTCAATTCTCCTTTTCGGATGGCGTCCGGAAGCGCTTGTTCAATCAGTGCGGCGAGTTGCATCTGGGCTAAAATTTCCGAGTCATACCAAACCGAAGGGGTACGTGTCTCTTTGGCGTGCTGTAACGCCTTCATCGCCTTGAACAGACAATCGTTGTAAGTCGATTCCGTCTCAGTTGCCCCGATTTGAATATGCACATTTTGACGTTTATGGTTGATTGTCACTTCTGTCGGGAAGAGCTCCAACAGCTCGTGCTCATCCTCGTACGAGAAGCCTTTGACATACAGCATAAACGTGTCGTCTCGGTATCGACCGAAGAGATGTTGGGCATATTTCGAAAGACGGGACTCGACGGCTCGCGCAAACTCAATCATGAGCAGATCAGCATACGCAGGGTCGTACCAATCAACGAGATGATGATAGTCATGAATCCGGATAAGGACAAATGCACCGTCAATCTCTTGCTTTTCCCACTTGCGAATAAAGCCATATTCATTATAGAGGTTGGTCGCCAAGTCGAAACGGACGAGACGGTCGACCTTCCGTTCCCGTTCGACCCGGTCTGTCTCATCTTCGACGATGAGGTAATACGTCAACTTTTCCTCACGCTTGAGCGGCGTCAGTTTCACATTCAGATAACGGAGATGTTCCCCTTTCAGATGAATGATGAACTGGGCACTCGTCCCATGTTCAGTCACACCATCGAGCGCTTGCTCGAACAAGCGGCGACCCGTCTCGGTGAACAATTGATTAATCTCATATAAGTTCCGATCACCGAAAAACTGCCGAAACATCTCGTTGCGCTCAATTAAATTATACGAGTCATCCATCAGTGCGATGGCGAGTCCCGTCTCAGAGAAGAGGGACGACCAACGTTCATGATAGCGCACGAGATCTTGCGAACGATTTTCAAGTTCATGAACGGTCGAATGGACACTCGTGGCAATCTCGCGTAACTCGTCCTCGATCCCTCGGAAATCATGTGTTTTCGGAAACATCGCTTCGACAGGTTCTAGGCTAGGGTCGATGGCGAGTGCGCGTGCCTTGAGATGCGCCAAATCGTGATTGTAACGATTGCGTGTATAGTAGAGTAGAAATAGGAGTCCGAGAGATAAGAGCAACGTCACCACGAATGAAGTGGTGGCTAAGACTTGATAATGCTTACTTTCTTCTTGAAGCATCGTCTCAGAACTCGAACGGATGGAACGAAGGGCACCATAGGCGTCCTCGTAGACATTCGTTGAATTGACGTAACGAGCTTCTAGAGACGCCTCGCGATTCGCCATATTCGCAAAGGACTGCCCGCTTTCCGCCACGTCGATGACCGCTTTCGACTGCAGTGTCTCATTCGATTCAATGATGGTTTGAACAAGTTTTGCTTCGCCGACAATCATATCCACGGTGTTTGTGAGTTGATCTGCATCAATCGGGTTACGGAAGAGGGCTTCACGATTCCGCATAAGAATCGATTGCATTCGCATGATGGCATCAGTCAGTTCGTATGCCGCATTCGATTGATTCGTTTGCTCGAGTGCTTGATATAGCCATCGTCGATTGATGGAACTGATGACATCGGTTGGGACCGCCTCGAACTGTTCTGCCTCGAGAATTTGATTCAACTCATTTGAGAACGTCTGGAGCGTCTCCCGTTCCCGTTCGTTCACACCGTCCTCAAAGTCGTTCAATAAACGCTCATTGTATTGGAGTGCCCGTTCTTTGTACGGTGTGGAGAGGAAGGATGTCGTCTGATTCGACTGCTCCTCATACCGGGTCGCCGCCTCGAACAGAGACACGTATGCTTCGACACCAGCTAGGTCTGCCGCTTGATTCAAATTCGTAATCGTCTGGTCGATGGCTTCTTGTTTTTCATGCCAATAAAAACTCGTGCCAAGTCCAAACAACAGGACACCGATGAGACAAGCAATCGCGAGCACCATCGTGTAGGTACGGTATGGAATTTTTGCAAAACGGGGTTGGCCCATCCGGCACCTCCTTTTTTCCTTCATCATACTTCCGAATTCGGGTCAGGCGATAAAAATCCTGCAAAACGAAAGAAAAACCCGACTTTTGTCGGGTTTTTTAACGTGACCAAAGTCACGGTCGTTTATAACCGATTAAGCGTGACTGCCAATACGGTTCTTTACTGATTTGGTTATATCCTAATCCGGATGAACCGGCATGGATGAACGTATCGGAATTGATCATGATACCCATGTGCGATGGCCCGGCGGTATATGTGTTTTCGAAGAAGACGAGGTCACCGGCCTGCGGGACGAATGACTTGGGCAATTGAGGTCCGAAATAAGCACCACCCCAATAATTAGCCACGTTTGTCCGTGGGATGCTGACGCCGGATTGATTGAATACATAATAGATGAGTCCTGAGCAATCGAATCCACCATTTGCCGGGCTTGATGATGCCCATACGTACGGTGTGCCGACGAAGCGTTTTGCCACATCGATGGTCGAAAGCCTAGTAGCTTGGGCACTTTGCCCTTTGATTTCAGTGACGGCTGATTTTGCGACGAATCCTGATGCGAGACGATAGTGGGTCGATGTCTCTCCGATCACGTTCAAGAGTTCTCCCCGAAGTGTCGAGCCGACCGTGCTACTCGACTCGTTCGCCTGTGATCGAATCGATGTCGGATAGTACGTATAATATGAATTCGAATCATAAGAACCTTCAACCCAAGACGGGCCGTCTGCCGAACCTTTCGGAACGGTTTTCACATAAGCCGAGGCGACAAATCCTACCGTATTCCCGTAATAGATTTGAAGCCAGCCTTTTGACGACTGGACGACGCGCAACGTCTGTCCTGCTTTGACACTCCCGATGATGGTCGCGCTCGTCGATGCGCTCGAACGTACGTTCAAGGACGGTGTGTTGACGATATAATCGACAGCCGCATTACCAGCACCGGCATCGCCTTCGTTCGGAGCCGGGTTGCTCGGTGTCGTGGACGTCTGCTTCAAGTAACCGGCGCTCACGTATCCGGACTTCCCATTATACGTGACATAGTACCAGCTGCCCGACTGTTTCGTCGCTTTGACGACGGTTCCGTTCGGGATGGTCGTGACGAGCGGATAACCGACGCCTGCACCTTGTCGAACGTTCAAGTTTGCCGTCGTAGTGAATTGTTGATTGATCGATTGTCCTGTACTCGGTGTTGTCGGTGTCGCCGCTCCTGATGTCGTTAAATATGTATTGGCGACATATCCTGTTTTCGACCCGTACTTCACTTTCGACCATGACCCTTCGACAGATAAGACGGTCACGGTTTTGCCTTTTGGAATCGTGAGCAATACGGTCGTCTTCGTAGACTTCGACGAACGCAGATTCAAGTTGGCTTTCGTTTGAGCTGTAGTCGAGCTCGGTGTGACCGTTGTTGGTTTGTCGGTACTGTTAGACATAGATGCCTTTTGCAAATAGTCGTTATGCACCCATCCGGTCTGTCCGCCGTAACTGACTTTTGTCCATGAACCGTTTGATTGAATCGACGTGAGCGTCGTACCTTTTGGAATCGTCAAGAGGACGCGATGCCATGTTCCGCCCGCGACGCGCATGTTCAATGCGTGTGTCGTCGTGACGCGGTTCGTACTCGCCGTGGTTAACGAGGAACCACCTGTCGCAGCAGAGGGACTGCCTGTGAGCTTTAGTTTTTGACCGATGCGAATGCTATCGGAAGAGAGACCGTTCAACGATTTAATCGTCGCAACGGACACATCATAGGACCGACTGATCGACCATAACGTATCACCCGAACGCACCGTATGTGTGCTCGCCGCTGCTGCTTCGTCTGCGTGGGCAAGCACGCTGACCGCTGCAAGTGCCGCGAATGAATAGGTGAGACCAGACTTTGGATTCATAGCGTCACATCCTTTCAAAGAGTGAGAACGAAACAATTCAACAAGTGAAACAATACAAGTTCATTGTACGGTGAGAGGAAAAGGACAATCAATGGGACAAAGGGTCAATTCACACCACTTTCTTAAAAAGGAGGTCAATAATTTATAAATGGGAATAAATTCAAATTTTGTTTATTTAAAAACGAAGCAAGCATTGACTCTCTGTTGAATTTTGGAAAACGCTGTATCGGATGATTCATGCTATCATTAGGTCAAATTTAAATGGGTGAGGTAGCAGACTGATGATCGAGAACAACTTTTCAAACCGAGTATATCGTAAACATCAAGAGAAACTGTTCGCGCTCGTACGGATGCCGATTGTAACGGAAGAAACGGTGCAGGAGGCAATTCTGTATATGTGTGAGATTGTCGCCGATATGTTGGCAGTCGATACAGTCTCGATTTGGCATTTTGATACATCGCATCGATCTATTTCATGTCAAGTCGCTTATTCTCACGAATCAGGGACACATCATCCGAAGTTGGCGGTCCATCGTGAACTCGCGCCTGACTATTTTGATGCGCTTCAAACAGAGCGAATCCTTTCGTTTGAGGATGTTCGCAGTCATCCATGGGTGAAGGACTTGTACAAAGAGTACTTCGTAGAAGGAAAGCGTGTGTACTCCATGCTAGATGCTCCGATTTATGCAAACAATCGTGCCACAGGTGTGATTTGTTGCGAGACGTTTCTGCCTCGGGAGTGGAACTATCTTGAGGAATTGATTGTGAGTACACTTGCGGATTTTATTGCCATCCTGTACTTCCGGCTTGACCGGCAGCTTGTGGATGAACGGATTCATCAGTTAGCCTACACGGACGAACTGACAGGTTTGATGAACAAATATGCATTTGTCGAGGAAGTCGATCAATTACGTCAACAAGCGAGAGGGTTTTTAGGAGCAGTTTTATATATTCGAGCAGACGATTTTCGGTCTATTGAGGATGCGATTGGAACCGAAACATCGAATTTGATCGTGAAAGAAATGGCGAAACGACTGCGAGCAGTAATCGATGAATCTAGGATGGCACGTACCTCGCAATCGGGATTTGTCATTTGGGTACCTTACGGGGAACGGAGGAAAATACGTTCGTTTGCAGAACATTTATGCGAGCAAGTGACGCGTGCGCCATATCGAGTCAATGAATTGGACGTTGTACTGACGACGAGCGCATTCATCTCCATTGAACATGAAAGTCGATCTACTTTGGATATGATTCATACAACACGTGTCGTTGCAGGTCAATCAGATGAGAAACGTGGGGTCATCAAGTTTTTTGAAGAGGCCATGGCGCAAGAAGCATCTGAGAGACTCTTGTTAGAGATGAATTTACGTACTGGTGTGATATCAGGTCAGTTTGAACTGTATTTCCAACCGAAAGTGAATGCTTCCTCAGGTAAACTGAAAGGGTTTGAAGGGTTGATGCGCTGGAATCACCCAGAGCGAGGTCTCGTGCCGCCGCTCGACTTCATTCCGCTTGCCGAATCAACGGGTGTCATCATCGACTTAGAGGAATGGGCGTTCGTGACGGCTTGTCGCCAACTCAAACGTTGGCATGAACGGGGAGACCGGTATGAACTCGCCCTCAATTTATCGGCGCGTCACTTCTTATCCGAAGGGGTCGTCGAAAAGTTTGCCCAAATCGCACGGGAAGAAGGGGTCAGTACGAGTTATTTGACCTTAGAAATCACGGAAAGCGTCGGGATGGAGAACCAGAAGCACGTCATCGATCGTTTTGTTGCATTCCGAGAAGAAGGTTTTTCCATCTCGATTGACGACTTCGGGACAGGGTTCTCGGCGTTCGTCTACTTGAAGCATTATCCGATTCATGAGATAAAAATCGATCGCCAGTTCATTCAAGTGACCGAGAATGACCCGACCGGCAACGTCATCGTCGAATCGATTGTCGATTTGGCACGTGGCTTGAATTTGAAGACGGTGTGCGAAGGTGTCGAGACGCTTGAACAATGGAACGCGTTACGCGAACTCGGCTGTGACGAGATGCAAGGATATTATTTCTCTAGACCGTTACCGCTTGAAGAACTTGAAGAATGGATTGTTGACTATACGACACAGAAAAGGGACGCCTGAGCGTCCCTTTTAGAATTGTATATATCAATATCTTTCACTCTTATAACTTACCTAAAGTTTAGATTGGGGACTCAAATACATATGAATAGCTCAACGCCACAACAGTCAACTCATGAAATTACTTTTTTTAGCCAATTCAAGAATTATATCTTGTTAGGGTTATTGGGAATTTTCTTGGGATGCTTAGATCAATATGCGAGTAGTTCCCCTTTGATTGATTTTGATACTACACTTGAGTTTTGGCTATTCCTAGTGACATTAGTAGCTGTGTTTAGCAAGTCACGATTAAACGCTTCCATTCATTCGATTATTTTGCTTGTTTCCACAGTTTTAGCTTATTACCTAATGTTCTATTTGAACTTAGGATTCTTACCTTATCAACTATTTGGAATATGGCTAACTATCGCAGTCCTATCCTCTGTCTATGCGTTAATCATTTGGAATGCCGGTAAAAGAGGGATAGGCGCCGCTATTCTAGGTTCAATACCTACTGCCTTTCTATTCAACCAAGGCTACTATTTTCTTCCAGATCTCTTATTTAATACTGAAGCAGCTCAAGTACGTATTCACTACTTTGGTATCGATATTCAAAGTGGATTTAATCTTGTGACTGCGGTTGTGCTTTATTCAATATTTTTTAAGATAACAGAACGTCGAATCATTTTAACTGTTTCTACGGTTATCATATTCTTCATTTTTAAAGAAACTGGCATCCTGTCGTTTCTGCCTTTTTAAATATAAAAAGAAAAGCATCTACTTTATTCGCGTTGAAATGAAGTAGGTGCTTTTTGTCTATAGTCTGCAAAGGACGCCTGAGCGTCCCTTTTGCTATGGCATGAATGTGATTCGAATTGTGGTGCCGTGTCCCGGTGCACTGTCGACTTCTATTTTCCCGCCGTGGGCTTCGATGATGTCCCGTGAGATGGCCATGCCGAGACCACTCCCGCGTGCGTCGTCTGTATTCGTGCCTCGGTAATAGCGTTCAAAGATATAAGGCAATTCGGATTCTGCAATCCCATTTCCATCATCTCCAATCGTCACGACGTCACCCTCGATGTGGACCGTCACGTGCACCGAATCGTCATTATGGAGAAGAGCATTATACAAGAAGTTGAGCAAGGCTCGCTTCATAAAGTGACGATCGAGCGAGACGGTCGCTGCTTGAGTCGCCTCAAACTCGATGTGACGCTCCCCAAAGCGAGAATCGTTCAACACGTCGATGACGAGCTCACGAACGAACGGCTCGAGGTTTGTCTCTTCGAGCGTAAGTGGGAAATCGCCGTGTTGCAGACGCATCGTCAAATTGAAATCGTCGAGCAGTTCCTTCATATACTTAGCCTGTCGTTCAATCACATGTACGTATTGTCTGTGCTCGGTGTCATCTAACGAATCATCATCAAGTAGTTCGGCGTAGCCTTGGATGGAGGCGAGCGGGGTCTTCAGGTCGTGCGATACGTTGCTCATCCACTCTTTTCGACGTTCTTCGAGTTCTTCGCGCTGACGTTCATACGTTTTAAGTGTCTGTGAGACGGCATTCAAGTCATAGAAAACAGGACGGTAAATCCCTGACTGCTTCGGTTCGGTAGTCGAAAAATCACGTTGCTTCAGCTGTTGAATCCGTTCGGTCAAGCGATATACAGGGCGCGTCAATCGTGAACTGAACAATAAACCGATCAAGGCGGCGACAAGTAAATCGACAACTAGAATCCAGAAGAACGCCTTCGTGATATACGAAAGGACTGCCTGTTCGTCTAACATAAAGAGCACCCGACGCTCATTTGCCTCCGGCACACCGATGAGATAGCTGTACGATTCATACTCCCCGATGAAGTAGAGTCGGAGGTCATCATCCATATATTTATACATTTGAATCAATTCGATTGGAGAATAGGCGTCTGGTAATCCACTCGGGGCGTCGACCTCGCTGACGACACGTCCCGTCTCATCTAAAAAGCGGACGAATGCACCCGTTTGGCGAAGAGCTTCCCGCCCGGCTTCTGACACAACGGGTTCACCGTCCTCAAGCGATACATAGGTGCTGAAGTTTCGGGTGAAGGTCTCCCCGGCGTTGCTCTCGACATCATCAAGTCCCGTTCGGTCATTGATAAGGAGGCCGAATAAGATTGTAATGTTCAAGAAGACGACGAGCGCGACAATAAGGAGAATCGACAACAAATAGCGACCGGTCAGTTTCCATTTCATCATGATCGCTCCTTACACCGTCAACCGATAGCCAAGTCCCTTGACCGTCTTGATATATGTCGGATCAGATGGATTCGGTTCGACTTTTTCACGGAGACGTCGGATGTGTACCATGACCGTGTTGTCGGATCCGAAGAATGACTCACCCCACACTTGCGTGAAGAGCGTCTCCTTGCTGAGAATCCGGTTCGGGTTTCGTAAAAAGCAGGCGAGAAGACCGACTTCTTTAGCCGTCAACTCCAATCGTTCCCCGTTCACATACACTTCCGTCTCGTCTTCATTCATTTGAAAGGGGCCGACGGTCGTCGTCTCGGGCATTGGTGCTTCCATCATTGAAACCCGTCGGAGCTGAGCCTTTACACGGAATGCCACTTCTTTTGGACTGAACGGCTTCGTGATGTAGTCATCTCCACCGATGGCGAGACCGAGCAGTTTATCGACCTCTTCCGATTTGGCAGAGAGAAAGAGGATCGGGATGTTGGACTGCGCTCGCATCTGTTGGCAGAGCTGATAGCCTTCTCCGTCCGGTAACATGACGTCTAAGATCGCCAAGTGAGGGCGGAACGTCTCGAAGACATCAAATCCGTCTTTCAATGTGTGAGCGGTCCGAATCTCATGAAATCCTTCTTTTTCAAGCGCGCGTTGAATCAATATACATAAATCTTGTTCATCATCCACGATGAGAATCCGTGGCTGTTCCATCGTCATCACCTCTTTCTAAGCATATCACGTAAGGATTTTGTAAGGTACGCGTGAGTTGGAGTTAAGACAGAGGGCGTAATGTAAGGGACAGAAAGAGGTGCTGAACATGGAAACATTATTACAAGTAAAAGCGATTCAAAAGACATACGGGAAAGGGGACGCGACGTTTCGAGCGCTCGATGACGTCTCCTTCACCATTGAACATGGGGAGTTCGTTGGAATCATGGGGCCGTCCGGGGCTGGGAAATCGACGTTGCTCAACGTCCTCGCGACAATCGATACACCGACGTCGGGTGAGATTTTAGTCGAAGGCGATGACATTGCAGCGATGAATGAGGAGGCTCTTGCCGATTTCCGACGTGACCATCTTGGATTCATCTTTCAGGACTATAACTTGCTCGATTCATTGACGGTCCGGGAAAACATGTTGCTCCCGCTCGCTGTCTCGAAGACGCCGGTTCATGAGACACGCGCAAAGGTCGAGCGGTTAGCGAAACGATTCGGACTCGAAGGGATCCTCGAGCAGTACCCGTATCAAATCTCAGGCGGACAGAAACAACGGACGGCTGTTTGTCGGGCGCTCATCTCGGACCCGAAACTCATCTTTGCCGATGAGCCGACCGGTGCGCTCGACTCGAAGTCGGCGACCGATCTCTTAGATACCCTCGCTCGGTTGAATGAAGCGGAGACGACCATCATGATGGTGACGCATGACGCCTTCGCCGCAAGTTTTTGCCGCCGAGTCCTCTATATTCAAGACGGACAGTTGAAGAAAGAGCTCATTCGCGGCAACGCCTCACGAGACGCATTCTACCAATCAATCCTCGAGGAGCTCGCGAAAGGCGGTGCGGTCGATGACGCTATTTGAGCTCGCTAAGAAAAACGTCGTACGGAATCTGTCGCGATATGCACTCTATGTCGGGACGACCATCTTTTCCATCGTCATCTACTTCACGTTCGCGACACTCAAGCACAGTCATGAAATCAGTGCGCTTGCGGAAACATCGCAAAAGATCAGCGGGTTGATGAGCACGTCGACGTTCATCCTCATGTTGTTCGTCGCTTTGTTTATCGCCTACTCGAACGCCTTCTTTTTGAGAGGACGTAAGCGAGAGGTCGGGCTCTACTCATTACTCGGGGTCCGAAAGAAACAGATTGGACTCTTGCTCTTGTTTGAGAATATCGTCATTGGAGCGGTGTCCTTGGTCGTTGGAATCGTGCTCGGCCTGTTCGGGTCGAATGCGCTTTTGCAACTGTTGATGCGATTGATGGACAGTGACTTGAACATCGGATTCGCTTTCTCTGCGTCGGCATTCATCGAGACGTTCCTTGTCTTTCTTGCTATTTTCCTTTTCACATCATTCCAAGGGTACCGCGTCATCTATCGCTTCAAGTTGATTGACCTGTTCCATGCGGATAAGAGTGGGGAAGGAGTTCCGACGGCGAAAGGATGGGTCGCACTCACAGGTGTGCTCACAATTGGAGCGGCGTACTGGCTCGCGCTCCAAGATTTGATGACGTCATCGCTATGGCGAATGCTCGGACTCGCGATGCCGCTTCTCATTATCGGATTGAGTGTCATCGGGTCTGCGCTTCTCTTTCACAGTGTCTTGATTTTCGCATTGACATGGTTGAAAGGGCACGAACGCTGGTCGTGGAAACGACTCAATTTGTTGACGACGTCACAGCTCCTCTATCGCATTCGCGGGAACGCGAAGACGCTCACGTTGATCAGCATCATCAGCGCGACAGCAATCACGGCAGGAGGTGCCATCTTTAGCGTCTACTACTACGCGGAAGAGAATGTCGCCTCTTATACACCATATACGTATGCCTGGAAAGGGGATGCGGTCGAGGTGAACGGAGCGACGTTCGAATCAAGTGTCGAACAAAAGACGATTCGGACGGAAGCGCAATACGGAGAGCGTGAGCTCGGGGTCATCGATGAATCGACATACCGCCATCTTCTGCAAGGTCTCGGCGTGGCAGAGCCGGCACCGTTCAGACAGGATGAGGTCGTATGGGTCGACCCGTTCTATGACGAACGTTACTCGGAGAATCTCGAATCGGTCGAACTGTCAGGACAGACGGTTGACGTGTCGACGCGTCTTGAAGAATCACCGCTCAACGTGATGACGTTCGGCGGGTCGTTCCTCGTCGTCGCCGACGACATGTTCAAAACGATGACGGAGCCGAGCGAGACGTATCACGTTGCCCTCACGGAGTCGTTCAAAGATCAGCGCGAACAATCTGAGCGTCTAGCGGGACTCGGGCTTGAATCGTTCTCGAGTGCACCGGACGTGTACGCCGAGACGATGGCAATGAACGGGGCGCTCCTCTTTGTCGGGACATTCCTTGGGCTCGTCTTTCTCGTTGCAACAGGTAGCGTCATTTACTTCAAAACGATGACGGAGGCAGAGGATGACCGGGCGAAGTATGCGATATTACAGAAAATCGGGATATCCGATCGGGACGTGCGCCGGACGGTGCGCCAACAGATCATCGTCGTATTTCTCGCCCCGTTCGCGCTCGGGATTCTTCATGCGACCGTGGCGCTCATCGCGTTTTCAAACTTGTTGAGCATGAATTTCACGATACCGGTTCTCGTGTGGATGGGCGTCTATACGACCATTTATGCGGTCTATTATGGCATCACAGTTCGCCGCTTCATGACGGCGATTCGATAAGGAGAGAAAAATATGAAAAAATGGATTGGAATTGCAATTGTTTCGATTTTAATAGTGGTCGGAGTCACTCAGGTGGATTGGAATCGAATTGGGAAGGACACCCTTTTCGTTGAAATCGGAGGGGCGACGGATGTAGAGGAGACGACGCTCGAGAACGGCGATGTGATGAAGCGTTACATTTATACACAATCCGCATTCACGGAGGAAGGTGACCAGAAAGAAGTCACCTTTACCGCCGGGAAAGAACTTCGGGAGGGGGCGTTCTTACGTCTTTATGTCAAAGATGAAGATACCGTGACCTCGTACGACGAAGTGAAACGGGAAGAGCTTCCTCGTCCAGTCATTGAGAAGTTGTAACAAAAAAATCATTCGTCACGAACATCATGACGAATGATTTTTTTTTGCCTACTCAGACGAGAGGAGTTTCCTAGGCATGAAGTTCAAGTTTGAGTATGTACGTTAGTTCATGATGCGCCAATTCAGAGAAGTTTGTTTTCTTCACATGTGTTCGTGGACGCAATCCGCATTCCAGTGCGATGTCGACAATGGTACGAATCTGATTTTCCGTATAGAATCGCTTCCGGCCGAACGTAAATGGGGTCGGTGGCAAGACGCCATCTGTTTCCCATTTGATCAATTGCTGTTGGCTGCGTGGGATGCCGGCCACGCTAAAGGCGCGACTCAATTCTTTGAGCGGATAGACCATTAGATGCTGCTCTTTATACGAAATTAGTTTTCCCTGTTCCGGTCGGTATGTATCCCATTCGGTCGCTGAAAACGTCAGGTCGGCTTGGTCGAAGTCGTGTTGAGCGGAAGGAATTGAGGCAAAGCTTGCGAGGTCTAGGCTGTTCATCGTGTATGTCTCCTTCTTCAAGACTGACTAGTAAAATTCAAAAAATGCCCTCCTACGTATCGTACCCCATTTACAAGAATTTAACTTACAGTTTTTTCAAATGTGGGGAATAAATCATGGTACTTTTGACGTATTTTTGAATGCTGTCTGCCGAAGATTAAGATACCCTACTTAATATGAAAACTCAAGAAAAGTAGACAGAAATTGAAAAATGAATAAATATTCAGATAGTTTAGGACTATCGTCACTTATTGTTATAGAAAAATAGAATGAGCACTTCGACTTTGTAAGCGGTTAATAAGGACGAAGGAGGTGAGACAGATGGCAGCATATCGAGAAACGGCGACGATGCTTTATTTGGACACCCGGCGACAACTCGACGGCAAAGAGAAGAAGCAACTCGTCCGCTATGGACCGCTTGGAAGTCGGATGGATGAGGCGCGGATGAAACAGTTTGGTGACTTGATCAAGGCACTGATTGATGTGGAATCCGCCAACTACGTCGTGGCCCAAGAATTTCTAGTGTATTAACAGGGAGGACTTATGAAAAACCTCACTCGTCCCGCTGCCAATCCTCGGCACGATGAGCAGGTGGTCACATGAGTTGGCCCGAACTCATCTCAAATTTGGGGTTCCCTATCGTTGTCTCGCTCTATTTGCTTCATCGGATTGAGACGAAGCTCGATCGTATGATCCAGCTGCTCGAACGAATGGATACCTCGACCGCATCAGAAACCTAATCCCCTATTGAAAGGAGCCATCCCCCATGGCTGTCTTAACAGAGAAGAAAGCAACGTTCGTGTTGACGACGCATCATGACGTACAAACAGCAAAACCGACGAAAAAAGCACAACGGTTCGGTCCGATTCGTGCCGACCTGACGGCAGATACGATTGATGCGTTCGGTCGTCTCTTGATTGATCTCGTCATTCAAGAGGGAGCAGACCTCGGCATCGTCCGTGAATACGATTTAGTCTAACCCACATCTTAAGGAGGAGAATAACCCATGACTGACACAAAACTTGAAATCTCATTTTTAGATGCATTCCACAAGGTCGTACGCTTCCGCTTGAATAACGTGAAACAACCGGTCGAAGCCCAAAAAGTAGAAGCGCTTGCTGACTTCATGGTCGCCAACGATCCGCTCGCGAAGAACGTGATGGAGTGGACCGAAATCAAGATGATTGAAGGTACGCAGACCGTATTGAGTGAGAAATGAGGTCGAGAAGCATCGCCATGGCGATGCTTCTTTTTATTTACATAATTATCTTTCAAAAATCATAATTAACAATTATATTTAAAGGAGCAAAAAATAAATAAATTAAGGAAGGGTTTGTAAAAAGTTGAAACGATATCTATATGCCATCATGCTGACAATGATCCTGCTTGTAGTGCCAAAGCAGGAGGCATGGGCCACTTCTATAATCGAGACCGGGACAAAACTTGAACAATCGATTAAAGTCATCCCGCAGTCACCATTTTATCTAGACTATCTGAACGGGAAGACGCGCCTGCATGACCCGAATAATCAGTCCACCGTTATCATTGACTATCCCGGGGACTTAACGACGCATTCATCTGGTGACGAGGGGAGCTACGGAGGTGTTCGCTCGTGGATCGCGAGTTTAGACAGACAGGAATGGATTGCCGTTCCGCAATATGACCAACCCCTCATCCGCGTCCAACGAGACGGAACGACATCTCGAATCGATTCCTTAGAATCACCACATCGGGCGTACCTCGTATCGTATGATGCCAGTCGAGACGTGATGCTCTGGCGTGATTCGTACAAAGGTGAGTGGGCGTTGACGGATATGAAAGGAACGGTCAAAAGGACTTACCCGCTCATTTTGGGACAAAGTCTGATATTAGGGACGAATCTTGATGAATTGATTGCATTCAATACATCTGATAAGTCAATCACACATCTCTCACTTGAAACGGGAGAGGAACTAGGAAAGACGACGTATCCGAATGAATCGTTATCCATCGATTTTGAGTCGAAGACCGATCGACTCTTTATGAAAGGATCCAATCATTTATACGTCTACGATTTCGCAACCCGAACGATGCAAACGCTCAATTTGAACGGGCAGGTCCACTACGATCTCACATCACTGATCTATCACGATGGGCTTTATTATGGTGTGACGTTTGATGATTCGATGGTCACGATTGATTTAACGAAAAATCATATCACGGAGACGAGCTTGCGCACGCGCAACACGAATAGCCAGTTCGATTTAATCGAGAATGGATACTTCGTACAAGACGATCAGTGGTTGTTGCCAATCGAACGTTTCGGGCAAAAACCGAAAGAAATGTACACGTGGTTGAAAGCTACTGGCAACTCGGAGGAGGGGCATACGTGGCTGAATCATGCATATCAACTCATGGCGACCATCACAACCGTTGATGGGATCGAACATAAGGTGCCTGTTGCTGAATTGCCGACGGATGTGACACAAGTCGAGTCGGCACAATCGTTCGCGGAAGGCTATACGATTCCATCATTTGATCAATCGTTCTCCACTAAGGTCAGCTTCGCCATGTTGGACCATTGGAAATCTTACAAACCGGTCAAACAACTTCCGCTTCAAGTGGACACCTCGTTCGAATACGGAGCAGTCGGGGAGATTAGCGGAATAACGGCACCGAATGCGACCGTATATCTTTCGTGTGAAAAAGCGTCGTTTGCTACGTGTTCGAGTCCCGTTCAAGCAGACGAGACTGGTCGCTTCAAGCTCTCGAATGGAATCATCGAAGGAAATCAAACAATCGAGCTATATGTTTCTGATGCATGGGATTACCGTCAAGCAACAGAAGCGTCTGTCAAAAAGAGATTTATGCTTGGACAGCCGGTAATCAACAATCCAACAAAAGTTCTGACAGAAACGCGAATGGAAGGGGTCTCTATCCAGACAGAACCTCACGCAAAAGTGGAAGTAAGACAATTGAATTCGAAAACAGCATTTGAAGTGAAAGAAGTTCAGGCGGATGAACACGGTGTGGCGCAATTGACGACATACAGTTCTGACCAACCCTGGTCATACCGGATCTTTTTCCGTGTCCTTGGACAAGAACGTCCTTACGAGATGGTCTACGTTACGAAAGACTATCCGATGCCATCTTTTACGTGGACAAAACCACCGAAAACAGGCGACACGACAATCACTGTCTATAATGACAAGCTAGACCCGGTGCTCGCTGTTTCACGCGACGGAAGAGCTGAGTCAGCGAAACGCCTGACGAAAGGTATGAACGTCATCAATTTGAAAGAGCCGCTACGCGAAGGACAGACAATTAAACTTGTTGCGAGTTTTCGTCCAGAACTTACCCAAACGGTAGAGAAAAAAGTGACGAGTGACACACCAAAAGTATTGACGGTGAAAGATGTTCTCCTCACGTCTTCATCCGCGACGTTCACGTTGGCACACGATCCAAATACGGATATCAATTTCATCTCAAACGGAGTCGTACTCTATACTCGCGTTGTCGGGACGAATCGATATCATATTTCGGCAAAACCGGGAACAACAGTCATCATCGAATCTTCATACGGATCGAAACGAAAGACGCTAACGTATAGGCTACCAAGTGCGACAATCCCATCGGTGACGTTGACGGATGAACAGACGAAACGGGTCGGGAAGACACTACCGAACGCGACCGTGACGTTAAAGAATGGCTCGAAAATCATCGCGACAACAAAATCGAATGCAAATGGGTCCTACACGCTCACGTTCAGCCGTCCTCGTGCTGGAACGAAACTCTATTTCGAGGCGAAGGCGGGTATTCATCGTGACGCGAAATCAGTTGTGGTCAAGTCGGGGATTCGTCCGACAATCAGCACAGGGACCATCCGTTCGACGACAAAATCGGTAGCGGTGCGAACGAACGTCCCGTATGGCACGCTGTACGTCTACAACGGCAGTAAGTTGGTCGCCAAAAAGTCCATCGGCTCGACGACGACCAACGTCTATATCGGAACGCAGCGACGTGGGTCGAAACTGATATTCAAAGTCGTGACGCCTGCGAATCGAACGAATCAAACAACGAAATCTGTGTATTGAATAATCAGAAGGTGACTCTTGTAGTTTGAGTCACCTTTTTTAAGTTTGGTCAATCCTCTTCATTATTTTCTGAAAATTGTCGATAGTATAGGAAACACTGCATGATTGAGAGGGGAATACATAGATGGCATGGAAATCAACATGGTCTAAGGCACTGAGCCGGATCAAACGAAAACCGACATGGACGTGGAAACCGACACTCAAATGGAAGCGCGGAGAGAAGCGTGAACGCACGACATCTTTCGGAGCGAACGTTGGAAAGAATTTGACGATTCGTCAAAAATTATGGGGGCTCGTCATCATATCGCTCGTCATGGTCTTTGGCGTCGGTGGTTACGCACTGTTTTCAATGAGTGACGCGAACCGTCAAGCGGACGATATCGTCAATAACTGGAACAAAGGGCTCGATTATGCTCATGAACTCAACACACTCGCCGCAAACTATCGAACACTCGAACTCGATCACATCGTGACAGAGGATGCGACCAAAAAAGAAGAGCTCACGACACGGATGAAAGAGATTCGTGAAGAGATCAATACGATTGCACCAAAGTATGAAAAAACGGCTTCAGGTGCGGAAGACAAAGAACTATTCCAGAATTTCTCGCGTCAATGGGAGATGTATCAACGCGTCTCGGACAACATGTTGACGTTCAGCTCGACCGGTAACACAGGGATGGCGCGCTCATACTATGATGCGCAGTCCAAATCTACATATGACAACTTCACACAAAAACTAGCGGACCTTGTCGACTACAACTCGGAAGGCTCACAACGTGTCGGACAGAACATGGAAAGTGAATTCATGCAGTCTCTTATGGCATTGATTGCCGTGACCATCGGGGCTGTAGCGATTCTCTTATTCCTCGGTCTCAGCCTGTTGCGCTCGATTATCCGACCGATGCGCACACTTCAGACGCGCTTTGATGAACTCGCGACCCAAGGTGGCGATTTGACGATGACGATTCCGGTCACGTCGAATGATGAGATTGCACAAGTCAGTCGTTCATTCAACACATTCCTCGGCACACTTCGTGAAATCATGATTGATGTCGATGAGACAGCGAAAGTCGTTCTCTCGTCTTCAAAAGACGTATCTGCTGAAGTGACGCGACTCAGTCACTATATGGAAGAGACGTCTGGAACGGTCGAAGAATTGACGGCTGGTATGGAAGAAACGGCAGCCTCTTCGCAAGAAATGAGTGCCTCGACGACAGAAATGGGAAGTTCGATCGATTCAATCGTCGACTTATCCAATGAGAGTGCCGAAACG
This sequence comes from Exiguobacterium sp. 8H, assembly GCF_902506255.1. Classification (GTDB taxonomy): domain Bacteria; phylum Bacillota; class Bacilli; order Exiguobacteriales; family Exiguobacteriaceae; genus Exiguobacterium; species Exiguobacterium profundum. Next base: position 1,646,798 of record NZ_LR733429.1, on the reverse strand, counting down.
GCAAATCGTGTCGAAGCTCGAGCGCACGAGATGCGGGAGCAAGCCGTTGTTTCGAAAACAGAAGCAGTGGCAATTATCGAGAAGAAACAGGTCGAACTCGCAGAAGCCATCAAAGGAGCACAGTCGGTTGAAGAGATTCGTGTCTTGACGACAGCTATTCTTGCGATTGCTGACCAGACAAACTTACTCGCTTTGAACGCTTCGATTGAAGCGGCACGTGCTGGGGAAGCAGGTCGCGGCTTTGCGGTCGTTGCATCAGAAATCCGCAAATTGGCGGAAAACTCACGTCAGACGGTCAACGAGATTCGTGACGTGTCAAACACGGTCATTGATTCGGTCGAACGACTCAACACGAGTTCGGAAGATATGTTGACGTTCCTCAATACGAAAGTCATGGCCGACTACGACCGTCTCGAAGAGTCGGCAACGCAATATGAACAGGATGCGACAGTGTTCGGGGAGACAGCGAAGACGTTCGAAGGTAACGCGCTTCAACTTCGCCATATGACGGACAACATTCTTGGTGTCATTCAAGAAGTGGCGACGACCGTGACAGAAGGCGCGGACGGAACGCAGTCGATTTCAGAGAAAGTTCAACTCTCAGTCGAGCGTTTCAACGACGTTCAGGCGAAGATGGGCGAAACAGAAAAACGGGCGACCGAACTCTCGAATCGCGTGGCGCAATTCAAGCTATAAGCAAGACTCAGAACCAGGCAGATGTCTGGTTCTTTTTTTGTGCCCAGTACAAAAAAATAAAAAGATAGGTCAATACATAAATGAATTTCAAATTGTTGGTACAAATTAGGCTGTTGTGTCCGATAAAGAAAAGGCAATACATAAAAATAGAGAGAAAAAGAGGTGGAAGAGGAGATTACTCCTCGTAGTACGTGAAAAAGATGTTGAACGAATGGACGTTATCAAGAAAAATCATGATGAGTATCGGTTTGATTCTAATTTTGACAATCGTTGGAATGGGATACAATCTGTGGACGCTCGACCGGATGACGAGTCAATATGAACACATGATTTCAAACGATGTCATGAAGATGAAAGCGGCAGACGACTTGGCGCTCGGGATGGTCCGTCAAGCGTATGGTGTCCGCGGGTATGTGCTCCTACAGGATGATGAACGCAAACAACAAATCAGCCGGGGCGGAGAAGAGAAGAAAGCCGCCATCGAATCGTTAATCGAGCTTGCGGACAATGAGGCCGAACGAAAGGAATATGAATCGTTACTCGAATACGCGACAGGATATGATGAGTTGGCGACTCAAGCCATCGCTGCGATTGACTCAAAAGATCAAGAAGCAATCGATCGATTAGTATTCCGTCTCATGCCGGACGTGACAAAATCCATCTCATCGACAGGTGAGACGTTACAAGCCGAAACAGAAGAACAGTTAATTGCGATGCAAGCCGAATTGCAGGAGGCAGGTGAGCGTGCCTTTTGGTACTCAGTCGTTATCGCAGTTGTCAGTCTGATACTGATGTTTGGTGCCGGATATGCCATTAGTCATATGGTCACGACCCCGTTGCGATTCTTAGCGAAAGAAGTAGAAGTAGTCGCGGAAGGTGATTTGACACGTGAGGATCTTCAGGCGCTCACGCAAGATGAAATCGGACAATTGATGACCGGCTTCAACCGCATGAAGGGAAATTTGCGTGAACTCATTGACCGCGTCACCCAAAACGCACAGGAAATCACAGCACAATCGGAAGAACTGTATGCGAGTACGGAAGAGATGGCGTCACAGACGGAGGAAACGACACGTCTCATCGACAGAGTCGTGGAAGAAACGGTCGCGCAGGCGAAAGAAGCGACTGGAACATCTCAAGCGGTGGCTGCTGCCGATGAAGGCATCGGTCGTATCGCTGGATCGATCGGCTCGATTGACGATGACGTGTCACAGAGTTTGAAGCTCGCCGAAGAAGGTGGTGCGACGATGGCTCAGGCGAAAGACGAGGTGCTCGCACTGGAGCGGGAGACACGTCTGACGGGAGAATCGATTTCGGCATTGAAGCAACAGTCTGACGAGATTGCTCTTATCACCGAGGTCATTCAATCGATCACCGACCAGACAAACTTGTTGGCATTGAACGCGGCCATCGAAGCGGCACGTGCCGGTGAGCAAGGAAAAGGGTTCGCCGTCGTTGCAGAAGAAGTGCGTAAACTTGCCGAGCAGTCGAAACAGTCGGCGACACAGATCGCCGGGTTGATCGAGTCGATTCAGACACAGTCGAACGCTGTTCTCGACCAACACGTCGTCAGTGCGAAACGCGTCGAGACGAACACGTTGTTGCTCGAACGAGCGACACGCGCATTCGAACAGATTGTCAGTCAGCTCGAGACATCAGTCGATAATACGTCACATATCCGCATCGCCTCGCATGAGATTGCGGAGACGACGAAACAAGTTGCGACGTCCTCTCTTCAAATGTCACAAGACAGTGAAGGGATGGCCGACACGATGCGTACGGTCGGTGAGACGGCTGACGCCCAACTCGCGATGATTCAAGAATTGAACGGTGTCGCCGAATCACTCGGCAATATGACGAGTGACCTGCAGACACTGATTGGTCGATTCACGACATAAGTTGAAAGCCCTGTCTCCTTGGAGTCAGGGCTTTTTCGTTCACATCGAAACGATTTGCGATGAAGAAAGTGGGGAATGAACAACAAGGTAAACGACAAAAAGGAGTGGATTATATGAAGTATACGGTCATTACAGGAGCCAGTTCAGGTATCGGGTATGAGACAGCGAAGTTGCTCGCTGAAAAGGGAAAGTCGCTCGTGCTCGTCGCAAGACGAAAAGAAGAGCTCGAATCGTTGCGTGATGAAATCAAATCGATCTCGTCGGACAGTGACGTCATCATCAAATCGACCGACCTATCATATAGCGAGAACGTGTACGGATTATATGAATCGCTTGCGGACCTCGACATCGAGACGTGGATCAACAATGCGGGATTCGGGGATGCAGATCTCATCAAGGACGTCGACCTCGGTAAAATCGAGAACATGATTCGTTTGAATATCGAGGCGCTCACCGTCTTATCGAGTCTATACGTTCGAGATTATCATGATATCGAAGGGGCACAGCTGTTGAACGTGTCGTCTGTCGGGGGATATCGAATCGTCCCGAACTCGGTCACGTATTGTGCGACGAAGTTCTTCGTGAGTGCATATACGGAAGGACTCGCACAAGAGTTGAAGCAGAGTGGGGCCAAACTTCGGGCGAAAGTACTCGCACCGGCCGCAACGGAGACGAGCTTCGCCGACCGGGCTCGCGATACGGAAGGATTCGACTACAGTGAGAACGTCGCGAAATATCATACGGCGCGCGAGATGGCGGAGTTCCTATGGGAGTTACTTGAAGGCGACGAAGTCGTCGGAATTGTCGATCCGGAGGACTACTCGTTCAGCCTGCGTGGACCGATTAAACCGTATGCCGGATAAACAAAAACATCACGCCCTGTTGGCGTGATGTTTTTTTAGGATGTCGGTACAGAGTAGCCACCCGTGAAGCGGTGTGTCAGGCGACGTGTCAAGTAACGCAACCTTAGGCGCCATACATAAAACTGTGACGTGTTCGGAAGAATGACGTTATCGACGTATTCTGCGAACATATGGCGAAACATTCGCTCTTCACTGCGGTCATAGGTCGCACTCCACATCCCGTGATTCTCGACTTCAAGGAGCATCCAAATCATCTCGTCGGTAAGCGGGTCATCGTCCTTCAACTCGGCCGTCAGTGCAGCGAAACGATGGCTACACATAGACGCGTATAAGGAATGGGCATGTGGGTCATGTGGGTTCAATGTTAAGTAACCACTCGCCGTCTTCATCAGTTCATCGACCATATCGAGCGGAATGTCGTCATACACTTGGAAAAATTCGAGCAACATCGGGACGGTGTCCGGACCAAATCCGGCAAGCCGGACATAGTTCATGATATGGAGACCGGCCTCGCCATGGAACTTGCGGTCGAAGTAGTGGACGGCAAGGGCGCGATGCATGATTGGGACATCCGGATAGCGTTCGACGCCACGGAGAAAGTGTTGTTCCGCCTCGAACGTGAACCCGGTGTCTTCACTGACAAATCCTTTTAACATATGAAGAATGTAGTGGTCACCGAGCGAACTCGCTTTCTCGAGCCACGGTTTGGCCGAATCGGTGTCACCTTCTCGAATATATGGATAAGCACGCATCGCCGGGAAGAATGGGTCGTCCGGGAACGCGGTCTCGCCCCGTGTCGCCATGTCATTGATGGCTTCAGCGTTATAAGCTTCCGTTAATTCTGCGAGGAGCATCATCTCAAGGAACGTGCGCTGGAACTCTGGGGTGTGTAAATCGATCGTTTGTGTCATAGGGTGTCCTCCTCACAAGTACTAGTGTCGCTCTATTATACTTGTTCTTGTCACAGTCGAGTAGCATCTTTTGTAAAAACGGGAAATGGAAAGTAAGGACTGGAAAGGAGGGGAACGGCATGGCGACGTTCACTGGATATGTCGCAGAGGTGATGGATGAGAAAATCCGCGTCACGCCGACGTGGGAAGCAGAACCGTTTGACGGCATCGTGTTTCATGTAGCGAGACCTCTTTTGGATGAGACACCGCTTCTCATCGGACAACAGGTTCGAGTCGAGCATGATGAACGGTTGACACGCTCCTTGCCACCGCAAGCGACGGCACGTCGGGTCGATGTGTTATGATGAGGACGAGGTGAATGACATGGGACAACGGAACTTTCTATGGCTTGGAGCCGTCGTCGGCTTCAGTGCCCTCGTCGTCTGGTTATTGCAAGACGCGCTCCCGTTCTGGGCGCTGTCGATTCTACTGCTCGGACTAGGAGCGGTGCTCGGCAATCTCCAACGACGTTTCACACGTGACGAATAACAAGCACTCCATCATTCGGATGGAGTGCTTGTGTCGTTTTCTTCTTCATTTATGTTTTCTTCAGTGTCCGGATCGTCTTCGACGATGGAGCCCTCATCCCCGTCTGGTTCGAGCGTCGTCGGTTCTTCTGGCTCCGCTGGCTCTTCCGGTTCGCTCGGTTCCTCCGGCTCAGTCACCGGAGGATCGTCTTCAATCGGCTCTTCCGTTTCCGGTGGATCCGTCGGTTCCTCCGGTTCACTCGGCGGTTCCGCAGGTTCTTCTGGCGTCACTTCAGGTGTCGTCGGTTCGGGCTCTTCCACAACCTCCTCTTCGACTTCTTCCTCGACCGGTGCCTCCGGTTCAGTGACAGGTGGGATTTCAGGTTGTGCCTCAGGGATAGAAGGCGTTTCCGGAACGACGACCGGTTCTTCTGTCAAATCCGGTTTGATCGGTTCAACGGGTGCGAGTTCGATAGGTGGCGGTGCCGGTGCATCTTTTGCGATGAACGTACGGATGTCTTGTTCAAATAGTGCGGTCGGCAAGGCGATCCCACGCAAATGGATGGCGACGACTCGCCCGGATGCTGAAAGAAGTGGACTGCCATACGCATGACGTGGCAATTCAAAGTTTCGGCTATAGCCGTTCTCGGCGAATGTGACCGTACCGTTGATGCGTTCTTGCATCGTCAATGTGGTCAACGTCTCGTCCTCTGCGGCGATCGCTTGCGTGAGTGTGTATGGTGTGTTCTCCGTCTCTTCAATTCGAATGACAGCAATGAGCTTCGTCCGACCGACGACGGTGCCGGAGACGGCCTCACCGTCATGGTACATGATGATATTCGTCAACCCAGCAACATTCGAGGCGGCGGTGACGACATCGCGTGAGCTCACCAAAAATCCCGTCCCGTAACTGACGGTGAATAGGCTGTCCTGTAAGGCCGCGAAGTCGACCGGTGTCGCTTCGTCAGCGGAGACCGTATCTTCCCCAATCGGCAAGTTGACCTGATTGGCGAGCGAATCGGTCGAACGCAGCATGTCCGTGAAATAGGCATTTCCAATGAAGGTGACAAAGGCAATGAGTGCGATAACGAATGGGGTGGCAAATAACCAAATCGTGCGACGTGAGCGGCGGCCACACGTCGGACAGACCGTTTTCGATCGTGTCTTCTTTCCGCAGTGGGGACAAGTCACAGGGGCACCTTCTTTCTATAAAGTTCGATGCTATGCTTATTCCTTCATTTGGAAAGAGGTAAACAAATATTTTGGAGGGTGTTCGGATGAATTGTGTTGTTTTCCCTGTGAAAGAATGATTTTTAGGAATCGGGGAAAAAGTAGGTATGATTCCATGAAAGGAGACATGCCATGCAACCCTTCTGGCTCACCCCTGCCTTTCGTAACGGGATTTGGGTGCTGCTCATCTTAACGATTCTTTTTATGTTGAAGCAAGTCGAATTTATCTTTTACCCGCTCGGAATCTTTTTTGCCACCGTCCTCACGCCATTTCTAATCGCAGGAGTCTTATTCTATCTCACTGTCGGATTCGTCGATTGGCTCGAAAGTAGGTTAAAGCGACGATCATTTGCGATTCTCGTTATTCTCTTGTCATTACTCCTTCTCGCTGTCTTGTTTGTGATCACCCTCGGTCCGATCTTGACTCGCCAACTCTTCGCTCTCCTCGATGCCTTTCCACGAGTGGCGGAAGCGAGTTATCGGCAACTTGTCAACTTGTATCGAGCCTTGGAAGAGTATACGTGGTTCCAGAACTATATCAATCAAAATGAGACCTCCATTGACACGTGGATTCGTCAATTGACGGATACGGTCGGCGCAGTGATTGGTAGTGTAGCCGGGTCACTCGGTCGTGTCCTCGCGTTTATCATCTCGGGATTATTCACCCTATTTATCGCCTTGTTCTTGTATGTGTTTATGTTGATTGATGGAGGAAAACTGGCGAGTGCGATTGTGCGCTGGGTCCCAGGAACTTATGAACAAGATGCCCGTCAAATCCTTCATGACATGCATGAGACAATCAAACGATACGTTCGAGCCCAGTTGATCGTCTGTACGTTCGTCGGCTTCTTTGCGACGATTGCGCTCTGGTTACTCGATGTCCCGTTCTTCTTGCCGCTCGGTATCTTTATTTTTGCTACGAACATCATTCCTTATTTCGGTCCTTTTCTCGGGGCCGCTCCAGCTGTCTTGATCGCGTTCATCGATGAACCGGTCAAAGCGATCTATGTCATTGTCGCGATTACCATCATTCAACAATTAGATGCCAATGTCATCTCTCCTCTTGTACAAGGAAAGTCGCTACGGGTCCATCCCATCACGATTACCTTGGTCTTACTCGTCGCAGGTCGATTAGCCGGTATTGTCGGTATGTTGCTTGCTGTTCCTTTCTACGCCGTGTTAAAAGTCACATTCCTTAACCTTCAAAAGTTGTATCAATTGCGTAAATCGTCGAAACAACCTATCGAAAGGAATGATTGAGATGTCATCCCGAGTGACGGAAACGTTTATGGAACTTGTGCGAATCGATTCGGAATCCTATGCAGAAGGTCCGTTTTTAGATGAATTAAAAGAACGATGTGCCCGCATGGGTCTCGAAATCGATGAAGATGATTCGAAAGATCGGACCGGTCTTGGATCAAACAATCTGATTGCTCGTCTGAAAGGAGATTCTTCAATCGAACCGTTATTTTTATCGGCTCATATCGATACGGTGTCTCCGGGGAAAGGAATCATTCCAATCGTCCGGGATGATATCGTTTTTTCTGAAGGGGAGACGATTTTGGCGGCCGATGATAAAGCGGGAATTGCCATCATGCTCGAAGTCGTGGAGCGCTTGCAGAGTGAAGGCACTCGACACGGACCAATCGAGCTTGTCTTTACCCCTGGCGAGGAAGTTGGATTGCTTGGTGCTAAAGCGCTTGATATGTCGACGATTCAAGCAACACATGGACTGATTCTTGACAATGGTGGGTCGGTCGGCGGTATCATCTTGAGTTCCCCAAGCATGTTTAGTCTTCAAGTCGACATTCACGGAAGAGCTGCCCATGCGGGACTTGAACCGGAAAAAGGAATCTCTGCACTCCTCATTGCTTCGGACGCCATTCAAAACATGAAACTCGGCAGGATATCGGAAAAGACGACAGCAAACATTGGCAAAATATCCGGAGGAACGGGGAGTAATGTCGTCATGGAGCAGGTGACGTTAGTCGGGGAGGCGAGATCACTTGATCATGAAGCGTGTGTGGACCAGGTGAAGCACATGATTCTTGCATTTGAACAGGCAGCTTCAAATCATGGTGGGACAGTCGACATCAAAACAGAACAGATGATTCGGAGCTATCGGTTTTCAGAAGATGAACCGTTCGTTCAACACGTGGCGGAAGCATTGACGGATCAATCTTTTTCAGTCCGCTACGAGCATAGTGGCGGAGGAAGTGATGCGAACGTGTTCAACGAGTCCGGGAAAGTGGCGTTGAATGTTTCGATTGGATATGAAGCCATTCATACCATCGACGAATCGATTCCAATCAAAGAATTAGAAGATAGTGTCTCTTTTGTCTTACGGGTCATTGAGACGATGCAGACGTTCCGCTCGTGAGAGGAAGGGATTGTGATGCGTAAAAGAATAAGTGATGTCGCGGTAATTCTCGCTGCCATCATCGTCATCGGATTAGCCATCAATCTGTTTTTAGGTCCTCACGACATCGCAGCAGGCGGCGTGACCGGGATTGGGATTCTATTAGAGGAAGTCCTTGATATCGATCGTTCGATTGTCGTCTCGGTTCTAAACGGACTCTTGCTTATCCTGACATTCGTCTTTCTTGGGAAGAAAGTGTTTTATAACACTTTACTCGGTAGTCTGTTTTTACCGATTGCGCTCGCGGTCATTCCGAAGTATATGGTCACGTCAGATCGCTTCTTCTCGGTCGTCTTCGGTAGCATCTTGTTCGCCGTTGCCGTCGCGATGCTCTATCGAATCGGGGCCTCGAGTGGGGGGACCACAATTCCGCCGTTGATCTTGCACAAATATACGGGATTGAATACAGCGATCGGATTCTTTTTGACGGACGCCCTTATCGTCGTATCGAGTGTGTTCGTATTTGGAGTCGAGTCATTCCTATTCGCCATCTCCTCGATTATTTTGACATCGGCCGTCATGGCGTATATCGAACTCGGGCTCGATCGTAAGAAAGCGATTTTTATTATGAGTGAGTCTCATCTCGATGAAATCAAACAAGCGCTCTATCGGGAAGTCGACCGAGGCATTACCGTGTTTGATGTCAGAGGAGGATTTCAAGGGGAGGATCGAGAGATGTTGATGATCGTGTTGACGCGGAGCGAGTACCAGACAGCACTCAAAGCCGTCAATGCGATCGACAAACAGTCGTTCATGATTGTCTACAATGTCGCAGACGTACACGGTTTAGGATTTAGTTATCAACCACGTGTCTGAACCCAGAAAGGGGATTTCGCGCATGAACTCTTTACTCGCCTTTACGATTGTCATGTTGATATGGACGGTGAGCGATTATGTCGCCAAAAAAACGAAAGCTCTATTATCTTCATTATTTGTGGCGTCCATCATTTTTCTCGTCGGGTTTAAATCCGGGTTGTTCCCGGAAGACTTGTTACCGTCGTCTTCATTGTTAGCGCTCGGTCAGACAGTCGTCGGACTCGTCATCGTCCATCTCGGAACGCTCATCAGCCTAGATGAATTTAAACGTCAATGGAAAACGTTCGTGATCGGGGTGTCTGCTGTGGTAGGTATTGCCGTCTTCATGTACGCGTTTGGACAGATTTTTCTCGATACGAACTATATCTTGAGTGGTATTGCAGCCATCAGCGGCGGAACCATCTCGATCATTCTCGTTCAAGACGCCGCAATCAACGCGGGGCTTGTGTCGGTCGCCGTGTTTCCGGTACTGATTGCAGCGACTCAAGGTTTGATCGGCTTTCCGCTCACGTCCATCATTTTGAGAAAAGAAGCGCGTCGGATTCAGACCGCCTATCGGGATGGGACGCTCGCCACACCGAAAGAGCACGCAGTCGTCCATGACGAGACAGATGATTCGATTTTGCCAGCACCTTTCCATACGACGGCAGGAACCCTGTTCGTCATGGGATGCGTCGTGTTGATTGCCACCGTCATCAGCGGTTGGACGAACGGCTACTTGAACACGTTCGTGATCGCCTTGATTCTCGGAATCATCTTACGTCGCTTCAAAGTGCTGAAAGCGAACGCCTTGAACGGGATCGATGCATATGGGTTGATCATGATTGCAATTTTGCTCATCATCTTCGGACCGCTCGCAACGTTGTCTCCGAGCGACCTGTTCGACTTGATCGTCCCAATTACCATCGCATTTGCATTCGGGGTGACCGGGCTTCTCTTATTCGCCTTCCTCGCCGGGCGGTTCCTCGGCTATTCAAAAGAGATGTCAATGGCAATCGGATTGACGGCGTTATATGGTTTCCCAGGGACGCTGATCTTAAGTGAGGAGGCGGCGAAAAATATCGGTGAGACGGATGAGGAGGTGCATATTATTGAAGATGAGATTTTACCGAAAATGATTGTTGCTGGATTCTCGACGGTCACCATCACATCTGTCTTTATCACGGGGATACTCGCTGCGTTTATCTATTAAGGAGGAGTTATGATGGCATTATCAACTGAACTTGGAAAGATCAAGAAACTTCATAATGCAGAGGCAGGGGTGCTCAGTCTTTACTTGAGCACCAAGCCGAGTGAGCGGGACAAATGGGAGATTCATTTGAAGAATGAGTTGCGCCGGCTCGAACAAGAAGTCGAAGCGAGCGGGGATGAGACATTGGTGAAGGCGTTCAAAGGAGTGAGGGAACGGACCGAACAAGAGATTAAACATAATGAACATAAACTGTTGCGAAGCATCGTCTTATTCGCGGAAGGGAACGATGGATTGTTCGAACTTCACTTCCTGCAACTCGATGTCGACAATGAGTTTCACTATGGAAAAGAACCGGTCCTCGATCAAATTGAAAAATTAGATGCCGAGTTCCCGAATACCGGCATCTTGCTTCCGCAGATGGATGCAATCACCGTCTATGACACGAGACTCGGTGAGGTCGAAGACGTAACGGTCTATGAACTCGATTTGAATTCGGATGAGTGGCGCAGGTATCAGGGACGTGGGTCGAGACAAAATGCTGCTTCAAGTAGTCAAGTCGATCAATTCGACAGTCGGAAAGAAAAACAAATCCAACGATTCTATCGTGAAATCGCTGGAGAGATTCGGTCTCTGCGGAAGAAACATCATTGGAGCGAGGTCGTCATCATCGGGCAAGAGCGGAGCGCAAGCCTCTTAAAAGAGGAGCTTAACATCGAGGTGGAGCGAGTGGTGCATCGGAATCTCGGAAATGCAGAGGAAGAAGAAGTGCTGCGTCGGGCATTTGAAGGATGAGGAACAGGCGGGTGACAGTTGTCATCCGCCTTTATTCTGCCCATCGGTTGTCGTGTGTGAACGAAATCGTCAACCATTTCTCATAAGGTAAGAAAGCTAAAGCATCCTCCATCTTTTGACGAATCATGTCCTGATCGGCAATCTTGTCGTATCGATAAGTGGTCGGGACGACGAGATCAATCTCGATAAACAATAGATTCCCAGACTTTGTCGTTCGGACGTATGTCTTGATGACGTCGTATTGATGGGCGACTTGTAGGATGGTCAACGTAATTTGTTTACTATAAGGAGTCTCCGTATTCATTCCAATCAACTCTTTGATGGCTGTCCACATCTCAACAAGTGGTGTTTTGACTAGCCACATCGTGATGAGAAGTAACATGACCGGATCCACATAGGGGGAGATGGCTTCGAAGGACAACCAGACGAGCACTTGGGCGATCAAGTAACCGACGAGTGCCCCACCCGTCAAGACGAAGCTGAGCCGCCATTGGACAATCTCGGCACTTACGAGGCCAGAACTCGCCTTTAGCTGAAACGTTCGTAAATACCGAAAGATTCCATACGTCAACGCGGCGCTGATGGCCAAATAGACGAGTGCCCCTCCAAGGACGAGTTCATTCCCTCCACCTCGAATGTCCTCGATTGCCCCGAGGAAGGCGGTGACGATGACATAGAGGAGTACCCCATATTGAAACAGGATGATGAACGGTTCGATTGTACTTTTACCGAACGGGAATCGTTTATCTGCCGTCAGCATGAACACCCCGGCTCGCAGAGAAATCCAACTCATGATGACGCTCAAGAACGAGTAGATTCCGTCGAATAGGATAAAGGCAGAGGAGAGATAGTAACCGACAATGATTCCAGAAATGGCGAAGAATAGAGAAGCGAACACCGAGACACGTAATACAAAACGTTCGAGCTGAGGATCTTTCGGCATAAGAGTGCCCCCTTTGAACAAGACGGACCATCGATGGTCTGTATTTTCCCGTTCACTTAAAATCTAATACATCCATAAAAAAGGGAAGTTTATCACATGATGAATTGGAAAAATTGGTCAATCTCATGAAAATCGGCGCCGGCTTTAGTATGATAAATGAAATGAACAGACACAAAAGGGGCTCATCCAATGAAATTCATCATCTTATTTGGTCCACAAGCCGTCGGCAAGATGACGGTCGGTCAGGCGCTCGCCGATAAAACCGGACTGAAATTATTCCACAACCATATGACGATCGACCTCGTCGGACCGTTCTTCAATTACGGGACGCCGGAAGGGAAGCGACTCGTCCAACACTTTCGTCAAGAACTGTTCGAGGCGGTCGCCAAGAGTGATTTACCCGGCATGATTTTCACGTTCGTCTGGGCGTTTGACATGCAGGAGGACTGGGATTACGTGAAGAAGGTGACGGGCTTGTTCGAGTCACACGGGGCGGACATCTACTATGTCGAGCTCGAGGCCGAGATAGAGGAACGCCTTGCGCGCAATACGACGGAGAACCGCCTCACCCATAAACCGTCGAAACGTGACATCGCTTGGTCCGAAGCGGAACTGAAGCAGACGGCGACGATGTACCGATTGAACTCACGTCCCGGGGAGTTAGACGTCGAGCATTATCTCCGGATCGATAACACGAACTTAAGTCCAGAGGAGACAGCGGCACAGATTCAACAAGCATTCGACCTATAAAAAAGCGAGTCCCCACATGGGAACTCGCTTTTCTCATGCCCACCATTCGGGGCGTTCATAGTCGACCAACACCTGTTTTTCGAGGAGGCGTGGTACAAGGTATGAGGTGACGTTCGGAAGACGATCATCGAGGTCGGCCGGATGGACCATCACTTCGATGGATCGTCCTGGTTCGATGGCATCGAGCGTCGCATGGGAGACGCCATCCGCGTAGAACTGATCACTGAACCGTTCGGTCACCCACAAGTCTCGGCGTGACCCGAGCGTTGTTAAGGCCCGAAACGTCGTGTCGTATTCTTCAGCGAGACGAATGATGACGTCGTGCAGGACCGGCCAACCGTGAAGGTGATGGTGGCTGTCGAGATGGTCGAGTGGAAGTCCTGTCGCAAGGAACGCCTCGATTTGGGCTTTCCACTCCAAATAGACGAGTTCCGGGTCAGGCGAGTCTTCAGTCATGAAGCGGCTCGTGTAGCGGAACGTACCATCTTCTTTCGTGAGGGGAGCACTCGTGTCGGCGAGCGGTTTGCCCCAAGACAAGACGAGATGGACCCCGACACGGAGCGACGGATGTTGTTTCGCGAGTCGGACCGCTTCCTCGACGGCATACCCGTTCATGATCATCGTCGCCGAATTGACGATTCCATTCACGTGACTGTCGAGTGTGCCGGCGTTCACACCCGTCGTCAAGCCGAAGTCATCGGCGTTGACGAGGACGAACGTTTTAAGCATTGACGAGACCGAGTGCCTGGTCAAGGACCAGGTCGCCTTTCATCATCCCATACGCCATGTTATCGATGACCGCGACCGGGACGTCGACGGACGACTTGATTTTGCCTTCGAGGTAGCGGACTTGTGGTCCGATCAAGATGACGTCGACGTTCGACTGTTCTTTCAAGCGCGACTCCGGAATCGCGTCAATGGATGCGTCGAGTCCGCGTGCAGCAGCTTCCTTTCGCATTTTTTCCACTAAGATTGATGTCGACATTCCTGCCGAGCAGACGAGTAAGATGTTCATGTCGTTTCCTCCAATCGATTCAAACGGGTGATCATGTCAATCATTTCGACGGCGAGCTCTTTCACGGTCATCGCCGTCATAAGATGGTCTTGTGCGTGGACGAGGAGGACGCTCATGTCGCTCGTCGTCCCCCGTGCCTCTTCTTGTAACAGCTCCGTTTGTAGCTTGTGTGCGTCCAAGAAGGCCGCGTCGGCTTCTTTCAACTTTGCCGCCGCTTCGTCCGCTTCACCGCGTTTCGCGGCAGCGATAGCCTCGAATGCAGATGAGCGTGCATTTCCGGCATGTAAGATAATCATAAACGAGAGTTCTTGGATGGTTTCGGTTTTCACGAAATCTTTTCTCCTTCCTCAGTAGCAGCTTTGTTTTTATTGATTTCGGCTGTCATCGCCTTCGCTCCTGCCATGACGAATGGAATATACATCGCTGTCGCAATCGACAAGTTGACGATTTGGAGCAAGACGCCGCGAACGCTACCGCCCGTTACCAAATAGCCACTGATGATTGGTGGCGTTGTCCATGGGACGATGGCGACTGTCTTCGGAACCATGCCTGTCGAGAGCGCGACATAAGAGACGATGGTGAGCGTGACCGGCACTAAGATGAACGGTACGAGCATGATCGGGTTCAATACGATCGGAAGACCGAAGATGACCGGTTCGTTGATGTTAAAGAGACTGGCTGGTGTCGACAGTTTTGCCACTTGGTGATACGGGTGATTCCGTTGTTTGCGGACGACGATGAAGATCGCGAGTAAGAGCGCGAACGTCGTACCCGATCCACCCATGAAGACGAACGCATCCAAGAACGGTTTTGTGACCGTGTACGGTACATCAAACGCTGACGTTCCGGCTTGGAAGGCAGCCAAGTTTTGCTCGATGAGCGGGAGATAGACCGGTTCGATGACCGAGCCGATGATGTTCGTCCCGTGAAGCCCGAAGAACCAAAGGATGTGGTTCAAGAAGGCGATGAGCAAGGCAGCCGGGAGTGAGTCGCCGAATCCTTGGAGCGGTTGTTGGATCGCTTTAAAGATGACTTCAAATACACTGAGTTCGACGACGAGCGTCATGAAGAGCTGGAATCCTGCGACAACCGTCAAGATGATCATTGATGGGATGAGCGCTTGGAATGAACGGGTGACCCCACCTGGTACACCTTCTGGCATCTTGATCGTCAGTTTCGTATTGATGAGGTAGCGGAACATTTCTGTAACGACAATCGATACGATGATGGCGACGAAGAGACCTTGTGCGCCGAGCCATGCGAAGTTGAGACCCCAGTCAGCAGTGACCGGTACGAGCATGATATACGAGGCGAGCGACAAGATCCCCGCCGCGAGCCCGTCAATCCCGTATGAACGGGCCAAGTTATACCCGATCGAGAAGGCGATCAGGAGCCCGAGTATCGCGAAGGACGCATTCCAAATGCTACCACCGAGCCCTTGCCAATTACCTTCGCCGAACATGCTGTTCATCGAGCCGACGAAGTCGAGTGAGAGACCACCGATGTTGATGGCTGGGAAGTTGTTGATGAGGACCGCGAGCGACCCGACGATGATGAGTGGCATGACGGAAACGAATCCGTCACGGATGGCGACTAAGTGCCTTTGGGACCCGATACGTCCCGCGATTTCAATAAACTTGTTCATGAGTAAACCTCCTTCTTAAATTGGGGTAGGTACGCCTCGTGCGCTGTGAACAGCTCTTTAAGAAGCGGGTCGATCCGTTTCTCGTCCTGGATGAGCGGGTTCATGAGGCAGGCAAGGTAGGCGTCCTCGTACGTGCCAGATACAGCCGCTTGGATGGCGAGCTGTTCAAACGTTTTTAAGTTCGTGATGAGCCCACGGATCGGTAGCGGCAACGCGCCGATGGAGATTGGGCGAGGCCCCGACTTCGTGATGACGGCGTTCACTTCGATGACCGCATCGTCTGGTAAATCTCGAATCGTGCCGTTATTGAGCGTGTTGACCGTCTGGATGTCACCGCGGTCGTTGTGAATCGAGTCCATCAAGTTGCAGGCGGCGTCTGAATAGTAGGCGCCTCCACGTTTTTCAAGCTCTTCCGGTTTGACGGCGAGATCGACGTCTTTGTATTTCTCGAACAACTGCGCCTCGACTTGTTGCACGACTTCGGCACGGGTGCCATTTTGTGCGTACGCCTCAAGATCTTTCTTCAACACATCTTTCGTCTGGAAGTAATACTGGTGATACGGGTTCGGTAACATGCCGAGTGACGATAGGAACGATTCGCTCCAACCGAGACCGACGATGTTCGCCGGCGAGTAATCGTTGCCTGAGTTGAGCGAGGCGAGGACGTCACTCGTCCGGTCCACGCCATCGACCCATACGTGACGACCGAAGACGAAGTGGTTCAATCCGATAAATTCAATTGCGACTCGTTCGACAGGCGTCTCGAGGATCTCAGCGACCGAGTTTCGCATGTTGAACGGGATGTTGCATACACCGATGACCTTCTTATGAGATGAGTGCTTGAGTACGGCCTCGGTGACGATGCCCGCCGGATTGGTGAAGTTGACGAGCCAGGCATCCGGACAAATCTCGGCGACTTCATTTGCCAAGTCGATCAAGACCGGGATGGTACGGAACGCTTTGAATAATCCGCCTGCGCCATTCGTCTCTTGCCCGATGAAGCCGTGCTTGAGCGGGATGCGTTCATCGAGCGCGCGTGCCTTGAGTCCACCGACCCGAATCTGTGTGGATACAAAATCTGCGCCGACGAGTGCGGCTCTTCGATCGAGCGTCCAACTGAGTGTGATCTCGGCGTTTGCCTTTTCAATCATCCGCTGAGCGAGACGACCGACGATCTCTAGTTTCTCCCTCCCTTCTTCGATATCGACGAGCACAATCTCCCGAACGGGGAACGTTGCCTGTCGATCAATCAATCCTTCGATGATTTCCGGGGTGTAACTGGACCCACCGCCGATGATGACGACCTTGACTGCCATGGTGCCAACTCCTCCTTTTGAAAGCGATTTCTTTTTGTCGTAACAAATATAACAAATGATACAACTTTCGGCAATATAAAAAATACAAATAATACAAATAAGTTTTTGTATTTGCATTTGTATGCTTGCTGTATCACAATAAAGGAACCAACCCAACGTAAAGGAGATGGAGACATGTCGCAATCGACGCTCCAAACCGCAATCAAGGATGAACTGTTGTCCCGCATCAAGAGTGGGCACTATAAAGAAGGGGAAAAATTTTCGACCGAATACGCGCTTTGCGAGGAGTTCGATGTGAGCCGGACGACGGTGCGGGGCGCCCTCAACCAGTTGACGACGGAAGGGTATCTAGTCCGTCAACAAGGTCGCGGGACGTTCGTCGCCGGGAAGAAAGTACAACAGACGTTGTCGTATACGCCGAACAACTATGCGGCACAGCTCGCCGTCCAAGGGAAACGTGGACAAGTCGCCTTGATCGACATCTCGGTCATCTCGGCGTCCGGTCAAATCGCATCGGTGTTTGAAGCGGAAGACAATGCCCCGATTCAAAAGATTGAGCGAATCCGTCATGCGGACGGGGAACCGACGCAGTATGAGGTCTCGTTCATCCCGTGGCAGATTGCACCGGGGATCACGAAAGAACAGGCGGAGCATTCGCTCTTCCGGACACTGGCGGAGGTCCACGACGTTCATGTCGCGAAGACGACGGAGGCATTGGAGATTGCCTTGGCTGATGAGAAGGTGAGTGCGCTCCTCGACTGTCCACTCGGGTCGCCGTGCTTCCATATCGAGACGGTGACAGAGGATGAGTCGGGACGGGCGATTGAATACTCACGCTCCTACTTCCGCGGGGACAAGACGAGCTTCGTCATCGAACGGAATTATAATTAAAAAGCGCCCGACTGTTTCGTGTGGAAACGGTCGAGCGCTTTATTCGTTTCACCTATAACAAAAAGAATCATGGTCATTTTGGTCTGAGATGACTATGTTTTGAAAGAAATAATTTAGAAGAGGAGTGGAAGATAAGAAAAGAGAAATTGATATTACGAATAGATATCTCTTCGATGTCCAATTTCTAGAATAAGAATGATGATATTTTCATCTTGGATATCAGCGATTAAGCGATAATCTCCGATACGATAGCGCCATTCACCAGAGTGATTTCCAACTAAGCCCTTTCCATGACGTCGTGGATCATCAGTACCAACTAAATTTTTCTTAATCCATGCCATAATGATTTTTGATTGTTGTGGATCCATTTTCTTTAGCTTCTTTTGAGCGCTGCGCTCGAACAAGACTTGATAAGTCTTCATTCAGCATTCAATTCCTTCATCATATCGTCAAATGAGATGGCCTCAGGTTGTTTTCTATGGGCATTCATTGCTTCGTGATAAAGTTTCAAATCAAGCTCATCTTCAATACGTTCCAAAACGGCGTCTCTAACAAGTGTAGATAAGGTTAAATTTTTTGTTTTTGCGTACTCTCGAATAAGTCGTGCATCTTCTTCATCTAAGCGAACTGAAATAGTTCCCATAAAATCGCCTCCCTTTGTATTACATTGTATTACAGATGAAGAGGTTTGTACAGTGTGTAACAGATTACGTTTGAATGATGTTGCATTCTGGACCACCTTATCCTCTCTTTTTTGTACACTAGAACCAGGAGGCGAGAGAAGCATGTCAATCATTGAATTCAAAGATGTGAGTCATCAAGACATCCTGCACCATGTATCCGGGACGTTTCGGGAAGGACGGATCACGACGTTCGTCGGACCGAGCGGCGCCGGCAAGACGACGTGTCTGAAGCATATCAACGGATTGCTGTCACCGGACACGGGCACGATTCTTTTTAAAGGGGAAGACATCGCGGAGATGGACATCCTCGAGCTACGAAAGAAAATCGGGATGGCGTTCCAAAGTGCGCCGATGATTCAAGGGACGGTGTACGACAATTTGAATCTCCCGAAAGCCATCTTCGACGAGACACTTGACCGCGATCGGGCTGCCGAATTGCTCCATCGCGTCGACTTGAGTGAGGCTCTCCTCGACCAACCCATCAAATCACTGTCGGGTGGGGAACGAAGCCGGGTCGCCATCGCCCGGACGCTCGTCAATAAACCGGACGTGCTCTTGCTCGATGAGATCACGGCGAGCCTAGATTACCGGACGGTGAAAGAGATCGAGCGACTCATTCGAAAACTGCAACAATCGTATGGCGTGACCGTCATCTGGATCACCCATGACCTCGACCAGGCTCGGCGGGTGAGCGACGACATGTGGTTCTTGAAGGACGGGGAACTACTTGCATTTGGGGACGCATCGTTCATCGATGAGTCGGACGATCCCGTCATCCAACGATTCGTCAGGGGGGAAGATTGATGTCATATATTGAACTCGCGACGGCGCTCATCTTCGTCGTCATCCCGCTCGCCTTGACACTCGTCCTACGACTCGGACTCGAGCGTGATATTGTGATCGCAACCGTCCGCTCCATCATTCAACTATTGATCATCGGCTATATCCTGACGTTCGTCTTTGAGAGCGACAGTCCGATTTTCATGCTGTTGATGATTTTACTCATGATTGTCGCGGCAACACAGAACATCCGACGGAAAGGGGACGGGATTCCGGGTATCATGTGGATTATCGTCTTGACGCTCGTGACGATCGAAGCGCTGACGATGGGACTCATGCTCGGACTCGGTATCATCCCATTCGAGCCGGAAAAGGTCATTCCAATCAGCGGGATGGTCATCGGGAACAGCATGGTGTTGTCGCTTCTGTTCTTGAACAAATTCAAAGATGAGGTCGAGCGGAGTGACGACGTCATCGAACTCATTCTTTCGCTCGGCGGCACACCAAAAGTGGCCATCGACCGTAGTTTGAAGAATGCGATTCGCACGAGCATGATCCCGACCGTCGAGGCGCAAAAGACGATGGGACTCGTCCAGCTACCGGGCATGATGAGCGGACTCATCATCGGAGGAGCCGACCCGATGGAAGCGGTCTTGTATCAACTCTTGATCCTGTTCTTGATTTTGACGACTGCCTCAATCTCGGCGACGCTCGTCGGTTATCTGGCGTACCCACGTCTGTTCAACGAGAAGATGCAGTATATCGGATTGACTTATCGGAAGGGGAAATGAGCATGATCACAGGGATTCATCATGTGCAGCTCACGATTCCAACTGGAACGGAGCAAGAGGCGAAGGCATTTTACTGCGATTTTCTCGGTCTACGTGAAATCGAGAAGCCGGATTCATTGAAAGGGCGAGGTGGATTTTGGCTTCAGGTCGGCGACCGTTCCGTCCATGTCGGGACTGAGGACGACGTAGAACGACAGAAGACGAAAGCGCATATCGCATATGCGGTGACGGATTTAGATCATTGGAAGGAAGCGCTTCGAGAGAATGAAATTCCTTACTCCGAAGGCATCCCGATTCCAGGATTCGATCGTTTCGAGTTCCGAGACCCGTTCGGCAATCGGGTCGAGATGATTCAAGCGCTTTGACGAAAGGGAGCATCCACCGCGGATGCTCCCTTTGTTGTTCTTCAAGCAATACCGAACAGGCGAGTCACTTGCTCCCATTCGGACGGATAGGCGTTGCTGCCATGATGCTCGTGAATGAGTGTCCCGTTCGTGTATACGCTGAGGCTCCACTGCGTACCGTCTAGCGTTCGAACACCTTCGAGTTCTTCGAAAACGGTTGGCCACCAATTCGTTCCAAGCAGGTGAAACGCGACGCGCATCTGTTTCGCTTCCTCGCCCTCGTAGTATTCGAATTCAAAGGGCTCGTTGATCGCTCTGTCGGACCGCTCGATGTGACGAAGGACGGTGCCCCTCTCAAAAAAGGTGATCGTACTCACATCATACGTGCCGAACCCACCGACGCGGAAGATGACCTCGACCATCGATTCCTGAGGACGACCAATCGCCTGAAGGACGCGCTTTTGGAGTGGGTGTTCGACGAAAGAAGGAGGGATATGATAAAGGGCGCGAAACGTTTTGTCTTTCATGAAACTTCAACCTTTCTCGGGCATAAGATGCCCCGAGTATAGCGGAATCTTCCGGACGAGGGAGACAAAATAAAGTGCAAGGTACGAAAAAAGCGATGCTTCAAGGTTAATACACTTCGTACGTCTGTCCAGTCTGCGCGCCTTCGACGCTCTTCACGTAGGCGAGGGCGACCCGTTCACCTGGTACTGCCGCGTAACCACGGAAGTAAGGGCCATACGAATCGAGTGCTTCGACGAGGACGTTCGGACTGACGTTGTTGATACGGATGCCCCGTGGCATCTCAATCGCCGCGCCAGTCACGAATCCTTTGATGGCCCCGTTCGCGAGTGCAGCCGATGCGCCTTCTTTGATCGGGTCGTCCATCAAGATTCCGCTCGTCAGTGTAAAGCTACCACCATCGTTCACATAATCGAGCCCGAGAAGGACGAGGTTGACCTGTCCTTTAACTAAATCAGGCGAGAATTCTCCCTCATCTAAGCGTCTCGGGGCGTAGCCCAGCGTAGGTGGGAGATGAATCGCCCGGTCCGAAAGTCTTCTCTCCCTGTGACATAATTACGAACAAAAGTTCGTGATTATGTCATATTCTCCCTCCCCCTCCACGGGTATCGGATGAGGAGGACACATCACGATCTTCTGAAGGGAGGAGGGACGGACATGCTGAAAGGCTACACATATAGGCTCCACCCGACGCCTGCCCGACCGTGCCGCTTGCCCCAACGAGTAAAATGTTCATGTGAAAACTGCCCCTTTCGTCACGCTTAGATTCCACTTCGGAGTAGCGGATGACGAGGACGTTCGGCAATCAAGTTGCCTCTGTCGGGACGACCGTGCCTTGATGGAATCGCATCTTCCAACGTCCGTCCACGAATACCCAAATCGAGCTACGGCGTGTTTCGCGATTCAATACCGGTTGAACGAGACGGTACGTCACCAAAACGTGACCTTCCGTCAACGGATGTAGCGTGAATTCGGATAACACAGCCTCAATCGGGTCGAGCTGGAGTGTCGTCTGATCCCAGTCTTGATACAGTAACCGTCCCGAGCTACCGATTTCAAAGAAGTCGTCGGTCAATAGTTCACGCAAACGCTCCGGCGACTGCCTGACTTCCGTCGTCAATAATGCTTCTTCTAGTGTTTGAAGATGATCTGCCAACTCGTTCATGTCACGACTTCCTCTCTTCGTTGATTCATCACGATGACGCCGAGGACGATCAACAAGAGACCGATTCCGTTCAATGCAGAGAGAACTTCCCCGTATATGAACACTCCGATGAGTCCCGTCGCCACGGTCCCGAG
The DNA here is from genome assembly GCF_902506255.1 of Exiguobacterium sp. 8H. GTDB lineage: Bacteria > Bacillota > Bacilli > Exiguobacteriales > Exiguobacteriaceae > Exiguobacterium > Exiguobacterium profundum. The sequence goes on along the minus strand of NZ_LR733429.1, from coordinate 1,624,493 downwards.
TCCGGCCCAAATGCTATAGGCGATACTGAGCGGGATCGTCTTCAACACGATGCCCATGAGGGTGAACGACGCGGCGAAACTAACCAACAGAATGGCGCTCGGAACGAGATTTGTGAATCCATCCGACAGTTTCAACATCGACGTCCCGAGTACCTCAAATCCGATAGAAAAGAAGAGTAAAAGATAGGCTTGCATTCCGATTCACCTCACACTTTCATCAAGACGAGCCCGATGATGACGAGCCCAATCCCTGCAATTTTTTGACGACTGATCTGTTCCCGGAAGACGACGAACCCGATCACTGCCGTGAGTGCCGTCCCGACCCCGCTCCAAAACGCATACGCGAAGCTGAGCGGGATGGTGAAGAGGGCAAGTGATAAGAGATAAAACGCCGTCCCATAACCGAAGGCGACCCCGAGAATTGGGAGACGGCTCGTCGAGGTGGCGTTCACTTTCAACATGCTCGACCCGAACAGTTCCGAGGCGATGGCCCCGATCAAATAGATGAATCCCATATTACAATCCTCCTTGAAGCAACTCGTCACATGCTTCCCGAATGAGTGTCGCCGCACGGTCCTTGAACGATTCGCTATACCCATACAAGACAGCGAACCAAAAGCCGTCACAGAGAAGGCGAAGTTTTAAAATCGCATCCTGGTCCGGCCCGTCGACAGCGAATCGCTCGTCCCAACCGGTCGACACGTCACTCCAAATCGACTCGCTCGTCGCATCTTCTTGCGAGGAGATAAAGACGGCGACGAGGTCCATATCTCCGTGATCGACATCATCCAATGTCGCCAATGCATAGGCACGGGTAAACGAATATGGACCGTCCGATAGATGGGCGGTGATTCGTTTCTCGAACGTCTCGATGGCGAATTCGTTCATCTGTCGCAATAAGTTGGCCTTATTGTCGAAATGATAGAGGACCCCGGCTTTCGTGATTCCTGCTTTCGTCGCCAATCGTTCGAGCGACAACTGACTGATCCCGTCTTCTCGAATCATCTGGGCGGCAGTCTGTAGCAACAATTGTTTTTTACTCATCCAATCACACCTCTCTTTACTTTACTGACCGTTCAGTAAAGTTAGTCTATCAAAATTTGCGAGGGGTTGTCGAGATAGAACGTTGATGGAATAATCAGGGAAAAGGGGGGCGTGACATGGGTTCACATTTGATGCATCTCGTCATCGCGAATGAGATGTTACCAGCGTTGTCGGAGGTGGATGAGGTCGCATTTTTGCTTGGAAGTCTCGCACCGGATGCAACGACAGAAAAAGAGGCATCCCATTACTACGCAGGACGCCATGATGATTTATCTCGTCGTTTAGATCTTTCCCAATACTGGATTGACAGCAAGGAGGAAGACTTCTCATATCGACTCGGCTATTACGCGCATCTCGTCGCGGATGAGATCTGGTTGCAGGGATTCTATAAAGGTTGGTTGAAAGAGCTCATCACCCAGGACCCGTCAAAACAGGCGGCCTATTATGCGGACTTTGATGCATACAATGCCCGTCTCTCGGAACGCCTCGGGACGTTCGATTTTGAACGTTTGAAAGGAAATCCAGAGCTCGTTGAACTGGTCGAGAAAGTCGAGCAGGACGCGGCGATGACGGAGGAGGGGACATACACGATGTTCCTCCCTGATCAATTGGATGGCTATGTCGATACGTGTGTCCGCCGCTGCCTGGAGATGGTCAAACGGAAGCGGGCGATGCTCGTATGAAGAGGCGATACGCACCACTATACGCGACGCTCGGACTATTTATCGTGACGGTGATTACCTTCTTCACCTTGAACGGTCGAGTGTTTCCGAACCTCGATTTGATGACGGTCATCTGGGTATATCTCGCGATTGACATCGCCTTGTTCGCCACGTTGATTTGGGGACTGTTCACGAAGGATCGAATCATAAAAATTTACACGCTGCTTGCGACAATCGGATTGATGATCCCGTTGTCGATTTGGATTTTCTTGCTGCTGTTGGCGAACGGAATCTCGGAGGCATGAGATAGATGGATGAACCTAAGAACATTCCGTTTCTAATGCGTCGCGTACCATTTTTCATATTAGCAGCCCTCGTGGCCCCGGTAGCGCTCGTCCTTTTAATCATTTATTGGCGAGATTTGGACGATGATTTACGATTCGGACATCTCATTTTTGCGGTCATCTTATCCTTATTTTTCGTGGTAGACCTTCTACCGAGAGGGATTACACAAACCGTATTATTGGCGTTCACAATCACATGTGTATGGTTCATCACCTATATTGTGTTTCGAGGTAAAAAGAGGGCACGGCACAATAATGATTGAACTCTAAACTAAATCGCATGAACTCAACTGAGAAAGTGGACCTTCCACTTTCTTTTTTTGTGCGTGCATCTATAGAAAGAAAAATTTTCCTATCCGAATCTTGTCAAATTGGCATTGCGTATCCTAATTTTGTTTGTTATGCTACTTGATGAAAACGACAATGATAATCATTATCACTGATAACGAGAACGTGAGAATAGACATACATAACCAACTCGGCTCGTTTTTGGTGCGAGGATCATTGAAACTTACATACAGAGGAGATGGATGAAGTGGGGAAATTCAAGATTTCACTCATGTTGACGTTGCTCGTCTTCGTACTCGCCGCATGTGGCGGAACGAGTGAGACGAAGAAAGAAGAAAACGTCGACGGCGCAACAAAGACAGAGACGGTCGAAATTACAGACGCACATGGCACAATCGAGGTACCGGTCAACCCGGAGAAGGTCGTCGCCCTTGATAACCGGACGTTCGAAACATTGGCAGCATGGGACATCGACTTGGTGGCGGCACCAATCGGACTCCTTCCAGCGGAATCGCCATATGCATCAGACAAAGACATCGCGGACGTCGGCATGCACTTCGAGCCGAACTTAGAGGCGATTGCAGGAGTTGACCCGGACGTCGTCATCGTCGGTCAACGTTTCGCAGATTACTACGAGGACATCAAAAAGTTAGTACCGGAAGCAGCGGTCATCGATTTGAACATCGAGATCCCAGAAGATTCAGGCACACCGGGTGAGATTTTAGTCAAAGGATTGACAGACACGACGCTCACACTCGGAAAAATCTTTGACAAAAACACAGAAGCTGAAGCCATCGTCGCTGACCTCGACAAGTCGATTGAAGACGCGAAAGCGGCATACAACGGAAAAGATACAATCATGTCGGTCATCGTATCTGGTGGAGACATCGGGTTCTCAGCACCGGTAACGGGACGCGTGTTCGGACCGATGTACGACATCTTCGGATGGGTCCCAGCCCTTGAAGTCGAGAAGAAGACAGGTGACCACGAAGGTGACGAAGTATCCGTCGAAGCCATCGCAGAAAGCAACCCAGACTGGTTGTTCGTTCTCGACCGTGACGCACCACTCGGTGACGCAGAAGGCGCAGTACCAGCAGAAGACGTGATCGACAACGCACCGGCGCTTCAAAAGACGACGGCTGTGACGAAAGAGCAAATCGTCTATGCACCGAAAGACACGTACTTGAACGAATCGATTCAAACGTACGCGGAATTCTTCAACAGTGTCACGGAAGCGCTCGCGAAGTAAGGTTCCGTCATGCAAAAACCATTGACAGCCAGGGTTGAGACGATGTCTCAGCCCTCCTTTTCTAGATTGTGGACGAAGTCGTTCGTGTTCACCGTGATCATCGTCCTCGGTTTGGCGGTGCTGTCGCTCTTTACCGGGGTGTACGATCTGTCACGGACAGACGGCTTCGATATGTTTTGGATCACCCGAGTCCCACGGACGGTCGCCCTCATGCTGACGGGTGCAGCGATGGCAATGGCGGGGCTCGTCATGCAGCTCATCACACAAAACCGACTCGTCGAACCGACGACGACGGGGACGCTCGAATGGGCGGGACTCGGACTGCTCACCGTTTACTTGCTTGTCCCGGCACCGAGCCTCATGATGCGGATGACCGGGGCGATCGTCTTCTCGTTCATCGGGACGATGGTCTTCTTCTGGTTCTTACGTTCGGTCAAACTCCGTTCATCGCTCATCGTGCCAATCATCGGGCTCATGTTAGGGGCGGTCATCTCCGCCATCTCGACGTTCCTCGGTCTATTCTTCCGAGCAAGCCAGGCGATCGAGGGCTGGTTCGTCGGTTCGTTCGCCTCGGTGCAAATCGGGCGCTACGAGTATCTATGGGTCATCATCGTCGTGACGGTGCTCATCTTCTTACTGGCGAATCGCTTGACGCTCGCGGGGTTAGGGGAAGACATCGCGACGAGTCTCGGCGTGAACTATAACCAGCTCATGATGATGGCGACGGGGCTCATCGCCTTATCGGTCGGTGTCGTGGCGACGGTCATCGGGAATTTACCGTTCCTTGGACTCATCGTCCCGAACCTCGTCTCGATGTTCCGCGGGGATGATTTGCGCAGCAACCTTCCATGGGTCTGTCTTGTCGGGATGGGTGCGATTCTCGTCAGTGACTTGATTTCACGGACGATCATCATGCCGTTCGAACTCCCGGTCTCACTGATTCTCGGGACGGTCGGGGCAATCGTCTTCATCATGATCTTGATGCGACAACGGAAGAAGGGAGGGGTTCGATGAGTACGGTCATGGAACGAGACGGTGTCGAAGTATCAATCGGGGAATTGAGAGAAGAACGTCATGCTTCAGCGTTTCAATCGAAACGGGCGAGCAGGCGCTATTGGCTCTTCTTAAGTGCCTTCATTCTCGGCGGACTGTTGTGCGCGCTCGGGCTTCTCCTTTATAACAATCCGGTCCCGATGGACTCTCCGTCATTCGTGCCGGTCGTGGAACGGCGAATCGTCGCCATCGTCACGATGTTGATTGCGGCACTCTGTCAAAGTCTTGCGACGGTCGCATTCCACTCGGTGACGAACAACCGTATCATCACGCCATCGCTACTTGGATTCGACGCGCTCTATTCGACGATTCAGACGAGCATGGTCTTCTTCTTCGGGGCAGGGGCGTTGATCGGCTTCTCGGGGACAAACGCCTTCTTGACACAGGTCGGCCTCATGGTGACGATGAGTCTCCTCCTTTACGGATGGCTCTTGTCAGGGAAATACGCCAACCTGCAGCTCATGCTGCTCATCGGGATCATCATCGGGACGGGTCTGAACTCGGTGTCATCGTTCATGCGTCGTATGCTCGCCCCGTCCGAGTTCGATATCCTGCAGGCACGGCTGTTCGGTTCGGTGACGAATGCCGACGTGGCGTACTTTCCCATCGTCATCCCGATCGTCGTCATCGCCGGGACACTCTTGTTCCTGTTCTCGAATCGATTGAATATCGTCGCACTCGGCAAGGACGTCGCGACGACGTTCGGGGTGAACCATCGGAGGAGCGTCATTTACACGCTCGTCCTGATCTCACTCCTCATGTCCGTCTCGACTGCGCTCATCGGACCGCTCACGTTCTTCGGATTCTTAGTCGCGACGCTCAGCTATCAGGTCGCCTCGACGTATGACCATAAGTACGTCTTTCCGATGGCGTTCGCCCTAGGGTTCTTCGTCCTGACGAGTGCATATTTCTTTATGTATCACATATTCCAGACGCCAAGTGTCGTCTCCGTCATCATCGAACTGTTCGGCGGACTCATCTTCTTGGCCGTCATTCTAAGGAAGAGGTCGCTATGATTCAAATCGAACAAGTCAAAAAATCGTATACAGACGATGTCCACATTGGACCGCTCACGCTCGATATCCCGAAAGCCGGATTCACTTCATTGATTGGACCCAACGGAGCGGGCAAATCGACGACACTCATGATGATCGGACGGTTGCTCAACTTAGACGAGGGTCAGATCCAAGTCGCCGGCATGGACGTGTCGAGCACGAAGTCGAAAGACTTGGCGAAAATCATCACCATCCTGCGTCAAGAAAACCACTTCGTGACACGGCTCACGGTCCGACAACTCGCCGGGTTCGGACGTTTCCCTTACTCGAAAGGGCGCCTCACAAAAGAGGACGAGGCGATCATCTCGAAATATATCGACTTCCTCGACTTGACCGCGCTCGAGAACCGCTATCTCGACGAGCTCTCAGGAGGACAAAGGCAGCGTGCCTACGTGGCGATGGTGCTCTGTCAGGAGACGGAATACGTCCTCCTCGATGAACCGCTCAACAACTTAGACATCGCTCGTTCGGTACAGATGATGGAGTATTTGCGCCACGTCGCCGACGAGTTCGGACGGACAATCGTCACGGTGCTCCACGACATCAACTTCGCGGCGAAATACTCGGATCGCATCTGTGCGATGAAAGACGGACAGATCGCTGCGTTTGGAACGGTCGATGAGATCATGGACGCGAAGATTTTATCCGAAATTTTTGAGACGAAACTGGAAATCATCGAAGGGCCGTATGGGCCGATTGCGGTGTATTAACGAAAGGGAGAATTCACATGAAAATTGACTGGACACCGATCACTAAAGTCGTAAACGAGGCACCAGATACATACACGTTCCATCTCGCCTTGCCACCTGAGTTCACGTGGCAGGAAGGGGCGCACACGCATCTTGCGCTCGAAGGGTTCAACGCCGGGGACAAGCCGGACCGAAGTCTCGTCCGCCATATGTCGATCTCGACATTGCCGCACGAAGGGGCAATCGGAATCACGACCCGCATCAAGTCCGAATGCTCGACGTTCAAATCGATCCTTCGCGACATGGTACCGGGGGACAAGGTCGCCTTGTTCAAGACACATTCGAACGTCCCGCTCGAACGGAGTGGGAAGAACGTCTACCTCTTATCGGCGGGTGTCGGACTCGCGACATTCCGTCCGGTCGTCCTCGAGTACTTGGCGAACAGGGAAGGTGTCCCGCATCTCCATTCGTTGAACGTCGATTCGTCGAAAGCGTATCTGTTCGGTGACGTCTTCGAATCGAACGAGCACTTCACGTCAGAATTCGTCCCGAGTCGGAAAGACTACTACGAACGCGTGGAGATGATGGCATCCGACAAGGACGCCTTGTTCTATATCGTTGGTAGTGATGAGCTGTTGCATGAAACGATCCAGGTGCTCCGGTCGAACGGGGTGGCATGTGACAACATCAAGATCGACAAGCATGATTTTCAGCGGGATGACTTTTTAGGTTGATACTCAAACCGGGGACACGTGCCCCGGTTTTTTCGTGCACAACTGAACGAATCGTTCGAAGATTCCACGTCCGTCCGGTGTTCCGATTGATTCGGGATGGAACTGGACACCGTACGTCGGATGGGTCGGGTGTTCGAGAGCCATGATGACACCGTCTGTCGTCTCGGCCGTGACCGTCAGTTCGGTCTTTTGTACGACGAGCGAGTGATAGCGCATGACGTCCATCGATAGCCCTTCAAAGAGGACGCTTGGCACCGTATTGATCCGTGAGACTTTTCCATGCATCACCTCGTTCGCCCGTCCGACGACTCCGCCGAACGCCTCGGCGATGACCTGATGACCGAGACAGACCCCGAGAATCGGGATATAGCCGGACAGTTCTCGCACGACCGCGAGCGACACACCGGCGTCTTTGGGACCACCGGGACCGGGGGAGAGGATGATACCACTCGGGTTCATGCGACGGATTTCTTCTATACTATGTTCATCGTTCCGGATGACGCAGACGTCACTGAAGCGAGCGACGTCTTGATAGACGTTATACGTGAACGAATCGTAGTTGTCGATGAGGAGAATCATGCGAACACCTCCAATAGGGATTTGGCTTTATGCAGCGTTTCTTCATATTCCGATACCGGGTCTGAATCATAGACGATGCCGGCGCCGGCTTGGACGTGGGCCGTGTCACCTTGGACGACCATCGTCCGGATGGCAAGGGCGAAGTCGAATCCGCCCCGGACATCGAGATAGCCGACCGCCCCAGCGTAGACTTCTCGTTTCACCGTCTCGAGCTCATCGATCAACTGCATCGCCCGAATCTTTGGAGCCCCGGAGACGGTACCGGCCGGAAGACAAGCACGGAGCGCGTCGATCGGGGCCACATCGTCACGTAAATCACCTTTAACTTCCGAGACGAGATGCATCACGTTTTTGAATCGTTCGAGCTCGATGTGTTTCGGGATGGTGACTGTGCCGACTTTGGCGACCCGCCCGATATCGTTCCGTCCGAGGTCGAGGAGCATCCGATGCTCGGCGAGTTCTTTCTCGTCTTGAAGGAGTGACTCCGCGTGACGCGTGTCTTCCTCGACGGTCTTCCCACGAGGGCGTGTCCCGGCGATCGGGTTCGTCGTCACTTTGCCGTTCTCGACACGGACGAGACTTTCAGGAGAAGCACCGAGGACGATCGCTTCCCCGAGGTCGATGTAGAACAAGTACGGACTCGGATTTTGTTTCCGCAGCGTCCGGTAAAAGTGGAACGGGTCCCCGGTGAACGTCGCGTCGATTCGTTGCGACAAGACGAGTTGGAACACCTCGCCCGCTAGGATTGCCTCTTTCGCCTGGAGCACGCGGTCGATAAATTCGTCCTTCGGCGTCAAGATGCGCTCGCTCGTCCGGACGACCGGTTCGAGGGCGTGTGTCTCCGGTGTCTCGAGCTGTTCGCGGATGGACTCGAGTCGCATCGTCGCATCCGTCTCGCTCGTATCGATCAGGATGACCTGTTCCTCGAGGTGGTCGTATAAGACGACCGTCTCATAGCGTTGGAAGAGGGCGTCCGGCAAATCACGCGTCACGGTCGGCGTGTTCGGGATCGGTTCATACACCCGAAGCAAGTCATAGCCGATATAGCCGACGGCACCGCCGATGAACGGGTACGGTGCAGTGAAGTCGTCACGTGTGATGCGTTCGGATAAGGCATGGAGCGGGTCGTCTGCATAGATTGTCCCCGTTGCATCTGTCACGTCGTTCCCATCGACTCGGATCGTCTCGACCGGGTTCGCCGCGATGATGGAGTAGCGACCGTGCTTGCCTTCCGCGCGACTTTCGAGTAATACCTTTCGTTCACCTTGTAGTCGGTGGAAGATTGCCACTGGTGTGAGTTCGTCACCATTGATGATCCGTTGTTGCATTGAAAGAACCTCCTTATAATGGGTAATAGAAAGGGGATATGCCGATGTCAGTCTTACGACCTGACCAATTTTCAGGTGAAGCGTTGACCGAGCACATCGAACTCGAGGACACGCTGTCACCTTACGTTGATATCAAATCATATGAACTGAATCTTGAATATTTTGAGGCAGTCGTTCGTCATGCCCAGCAATTGTTTGATGCGTTGTTCGAAGAGGGCGACCCCATCCGAATCGTTTGGCATGTACATGGACAGCCCGTCAAGCCGACCCTCTTGTTCCGTTATATCCGGGACAAATCGGTGCGCTTCAAGACGACCGCCACATCGTGCACGTTCGATGACGAACCGTTATGGATGTTCACCGTGCCGGTAGCAGACAAGTCCGAAATCCGTGTGCGACCACTCCTCGAGTCGATTTGTTATCAAGATTTTTATACAAAATCAAAGCCTCGTTTGAACGGAGAGTTCACAACGTATCCGCTCGTTCAGTTCATCCACGAACGAGAGGGTCACGTCTTGTTCGTATACGATGACCGCGGTGCGTATATCCGTGGTACGTCACCAGCCCACCTCCAATCGCTCAAACAAAAAATCTCCCCGTCCCGCATGCCCAATCGGACATGAAGGACGAGGAGATTCCCCGTGTTGCCACCTTCGTTGAAAGACGCCTTGTCTTCCCACTCATCGCGAACCATCATTCGCTGTCCCCGATAACGGGAGGACCCGTCAGAGCCTACATGTCGGTCTGAACGCTCAAAAGCCCATTCACGCAAGGTACGCCACCGGTTCGCATCGACCACCGGCTTTCTGAAGACGTCCCTTCGCGCTACTCTTCTTTCTCATCGCGAGTTCGTATGAATGTTATCGTTACTTTAACGGGATAAAGATGCATTGTCAAGCATCATTTGACCGAAGCGTGCCCCACCTGACGTTTCCCGATGAACGTGAACGTGATCCCCAATGCCAAAAGGGGAAGGAGCCACCACTTCGTAAAGAAGAAGAGGGTGCCCCGATACATGAGCCACTCCATGCCCAAGTAGGCGAAGAGCGTGATCAAGGGAGCGATAGACAAGCGCTTCAAGTGCAATGCGATGGCGACTCCTAGTCCGATCGTAAACGTTGGGACGATCACGAGTTGCCATAGGAACGGATCGATATAGTGAAACATGGAGAGTCCTCCTTATAACGAGTAATCACGACACATCAGGCAGATTTTTTTGTTTTCAACAATCCGACGAAGATGAACGAGAACAAGAGCGAAATCAGCGGGAAGATGACATTCCACGAACTGAGATGGCTGACATCGAACGGACTGTGGTCATAATAGACGGCAAAGTACGTCAATTCGATGATGGCGTTCAACAAGAACGTCACCACAGGGCCGACCCAGACCCGTTTCATGATCATGGCGACCACGACACCACCGCCGATGGTGAGAAACGGGACGATGACGAGTTGCCATAAGAACGGATCGATATAGTCAAACATGGAGAATCCTCCTTATAACGATTTGTACCCTAGGAAGTACGGGCGCCACATCGGGTCATGGATCGAGTTGATTTGAAGCATCTCGCCCCCGGCATGGATGAAGAACTCATCATCGAGCATGATGCCGATGTGCGATGGACCGGATTTGTACGTGCCGGCGAAGAAGACGATGTCCCCGCGACGTCCACTCGTGATCCCTGTCCGTTTGTTCTTGAAATGGCCGCTATGCCAGTAACCTGACACGTTGGTGCGACCGCCGATTTTACCGGCTTGATTCGTCGCGTAGTGGATGAGACCGGAACAGTCAAAACCGCCGTTCAGCGGAGACTGTGAGCCCCACGTGTACGGTGTCCCGAGATGTTTCACCGCGACGGCAATCATGCGTTCTTTTTGTGAGTTGTCCCGTTTCTTCAACAAGGCATCTCGTTTGATGCGAATGTCTTTCGTCTTGACGTAGACCGGACGCCAGTCGTATTGGATGAGATAGGAGTCGCCACTCTTCCCACGAGGGTAGATGCGACGACCGGCATCGAGATACCCGATCGGACGGGTGTCGTTCGGGTTAGCGTAGAACGGCGTCTTCTTCGTCGTTCCATAGTGGGCGGCCGTATAGACGCTCGCCGGTTGAATCGCCTTCGGTTTCGTTTCGGCGATATAGGGGTTCAACACGTACACGCGTTTCCCGGACGGAAGACGGACGTGCCAAAAGTCGGCATCGATCGAGCGGAGCCCGACGAGTTTCGTTCCGCGCGGCAGAGTGCCGGCCGGACGACCATACGCAACGTCAGCCGAGAAGTAAGGCGTCCCGTTGAACTGTGTATAGAAGACCGTTCCTACCTTCGGCTTCGCGGTCGGTTTCGAGACAGCGAGGTAGCCAGTCGCGACATAGCGATAGGCTCCGTTTAGTCGGATGCGCGTGTAGTAGCCGCTCGTCCCATATGTCTCGATGAGCTGACCCCGTTTCAATGAACCGACTTGTTTCGCGATTGAGGTCGAGGCGTATACTTCGACCTCGTTATATCGGCTGTATCGTTTCCCTGTCGCTTCGAAGCGAGGTGGTTTTTTCGTACTCGTCACGCTCGTCGGGACGAAGTAATAGTTCCCTTTCGTGAAGATACGGGTATAGCTTCCACGGGTGCCATAGATGTAGACGAGCTGTCCCCGTTTCAGGGACAAGGTCGTTTTGGATGATTTCATCGTCCGAGCATAGACCGGTGTGTTTTTCGTGATGTACCGTTGTCCGGTTTTTAGATAAGGTGGCTCCGTCGTCCCAAGCGATGCGGATTCGACGAAGACATATTGTCCGTTGTAATAGACACGGGTGAACAGACCGTCTGTCCCATAGATGCTGACGAGTTGACTCCGTTTGAGTGAACCGACGACTTGCTTCTTGTCTGTGTCTAAATAAATCGATGTCTCTTTTTGAGCATAACGGCTCCCCGTTTTAGCGTAGCGGGGCATCTTGGCAGCGAGTGCGTCTCGCTTCATATACACGTACATGCCATTTTGATAAAGGCGGGCCATCGAGCCATTTGTGCCATATACACTTACTCGTTTGCCCCGGACAATCGTCCCGACGATCTCTCCGTCCTCATTCATATAAGAGGATGTCGTCAAGACGAATTGCGAGTCCGTCTTGAACGGGATTCGATTTGTCATCGAGAGCGAGATGTATCCGACAGTTCCATTTAGATCGACACGCATCTGTCCGTCGATGAGGAAGCCGTTCAAGGTTTGACCGGCTTCAAGTGGAGTCATGGTTCCACCATCTGGTGAAGACGTGAGAGTCGCTCCCTCTTTTGCGTAGCGGGTCACTGCCGCCGGAACCGTCTCTCCGAGGGCGTCACGGGCGACATATGTCCCGTCCGTCGTGAGGAGAAGGTCGCCTTCGATATCGAAGACGTCGACCGCTGTCCCGATGGTGAGTGTTGCGACTACATTTCCGGCAGCGTCGCGTGCATCCGTCTCCGTATGGACGTAACGGGTGACAGCGTATGATAAGGCGTCGTTTCGGACGAATCCTTTTTGTGAAGCGACGGTGACAGACGTATGGGTCTCGGTCACCTCATGGACATCCACACGCTCCGCTTGGTCTGTGACCAGGAGAACGACCGTTTCTTCTGGATCGGCATAGAGGGTCGTGCCGGCACGAAGAATGGCCTCAGACCCGACCGCTTGAGCGGTGAGTGTCCAATAGAAGGTAAAGAGAAAGAGCAAACTGAAGATTCGTTTCAACATTTCCACCTCGATTCATGAAATTTACAGTTTTTAGTATATACATAGTGGAGATGAAAAAGGTTGCTTATTTCGATAAAAGGGAAATGATTGAAGGAATCCGTGCTCAGCATTCCACTCGTTCGTTTGCGACCATCTGTGCTATGATGGACGGGGAAAGGAAGGGACAACTATGGAGACACTCAACATGAAACAACTTTCTGACGACCGATCGGCCCATCAGGTAGCCGGCGATCTCGACGCGATGCGGGCGCTCATGCACGACTCGTTCCGATATGTCGATTCGAGCGGGCGTCAGTTCGATAAAGAGACGTTCTTAGACCAGTTCGTCGACCCGACAGCGATTCAATGGATCGCACAGGACACGGTCACGTTCGATGAGACGGTACGCGGTGACCTCGCCGTCGTCCAACTCTTGCTCGAGGAGAAGTTCATTCTCGGCACGAACGCGTACGAAGGTCGCTTTTGGATGCTTCATCTTTATGTGAAAGAAGATGGCGTCTGGTTATGGCAAGGCGGACAAGCGACGATGATCAACGAAGGTTAATAAGCGTTCAGACACTCCGAATCGATGGAGTGTCTTTTTTATTAAATGAAGGAAATGTGAATTTGAAAAATATATGCCTATTTTAGAAAAATTATGTACCCTTTTGAAAAAGGACAGATTATAATAAATTTGTAAACGATTGTCATTATTCTTGAGGGGGACCCTACTTATTATGAAACAACCGAAATATGCAGCACTTTTCCTAGCTACCACACTCGCATTCGGAGGTATCGCGCCTTCGACAATCGTCAACGCAGAGACGTCTGAAGACGTGACTGCTCCTGACGCACCGGTATTATCGGCACCACTCCACACATCGACAGCACTCACGATCACAGGTGAAGTGGCTGCGAAAGCGGAGATCTTGATCAACGGCAAGACATACGTCCGTACAATCCTCGAAGGTGGCGAGGCCGTCTTCAAGATGTCACCACAGTCGGTCGGCAAGGTCATCGACGTCCGTCTCGTCGACGCGAGCGGCAACGTGAGTGACACGACGCGTGCCATCGTCGCCGAAGACCCGAACGCACGTCCGGACGCACCAGTCATCAAACCGTTGACGGAGACGTCACGTGAAGTACGCGTCGTCGGGGAGCCGGGACAATATGTCGAGCTCTCGATCGGCAGCAGCACGTATAAAGGGAAGTTCGATGCGAACGGGCTCTACCGTCGTGGCATCGCACCGCAACCGGCCCACTCATGGCTCTCGGCGAAGACGATCTCGACGAAAGGCGCGACGAGCGACGTCTCGAAACGTAGCGTCTACACAGACCGCGTCGCACCGAGAACGGCGACATTGACACAGTCCGTGACGGCAGCATCATACGGTGTCTTCGGAAAAGCCGAACCGTATGCGACGGCCGTCGTCAAGATTGGCACGAAGTCATACACGGCACCGGTCATGTCGACTGGGAAGTTCATCGTGAAGATCCCGCGTCAAGCGATGGGGCAGAAGATGTCACTCGTCATCCGTGACGGCGCAGGCAACGTCAGCCAATCGAAGACAATCACAGTACAGCACGCGCTCTACAACAACTTCCATCGTGTCTACATGGATGGTATGAAGTTGACGGTTCATAAAGAAGTCTTCTATGCAGATTCGACGACGAAATACGCGGACACGTTCGTGCCACTCTTCGTCGGACATCCATCGAAGTCGGGCCTTGGGTTCCTTCTCAGCAGCTACACGGAGGATGGCTCGGTCGCTGGATTTGAGAAGTTGACGCTCCGTGTCGGTCGTGCGACCTATTCGCAAAACATCAACGATTACGAAGTCTACTATGAAGAGTATGAGGACGGCTCGGTCGAAGAGTCATACTTGTTCCAGCCAGATGCGAAACTCATCAGCTTCGTCGACAAGTACGTCCGTCCGGAAAACCGGATCACGGTCATGGTCCAAGGAACGGACTACGACCTCGAGTTCAACCTATCGGGTGCGGAGAAACGCGCATTCATCCAATCCCTCCAATACGCAGGATACTAATTCTTTAGGACCGGTGGAGACACCGGTCTTTTGTATGCACGGATTCGATTCTCTTCTATATAAATGAAGTGGCGGTTGCCATCTGCCACCTAGGAAGAAATATTTCCGAAATCTTTTTGTTACATTTTTGAAACATAAACCGATAAATAACGTAGAACAACGTGGAGCCAAGTGCTTCACTATTTAAGAAAAGAGGGAAAAGGTATGAAACAAGCTTTGCAACGCCTCGTTGCATTTGTATCGGTCCTTGCGCTCGTCGTGTCGCTCGTCCCAATGCGGACGATGGCAGCTGGCGCGGCCGATGTGAGCGAGGCCACATTACTTACACCAGGACAGACTGTCGACTTCACGACAGGGACAGATCCGGTGAACACGTATTGGTTCAAGATGGAGCGAGAAGCTTCAGCTATGACACATATGGAGATTGCGATGGAAGCGTCTGCCGTGACGAACATCTCGGTCTATCCGAGCGCTGAGACGGCAGCGGCCGATGAGACGTTCGATCGCTACCGGGCGAGCGCTTCTCCGGACGCAGAGACGTCAGTCGCAAAAATCCAATTCCCATACGCATGGGAAGGTCCATATTACATCAAAGTGGAATACATGCCACTCGAGACAATCGATGAAGAGGGCGCGGTGATTCCACCGACGGCAGCAGATGTCTCACTTGGTTATAAATCAGTGAAACTCCCAGTGAAGTATGAAGAAGGAAACGGAACGATGTGTCCGGTCGAATCGTTGCTCCCGATGCCAGAAGATGGCGGGTTGCTCGAGTTGATTCGTCGCCTGCAAGAAGAGATCCTGGGTGGATCGAAAGAAGGGCGTCAATTGGAGGCACTTTACTACAAGTCGTCCCCGTACATCGTCCGCAAGTTGGCATTCGACAAACAGAAACGCCAAGAGGCGTTGACGGACCTTCAGACGTTACGTCCGCTCATCACGTCACTCGTCAACAAAGAAAGTCACACTATCACGAAAAATGAAGCGACTGCGATCAACCGCATGCACGCCTTGGTCAAATCAAGCGTACCGAGCGGAATCAAGTCGGATGTCAATGACTTGGCTTCATCGGTCGATATGACACGCCTCGCCGGCTCGACGGTGGAAGACGTGTTCGCACAGATTGGAATGGAGCTTCAAACGGTGGATACACCGCGTTATATCGTCAAATACAAATCACAACCATCGACATCGATCGGCAAGATGAACGCGATGACGGATGTATCGGCAGAGCGTATCTCGATCGGTCGTCCGGGAGACTATTTCGCGCTCGTTGACGTCGAGTCGGCAAGCACGAAGATGCAAGCAAAAGCGAAAGCGACGTTGAACGCCGATTCGAACGTCGAGTTCATCGAGCCAGTCCAGACGTACAAAGCGTTTGCGACAGATTCGAGCTATGAGTATCAATGGGCAATCAATGAAAAATCAGTCCTTCAACCGATGAAGTATGCGGGTGTCGGACTAGAAGGCTATGAGGCACTCCGCCTTCCAGGTCGTTCAATCAAAGTAGCCGTACTCGATACAGGTGTAGATGATCGTCTGCTCGACTTTAAAGGAAAAGTCGATGTCGCGAACGGAAAAGACTTCACGGACCCGAACGGGGATGGAAGCTCTCGCGATGAGAACGGTCACGGGACGCACGTGGCAGGTGTCATCGGGGCAGTACGAGACAACGGTGTCTCGATGCGCGGAATGGTACCGAACGTATCGATCCTCCCAGTTAAAGTGCTCGGAGCAGACGGGACGGGTGACACGGATCAAATCGCACTTGGAATCAAATATGCAGTCGACGCTGGAGCCAAAGTCATCAACATGAGTCTCGGTGGCGGCGAAAGTCGTACAATCGGTTACATGTTGAAGTATGCCTATGACCGCGGTGTCGTCGTCGTTGCAGCGACGGGGAACGAAAGTGAACCGGAAGTATCTTATCCGGCCTCTTCGAAGTATACGATCTCAGTCGGAGCGACGAACTCGCTCGGAATCGTCGCAGATTACTCGAACTTCGGATACGGCGTCGATGTCGTGGCACCAGGTTCGAAAATCGCGAGCCTTGTCCCAGATGGGAATGTCGTTTATTTGGACGGCACGAGCATGGCGACTCCACATGTCGCTGGCGTCGTGGCCCTCTTGAAATCACAACACCCGACCCTTTCGGTCGAGTCGATCCGTACGCTCTTGCAACGGACGGCTGACCCGGTCGCCTTCTCAGGCGGAGATGTGCCGGAAGTACCGGTTGACGAGGAAGACGAATGGGCATTTGAAGACATGAGTGTCGAGTTCTCGTTACCAGTGGCATATTACGACGTGTTAGGCGGTTACGGGAAGGTGAACCTTCACCGCGCCGAGTCGATGCTCCGTTTGAACGCGAACCGTGCGGTCGTGGCGGAAAATGCGGCAAACTTCAAAGTGAACGTGAAGTCTGGCACGGTCGTCTCCGTATATAATGGCGATCAAGTCGTCGGACGCGGGACGGCGAAGCAAGCGGTCGCATCGTTCAAGATGAAACCACAACCTGCAGGGACAGTCTTGCGCGTCGTTTACACGAACGGCAAGTATCAGTCGACGGAACGGTTGATCGTGGCGGCGGGCAAACGTCCGGCTAGTCCAGCGGTCACAACGCTCCGTGCTGGCGCGAGAGCAGTGTCTGGTAAAGCGACACCGGGTATGACGGTTGTCGTTCGCAATGCGCAGCGTCAATTGTTCGGGACGGCGATGATCCGTCCGGACGGCACGTACAGCGTCAAGACGCGGGCTCTCCGCAAAGGAGAATCAATCTACGTCCACGTGGAAGATTTGAACGGCCGTGCCGGACAAATGACACGTGCGATCGTCAAATAAGCTAGTGACACCGGGAGACGGGTATGCCGATGGGCATATCCGTCTTTTTGTATGGAGTGAATGCCAAAGACGAGGTGACCTGACAAGGTTCGAATGATGGAAACAGTAGTTCTCGCAGAGAAAAGACCGTCATGAGGATACGATTCGTCTGTAATCGGATGGGTCGAAAGTCCTCACGGCACGAGAGAAGGTTGAAACGAGAGGCGCAGATGTCTAAAATGGAACATACACGTTACTTTTGGATAACTTTGGTTTTGTTAAACAGGTCAATGATTTTATGGTTTGGAAATAACTAAGGTAAACATTGGACTTTGAGAATCGACATTGTAAATTAAATACTAAAGGTAATTAATGGTATAAAAATGGTTTTCAACTATTATTTCCGCTAAAAACGCATGAAATCAACAAAAATCGACGTGTTTCGACATTTCCAAAAAAGGTAAATCTAAAAATGAATTAAACTAAAATCTCCAAAATTCAAAAACGTTACCATTTTTGCGAAAAAAAACGCTTGTGTCGCTTGGAAGTGTTATGTATATTATGGATGTAAGGTTTTCCAAGAACAGTCTTGGTAAATTGTTCAAGATGATTCTTGCAAAGACTTCTACCGGGGGAGAACGCCCGGTCTAAAGAAGAGTCGGTTACATAATCATTAGTACTTTATTCATTGTTATGGATACATGACTCCGAACGAGATCGGTTGGGCGAGGACGGTAGAAAAACCTATCTACCTAAGGGAGGATTTACATCAGATGGCTAAGAAGAAACAATTCGTTACTGCAGCGGCAGCGTTCGCAGTAGCAGCATCAGCAGTAGCGCCTGCAATCACAGCAGACGCAGCATCAACAACAGTCCAACTTTCATCGGACTACGTACGCGGCGGGGACCTCGACGCGGCACTTGACAAAGAGTACAAAGGTAGCGAGATCTACTGGTACAAATCGTCAGTCGACATGAACAAACTTGGCGTGTTCCAAACTGCTAAAGGTTTTGTAAAAGGCCAAGGCATCCGCGTTGAGAAAAAACTTCGCGTCTTGAATCACGCACAAGATATCCAACCTGAAGAAATCGTCCTCGAAGAAGGCGTTCCTGCATCAGGTCTTCGTATTCAGCCAGTTCTCTTCGCAGACGGCGTGAAATACAACAAAGTTGTCACATACGCTGGTTTCTCAACTGAGAAAGCTGGAGAGTTCGAAGGAACATTCACTTACTCTAACAAAGCATTCGGCGTTGTAACTAAAACAGTTAAATACAAAGTTGTGAAATCAGAAGTTGAAATCTCAAACGTTTCTTCTTCAGTAGATCAAGCAGCTGAAGTTCTCTCAGTCACAGCTGACGTGAAGAATCTCAAAGACGGTGAAAAAGTTGAACTCGTTGTTTACCCAGGTAAAGACATGTCAGCTACACCAATCAAAGCAGACGCAACTGTCAAAGATGGCAAGTTGACTGTTTCTCAGAAACTTCCTGCTGGAACTCACTCATTCCAACTCGTTTCTGGTGAAGTGAAATCTGCAGTTGTAGACTTCACAATCGAAGCTGCAATGGTTAAAGACGTTAAAGCAATTAACGCTACTCAAGTTGAAGTTGCATTCAACAAAGCAGTAGATCCTGCTACATTGTTTGCTAATGGTGTTAGCGGTGCATTTAATGCAGGTGCGACTGTTGCATTAACATCAATCGACGGTATTACTTCTGGCGCGTTGACTGGTAAGTTAAGTGCAGACGGACAAACTTTAACAATTACATCTGCTAACGCACTTTCAAAACGTTATGATGTTGTTGTTGACGGAATCAAAACTAAAGAAGCTAAAGCGTTCGCTAAATACAACAAAGTTGTTGAATTTGCAGCTGATACTACGGCGCCAATGGTTGTATCTACAGTCAAAAAGACTGCTAGCACATTCACAGTTAAATTCTCTGAACCAATGAACAACCTCGGATCAGTATCTTACAAGCTTGCTGACGGTACTTCTGTAACTGCAACTGCAACTGGAGTTCAAAATGACTTCACAGCTGGAGCGCAAGAAGTTACTTTCACTGTAGGTTCTGAAGTTGCTGCAGGTAAACAAGTGATTGTGACGTTTGTCGGAGCACAAGACCAAGCGTTGAACATCATTTCTCCAAACCCTGCAACTGCATCATTTGTTAAAGGTGACAAAGATGGTGTTGCTCCTGCTGTAACTTCATTGGTAGCAGTCAACAACAAAACAATCGAAGTTAAGTTCACTGAAGAGTTGCAAGCAAACCCTGCAATCACAGGATTCGATGGAGCGCTCACGTTCAAACAAGACGCTTCAGATAAAACAAAATACACAATCACTTCAGACACTCCTAACACAGGATTGAAAGCTGTTTCTGTATCAGCTGGGTACACTGACTTGAGTGGAGAAGCTGGAGCTGCTTACTCTAAAGTCCTCAACTTTGATGTTGATACTGTTGCACCAAAAGTTGCTTCTACAAAAGTTGTGAAGATCGACGGCGTAGAATACCTTGAAGTGTCATTCGACGAAATCGTTGAAACTGCTGCTGCTCTTACAACTCTCGAAGTTACTGGAACTAAAGTTTCTAACTTTGTAACTTCAAACATCACTCCTGTTTCAGTTCCAGTTGCTAAGTTTGTTCAAGTGTCGACAGATAAGAAATCTTATCGCGTAACACTTGCTGACTTACTTGGGGTTAACTCAACTAAAGGTGCATCATACTCGTTGGATATTGCTGGAAACAGCACTGCAACTCCAGTTGCGCTTGTTAGTGACTTGAGTGGAAACGCTGGTCCAAGCACATTCAAAGCTAACGTAGTTCGCTCTGAAGATGCAACAGCACCTTCAAACACTAAAGCTTCACTTGATACTTCGTTCAGCACTAACGGTATTGAAGTGAACTCTGATAAGACAATCACAGTTCGCTTCAACCAAGAACTTGATGGAGCTTCAGCTACAAATGTTGCTAACTACAAGTTTGATGGCGCAGTAGTCGAAAAAGCTGTTCTCAGCCCAGTTGCTGCTGGTAAACAAGATGTTACATTGACTCTTAAAGCTGGATCTAACGTATTCACAGGTCTTCGTAACGTAACAATCAGCGGTGTTCAAGCTAAAAACGGCTTGGTCATGGATGCTGTAACAACACAAGAATCGCTTGTGGAAAATGTTGCTCCTACAGTTTCGTCTGCTAAGCTTACTGCACCAGGCGTTATCACATTGAACTTCAGTGAAACTGTATACAACGCTGCTGATCTAGCTGGAGATGACTTCGAACTCTACGTTGGCGGAGTTAAAGTGACTGCAACAACTCTTGATACAGAAGATGTGTTACAAGCAGCTGCTAAAAACACATTGACTTTAACTATCGGTGGTACAGCACTTAAAGCTGAAGATCTTGCTAAAGGTCTTTCAATCAAGTCGGTTGACGGACTTGATATCATGGATGCTAACGATAACGTACTTTCAGTTGGAACAGTAACTGTAGCACAATAATTCTTATCCTCTCTTTAGGGAATTTTGGGATACGCTAATATGCGTATCCCTTTATAATTATATTTTCAACTGTGTAGTATTTTTGATACACCCTAACCATCATGGCTTAGGGTGTATTTTTATGTCTGAAGGATCAAAAAAATGAAACCGAATCAATCTGAAAAGTGTGTCGGCATCGTCACCCCCTCAATGAAGAGAATAGTTGCTATAAAGGTCAAACTATTGATTGGTCGAATGACGACTAGACGCTCGTGAAAGAAATTTTGGATGGACTCGATCGGAAAGGATTTCCTCGTCATCAGCCTGGGACGAGGAATAATTTCTATTCAATATGCTGTAGCTCGAAATCACTTTCCGTTCAGGATACGCAATATTGGAAACGTGACGAATCTTGTCGAACGATAATAAAACAAATTTAAAAAACGGTTTTCCATATCGTTTAAAACGATGCGCACTAAGATATGAGGACTGGCTACAATAAGGCGTAGTCAATTTTAGAATGGGATGGATGGACTCATGACATCTATGATATTAAAAGGAGAAAAAGAAATGATCTCATATTTGAAACGCTGGTTGACGATTGTGGCAGGGGTTTTCTTACTAGTGGCATTAGGACCTCAGATGGTTACGGCAGAAGAACGTACTTTACCGTTTAATGGTGTGGTACATGGAGAACTGACAGCCGAACAGAATAGACAAACTTACATGTTGCAGGTAACAGAAACGGGCAACGTGACAATTGATTTTACAACAATGGTAGACGATACAGTGAACATCGTATTCCAAGATGGGATGAACAACCCCATCTATAATACATGGATTAGTGGAAGTGCTTCTTCACCAGGAAGGAAAGTAATGTCTTGGGATCTTGAGGCAGGTGAGTATCAATTTATCGTATACGATGATTCTTATCGGACAAATCAAGGGAAATTCACCATCAAGACTTCGTTCACATCAGTCAAAACAGATGACATCGAACCGAACAATGGAACCGCTGAAGCACAACCGTTGAAATTCGGACAGACAACGAAAGGATTCCTTTCCGTACAAGACGAGGTGGACGTCTATGAAGTCAAACTGACGAAAGCAGGACGATTACATCTCAATTTATCGACATATGTAGATGACACGTTACGCGTGTCCCTCACGGATGACATGAATCAGCAAGCATTCTACGAATCGATTTCGGGATCGAAGAAAAATCCAGGCAAGTTTGTTCGTTATATTGATTTAGAGGCGGGTACTTATCATATCTCCATTCAAGATGGTGGACCCTACAGTACGGATACAGGGATGTACCAACTCAAATCAACGTTCGTTCCTGCATTGAATCAAGAGGCCGAACCAAACAACGGATCGGTTGAAGCAAAATTATTCCCGTTTTATCAATCGCGTACCGGATTTTTGTCATGGAACGACTCCGTCGATGTGTATAAAATTGTGATTCCAAAGACCAGCAAAGTCGGAATTGATTTGACATCTTATGTAGATGAAAAAGCGATTCTTACGCTTTACGATGTAGATAATATTAAAGTGATTGAGGACTATGTCTATGGTTCTACAAAGGCACCGGGACGAGCTAAAAAATCCGTGACGCTCACACGCGGTACGTACTATCTCTCTATTAGTGATGGTCCGTGGCAGAGTGAAACGGGGAAGTACTTGCTAAAAGTCACATCAAGTCATTTTCTTCCGGTTGTGACAGTAAACTCTGTAACAGCCCGTTCCACAAAAGTAAGTGGCAAGACTGAGAAGGGTGCCACCGTCACGATGACGATTGGTAAGAAGTCCTATAAGCGTACAGCCGATGCGAAAGGGAACTATTCATTCTCCATCAGCAAGCAAAAGGCTGGGACGAGCATCAAGATCTCGAGCAAAAATAAGTATGGGACATCTGTGAAGTCGGTGAAGGTATCGAAATGAGTACATGTGTGTCGAATTACTTGATGCATCAATAGGTAAAGTGAATTGTGAACGAGTGTAGATGAAGAGAGGGTTCGGCATCATGTCGGATCCTCTTTTTTGAAAGAAGAATGATTTGTTCTCAAATTCATGAGCTGGGTAATTGAAAGATGGTAAAAACGTAAACCAAAAGAATGGATGTGGGGAATATGAAACGATGGTTACGCATAACTGGACTGATAGTCTTGTTTAGTCTCTTCTCGTTTTCAACAGCAAAGGCAGCCCTCGTCATCGAACCGGTAAGTTCGATCGACGTGAGTCGCCCAACGAACTATATCGTAGGAAACGAGCAAATGTATATTGGTGGGAAAGAGGGATATCGGGCATATCGTTTGTCGGACGGGACCCTAAATCTTGATGTAAAAGGACAAGCTACTGATGTGTTAGATGTTAGTGATGATGAACAGTGGGTCATTACTAAACAATCATCTGGACTCGTGACATACGATAGCGAGGGAATTGAACATCATACGTTAGATGAAGCGAAATGGGAACACATGATGATATCCTTTAAAGATGAGACCGTACAAGCCCGCTTTTTGCCGAAATCCTCGGTCGTCGTCATCTTAACGGAGTCATCAGGTCTCGTTTGGTATGATGTCGCTACCGATCAAGTGAAAAAGCAAACCTTTATTGTTCGAGATGGGCGCTCTGCCCCATCGTCTCAGACGCTTCGTGTGTCAAAACAACTCATCGCTGTAGGGGAGAAGAGGATGATGTCGTTATACACTCATGAAGGGAAAATGACCTCCTCGTTCGACATGGAAGAATCGATCGAATCGTTCGATGTGACGGAAGACAATATTGTTGTGATGATAAGAGCGGATGGCAGTTTATATGAATATAACCCGAGCACAGAGAGAGGGACTTTACGAGAAATCGGAGTCCATGGAGAAATCATGGTCAGTTCGTCCGGAACGTTTTTCTCGAACGAAACATCTCTCTATGACTTTAAGACGGGCAAGCGAGTCTATTCATCGATTCAACCGGGGCGTGTCGTCTTCACACCAGATTCAACGCGGTTTGTTTCGATTGGGGAACGCATCGAACTCTATGCTACGTCTTCACTCAACCAACGCATTCGTTCCATTGCAGTCAATCCAGAGTTGAAAATAATCGAATCCGACACGAAGGTCCGACCGAGTCTGATTGTAATTCGAGCGGACGGTAAGAAAGAGACGATCACGGAAGGGGTGGCGTGGACGACGACTTCGAAGGAACGGTTAGCGATTGAGAACGGTCTTTTTGTCGGGAAACAATCAGGGCCAGTTGTAGTGAATGCAACCTATGAAGATCACACTGCCTCACTTTATATAAAAGTCGTACCGGCCCCTCAACTAACAGATCTTGAATGGTTGAAAGAACAGAAGAAAGCACTCGATCAAAACGGAACGTTTGAAGGCGCGGATTATCGTATCGGAGATTTATATGCAAAAGTAAGAGGAACTGCTGGCAAACTTTTGTTAGACAAAAAGGTAGCGACACGAGGAAAGTTCCAAGGAAGTTGGATATATGCTGCGACGAACCGTTCAAAGCGTGTGAATGAGATTGTCTTCTCATTTTGGAACTACAAGCGCCCAAACATTACTGAACGGGGCGTACAACGTGCTTTCGGGAAACCGATTCAAACATGGACCAAGAAATCTAAGACATTTGAAACAATTAACGGAAGTAAATCGTGGGAGAAACGCTCTGTGGGAAAAATTACGGCATATCGCACGAAACAAAAACATACGGTCTGGATGTATTATGACACGGGTGGAAAGTTACGCATGTTCCGTCTGTTTGAAAAAGTACCGAAATAAGGTGTAAAGGTAACGAAACGTATTTAAAAAATGGTTCGAGTCATCTTTCTTTTTAAAAAGGATGACTTTTTTTGATGATTGTCAGTTCATGTCGAACGATTCCTTTTCAATTTTAAATTTCTAATTGACTTGAATAACATATGTTTACTACAACAAAAGAACTAAGTTGATACTATCAAGATGATAGACAAGATTCATATGAAATGACTAAAGATGAAAGTGAGGTCGAGAGATTTGAAACGGTTCGTGACACAGTTTTCTCTTTTTGCCATTCTATTCATGTTATTGAGCACATGCTTACCTACCACGGCAGCCGCTGCAAGTTTAACGGTTTCTCCGAAGAGTGTGGCGTTACAGGTCGGTCAATCGAAAACGGTACAGGCGAAAGCGAGTGGCGTGAAAAAACCGGTGTATGTATGGAAATCTTCGAACACGAAAGTAGCAACTGTGCAAAATGGGAAAATTACAGCGAAGGCCGTCGGGAAAGTGACAATCACGGTCACTGTCCAAAAGACGAAGTTGAAGTCGACCGTTAGTGTGACGGTGAAACCGAAAAAACTAAACGCACAAGAAGCGTTTAAGTTAGTCAATCCATCGGTTGCGACAATTGAGATGTACGATGCTTCCGATCGACTTACCTCGACAGGGAGTGGATTCGTGACGAAGAAAGGGGAGGTCATCACGAATTTCCACGTCGTCTCAGGTGAAGCGAATCGATACGCTCGCATTCGATTCGCAAACGGCACCGAGGTTGAGACGCTTAAGCTAAAACGCTTTGATGACGCACTAGATTTGGCAGTCTTAGACGTTCCTTCCCTTCAATCTATTCCGATATTGTCGACGGCAAAAGCGGGAAGTACAGGCTCAACTGTCTACGCACTGGGAAGTCCGAAAGGTGTCGATAATACGATTACACAAGGGATTCTAAGTAATCGTGAGGTCTTCTTTGGTGGTCAACCATATCTTCAATTTAATGCCAGTGTGACACATGGGAATTCAGGCGGTCCTCTCATTAACGAGTACGGGCAGGTCATCGGAGTCGTCACGTGGGGGCTTCCTGACTCACAAAACATGAACTATGCGGTACCAATTCAAGAGCTAGGCAATTTGAAATATGGACGCGATACGATTGCAAATGTACAACTGCCGACCGAACCCGGATATGAGTTACCCGTCGTATCAGGCAAAGGTGACACACGAGAACAGGAATTGAATGATGCGTTTGCGGATGCAGATGTGATCTCTTATGCCTCGGGTGATTTAATTGGTTCTGTTTATGATTTAGAAGATGTCGATACATTCGTCTTCCGGACCGACAAACGAATGACGCTATCCGTGTTTGGAGGATGGATGAACAACCGGCAAGGTGAATACTGGGCGTTCGGTCTATTTGACGCGAACGGTGATGCGATTCGTTACAGTGAAGAGTTCTCGAATGAAGGACGCTATTATGGAACGTTAGACCTCGTCATTCCTGCCGGCGAGTACTACTTGGCCTCGTTCCCATTGTCCGGTTTGGCCGATTCGGAATATTACAATCAGTCCTATCGAATAAGTTATGAATTGAAATAACATATCTTTGTAGTGGGATGAGGAGTATCGGGAGTATTTCGAAAAATCAATATAAAATAGTCGCAAGAGCTATGTGTATTTGTTTTGGGACGAATGCACATGGCTTTTTGGTGTTGTCGGGAGTCATAAAAAGTATACAGAAATGGACTAATAAATGGTCACTTATCATTCTGTTTTATTATCTATCAATTAGCATAAAAAAATCATACTTGTAGCCATCTCAGTAAAAGGTAATTAAGAAGTTAGATTTGTCTTGAAACATTTCCATAAAAAGAAAAAATATCATCTTTGATTGTTAGATTATGTATTAAAATGAAACGAGTAATGAAGGATGAGGAGTGAGAGAATGGCGCGTAAAACAAGAAGTGATTGTACGGTAGGTACTTTTGAGAAGAAGCACGGTCTTCCTCCGGGAACGATTCGGAATCCAGATGGAAGAGACACGCGGAGCGATAAGAAAATCGGAACGATTCGTAAAGAGTCTGAACGAAAATAATTTCTACATCGAGCAAAGAAGCACGTACATGATGAGCGGGTCTCTCAGTGGTTTTGAGGACGCGCTTTTTGAAGTTATACATGGAATCGAATCAGTGTTTGGATAGAGCGACACTATTCGAGATTCAATATAAGGAGACGATAAGATGGACCACCTGATTGATTTTAAACAAGAATTCACGATGCAGACGATGCTGCATGAACTGCACGAGTTGATCGCGAAAGCGAATCGACTAAACCTCGACACGACGACGATTGAAGGCGTGTATAAGGATTTAAACGTCTTAAACCTATTCTCTAACCGTCATATCGTCAGTGTCGCTGGTTTGCAGAGTGCTGGCAAAACGCTCGTTGTCAAGCGGACGCTCGATTTACCGGATGACCTCTTGTTATCAGAAGTCGGAGTCGGAGAAAAACGTCCTGTCCTTCTTTCGTCTGACGCGACTGCGACAACGATTGCTTATCGAGTGATCCG
Source organism: Exiguobacterium sp. 8H (assembly GCF_902506255.1). GTDB lineage: Bacteria > Bacillota > Bacilli > Exiguobacteriales > Exiguobacteriaceae > Exiguobacterium > Exiguobacterium profundum. The sequence continues at coordinate 1,597,096 of NZ_LR733429.1, read as the reverse complement.
CACTGTCAAGACAGCTTCGGGGAGCTTTGAATTGCAGGATGAACCCATCACGAAAGAAGAACTCAATACCGGTATTCAAAATCCAAGCGGCGATATGCTTTGGTTCGAGATCATTTTACCGAACAATCGTGTGCTCGGTCATTTGACGCTCGCTTTATTACCGGGGTTCGAACGGAGCACTCGCTCGGATTCACAAAAGTTCCTCGATCTTTTCCTCAAATGCTCGACGGGAATGATTCTTGTCTTGAACCATGCTCGACTCGCTCAGATGGATCAAGAGATGCTACTACAGAAAGTCGCTTCGACATATAAAGACAAGGCACCTGGCTTCGTCCTCACGCATGCGAGCGAATTGACAGAAGAGAAAAGAACGATGATTTCACAAACCCTGTTCCAAAAGTTCAGTATGGCAGACGAGTCACAAATCATTTTAGCCGATACGGACATCGATAACGTCCCTCAAGAAATGGAACGATTGCTCAAATCGAACAGCCAATTCACTCAAGACTCACTCCAACTTCATCACGAGAAACTCATGATGATTGGTGAGACGTTAACACGTGAACTCATGAAACTTGAGCATGTGCTCATCGCACAATCGGACCGAAAGAATGATCAGCGCGAGTTGCGGACGATGCAACGTTTATTTGATGCGGCTCGTGATAAATATATTCAAGAGTTAGACGAAACGTTAAAAGTACGTTTAGAGGTACATGTAAAACGCTGTATCGATGAAGTGACGGAAACTATTAGACAAGAAAATCATACGTTATGGGACAAAGCACGAGCTTCTTTCAAAAAAGATATGACGTTCAATGAGCGGCATGAGTTGCTTGAATCCATCCAACATGTCTATACGACTGAAAATCCACGTGTATTGGACATTTTGATGATGGAGTCGATTGAGACAATGACAAGGAAACGTCTTAGCCTCCATAAGCCGCATGTGTCTCAGAAGAAGCAAATTGAGCAGGCGGTGCCAAAACCGGCTCTCAGCTTTATGGAGCCGAAACCAAATGAACTCGCGCCGAACCAGCCTGAACTCGAAATCGCAGCCACGGACACGATGCAGGAAGCGTTTAGTGAGACATTGACGGAAGTGGATCGTTATTTAGATCCGACTGTTCTTGATGTCTCACTTGGGGGACAACATACCCAACAACTCCCAGTGATTGCTGGAGCGATTGTACAGCATCTGATCTTGACGAAAGGGAAAGAGGGGGATGCGGACCTTGTTGTTGGTGGGATCGAAGAATATGAGACACTCAAAGCTAAAATCGGAAACATGGAAGGATTTCATCAAGAGTATTCAGGACTCGTGCTTGATGCCAACCGCATGGTGACCGGAACGGCTATCTTTTTCGGTGTCGATGCACTCGATGGGAACTTCAACAGTTTTGGAGCTATTGTAGGGGCTCTTGAGGCGTTAGGTGTGGCAGCCGGAGTGGCAACAGGCGTTGCGGCAGCTGGTGTCAGTGGCGTGGTCGGTCTACTTGCCATTAAGCGAGGTTCGGAAAAGATTGAAAAATTCAAGTTCGAGCGTCATGACTATGCGACACAAGTGCTAAAGGCGACAGCTGATTATCAACGCGAGTCGACGATTGCGCTCGTCAATAACGTTATGGATGAGATGCGTGACAAATTAGTGCATGCCTACTATGCCCGTCGGCAGGACGATGTGAATTCTGGTTTGTATGAAGAAGTTGAAGTACGCGTGAATCGCTTGAAGAATGAGTGTGGCAAACTCCGGGAAGAGGCGTTCCGCAATGCGGGAGCTATTTATTGAATTTGAAAAGAATCGGTATGAGTGGGCATTTGACGCCAAGCATGATTTTATGAGCCGATTTCAACTATATGATGCTGAAGGTGTGACGCCGGACCAAGAGAAAGTCGTCCTATCGGTATATGGACCGACACAGGTCGGTAAAACGACACTCATCTTGAACTTACTTAGGGTGAAAGAAGAGGCGATTGACGAGATCTCGTCATTTTTACGAGGAAAACGGGAGATTGGTCAATCTGCGACGGTAACTGTGACGAGTTACAGTGTATCTGCCACAGAAGACTATGTGCTTACCTTGCCGAATCAAGAACCCGAAGTGATTCAGTCGACAGACATCTTAGAAGATCGATTATCCACACTTCGAGTCGATGTCGAGGCGGGACGAATTGATTCACTCGCTCCTGTGCGCATCGCCTTGCCGAAGTCTTACTTTGAACAAGCAGACGTTGCCATCGAATTACTTGACCTGCCTGGGATTGAGTCAGCGGAGGAACGAGAACTTCGTCACGTCGAACGTTGTGTCAATCATTGGATTCCTCGATCGCATATCTGTCTCATCGTCAATGGTGCAGGTGACCTGACGTTCCTTCGGGACATCGGTATGACGCACTTGCAGCATTGGTATGACTATCCGGATAATTTTTATGTCGTCTTGACTCGTGCGTACTCTCCGGAATCGGTCAAACGACGATTGCGGGACAAATCGATTTCAAACGAGACAGACCTCCGTGCCTACTATCATCGTGAAATTGGCGACATTCTCGGTCGAACGCCCGGGACAGTGTATCCGGTCGAGATTGGGGCGAGCATGCATCGGCTTGAGCCGGACACGCGTGAGATGGCCCAGTCGATTTTGAATGAGTTACGAGAGCGAATTGAACAGACTGATTATCGGCATGTGTCCTTTAGTTTTTTGACAGGTTACTATGCGGAAGTGGTGCGTCAGAGCGATGAAGAGATTCGCCATATCACAGAAGATTTAGATGTGGCAGAACGGGAACTCGTTCGATTGAAGGAACGAATGCAGAAGTTAGAGGAAGAGGGAAAAAAGCGGATTGAGGATTTTGGAAGCCAAGAAATACAGTTGGCTGAAAAGATTGATGTCTTCAAAAAAGCGTTCGAACGGATTCATCATCGTGAAATCCAGGAAGCCATGATTGAAACGGAGTTAATACATGCAAAGTATGCCAAATCAAAAATGGCGTTGAATACTGCGTTCTCTCGAGCAATCACAGTACTAGATCAGTCATTGACTAAAGGCGTACAAACCATGAATCGATTACTAGATACAATTTATTTCGAACTCGATCAAGTTGACTCATCTCGATTGCACGTGTCACATCCGGGGGAGATTCAATTTTTTTCATGGGATAGCTCGAAAGTAGACCGTTATTTGTCCCAAAAGAACTATGAGACGCAGATGAATTCGATGAAAAAACACCTCCTCGAAGAGTCAACGCGACTGAGTGAGTTAGTGTATCACGAAGTGAAACATATCTACGATCAATTGCAGGATATATCCGAAACGTTTTCGAATGATCAAGTGCGCTTGGTTATTCGTTTCACGCATGAGATGGATTTGCTTAAGGCTGAACTAAATGAAGCCGAGCACAGCGTGATCCAACTACATGAACGATTGAAGAAGACGAAAGAACGTTGGCAAGAAGACATAAATCACGCACAACAATACCGAAGTTTCTTCATTGAGCACTTCGTGAAACGTCAGCAAGCGTTATTGCGACAAGCAACGTCCGACAATACCGAAGAACGTTACAGCGCTGGACTTTATTTATACACGCTCGGACAAGATGCCGAGGAAATTATACAAGCACTGGGGTGTCCGAATGGAAACGAAACAAGCCACGACAGTGGAAGACGCGCTTTATGAGCAAGCATTGTCGTCCCTGCGACAATTGAATCAAGAGGTATTCTTAAACGATCTCGATACGAAGTTAAAACAAACCATCCTGATGATCCAACAAGAAGTAGATGATTTAAAAGCAAAACTTGAAGAGGATCAACTCTATCTTTCTTCGACTATCCAAAATTTGAAGCAGGTCGTTCATTCAGATAGTACAAATTCGGTTGAACAGGTCGAGCAGCTAGACGAGCAGGTGCGGTCGTATTTTCGTGACTTCTATGGTCATTTCACGACAGAGATCGAGCAGTTGAAAAGTGCGTCGGCATCTTCGGTTTCCTTAACCGAACAGCTAGTTGCAAAGCATATGAGCAATGCTGAGAGGCGGATGCATGATTTACAAGTACAGCAAAAGGCGACAATGGAATATGTCGATGTACGTTTCGAAAAGCTAGAACAGGTATATGATAGCTGGCTTCTCGCACTAAATGAAATGAAAGACGATTTTGCCAAACAGGCGAAGACTTTCCATGAGGCGAACGAGGCGCAACAACTTCATTTTCAAACTGGACAGGAAGAACTATCCCAGCGAGCCAGTGAACTGGACGCAACAATGCATCGATTAGAACAGCGACAGAATGAGTTACGTGAAACGACGAAACAAGAGTTCCTCCAAGCCGTTGCCGATAGTAATGCGTCACGCCTTACTTGGGAGGAGGCAATCGCAGAAGAGATGACCGCACGGGGAGCTAGTGAAGCGGCGATGCGGAAACAGTTGCTCGATGACGTGAACGCAACTGCTGAAGCTGCGATCATCCAGCTGAGAGAAGAGAATGAGGCACTTGCCAAGCAGAATGAAGCCCGATTCAAGCAGAATCGATGGATTTTGATTGGGTTGGGTGTGTTGGGTGCAGCTCAAATTGTATTACAGGTGATATAAAAAAACTCGATATCGAATTGAATGTGGGACATTTCACAGTACGAGATTGGGGTGTCCTCTTTCGGTGTATCGAAAATTCAGAAAGAGGTAGATTAAGATTAAGTTTTTTCAAAGTGAATTAAATAGATTCATTGCTCTGGCGGTAATCGGGGGTTTCTTATTTTGGATTTCAGCGTTTCCTATAAAACTTGGAATTATCGTTTCTTACAGTATGTTGTTTCTAGTAATCTATTTAGTGTTGGAGTTGTTTGTTTTTTATAGAAAATTAAATATCATAACAATTGTTGGGATGATTGTTTTAATTGTGTCATTTGGTACCTTCTTAATGGGGTGGTGGAGTCTACCATCAAACAACGTGAACTCTGACAACGGTGTAATTGATTCTAAAATTATTTTTATTGTCTCCATATTGTCCATCATGATTGTGATTGGAGATTTACTGGCGACCTACTTATCCCATAAAAAATGGATCAGTCGTTTCATCACTATTTTTTGGTCTCTTGTTGGGATACTTTTGTTTATGCTCCTCATCGTGGATTCATCTTTGATAGAAGAACGTTTTAGTCAGGTGAACACTGACTTTCTATCCATTGTTGCGCTTGGCACCTCACTACTTACCATTGGAGTTAAAAGTCAGTTGCTTGAAGAATGATGTGAATGTTTGTCATACAAAATGATGAAGGTGTCTTTACTGTGGAATTACAGGAATCATTTTAAAACATACATTACAAAAGGAGCTCTTTTTGGAGCTCCTTTTGTCATGCGACTTGGTTCTTCTGTTTCTGAGAAAGGCGTTTCTTTATGATTGAACGTCCAAGCTGAATCCCTGGTCGCTCGATAACCTGATACGTGACGGATGCAATCACGCCAGAGACGACGAGCGTCACGAGGAACGTCAACATCCATACCGTCGTCACGCTATATTGCTGGGTCCACGTCTCGTTGAAGAGATGATTGACCCAATCGAGGACGAAAAAGTGGACGAGGTACAGGCTGAAGCTGATATACCCGATGTACTGCATCACCGGATGATTGAGGATACGTCCCCGAATGCCGGATAAGCCGAGAGCTAACAGACAAAAGGCGAGACCGAACAGCGCATGTTTCGGAAATGCGCTATAGACATCATACGGAGTAATCCCGAGTATGATCAGTAACGCAATTGAGCCGAACGTCATCGCATAGTGCGTTCGCACGGACCATGATTGGTCGCGCCACACGAGATACAATGTGACCCCCATCAAGAAGATTGGCAACTGGTTCGGGAACCAATAAAAGGCGAAACTCTTCACGTCCATGAATGGCTGACGCTGTTCGGTCAGGAGGTGCAGGACGATGCTGAGTACGAGCGTCGACGTTGTCCACACAATCCCTTGACGCGCTGTCTTGATCCATTTGAACAGGAACGGCACACATGCATAAAATAAAAATTCGTTCGAGATCGACCAACCGCCCGGCACGAGACTGAATAACCACTCGGGATGCAGGACGTTCGTGAACGTCAACGTCGAGACCAAGAGGGAAAGTGTCACGTCTGGATAAGCCGTCGAAACCCCGATGAATTGATTGATTAGATCAAAACTCAAGTAGAAGAGCAGTGCGGCGTAAAACATCGGTGCGATCCGGAAGAAGCGCTTCGTGTAGAAGTCCTGAAGCGGAATCTGGCGCGATACCGTATAGCGCTCCAATGAATAGAACAACGTGAAGGCGCTGACGATAAAAAAGAGTTGGACGCCGCGCGACCCTTGTATCCCGATATGGTATAACCAATCAGGCAATTGTTGAAGGGACCGTGTCGAGTGCGTCAACACGACCCCGAGGATGGCATAACCGCGAAGGGCATCTAAAAAACTGAGCTTCTGCAACTGATGTAATCTCCTCTATACATTCCTATTTTTCTTTTCGTCAAACAATCTATCACGCTGTTGACGGTATGTCTATTTGATTCAGACACTTGTGTTGAAACTGTAAAATATAGTTCTCGTTAAATTGGCACGCGAATTTGTCTCGTCTCTTTATTCGAGAGCGTATAAGTCACGATGTAGCTCGAACCGGACACTTTCACACTAGCCGACCGAATCGTCGTCTTCGACTGGTCGAGTCGGATGAGCGTGAGGTAGCGCACGTCTTTCCCGGTATTATATGAGATGACTTGTGGACGCGGCTTCCATTCGTAATCCTCGACGGCGACGAAGCTCGTGCTGTTGCGCATCGATGAATTTTTAAGGTTCAGCTGCATGAGCTGGATCGTTCGTCCGTTCGTATCACCGTAGACGACGTTCTGAGTCGCCATCGAACTCTGAAGGAGTTTCAGACCTTCGGCGAGATGGAACCGCTGCACGAACTTTGTGGTTGCGGGTGAACTGATCCGGTCGTAGACGATGAGTGTCTGTTCTCTGTCGTAGACGAGCGTCCGTCGATGCGTCGCCCCGTTCCCGATGAGCTGGCTCTCCCCAATCGTAAGAAGGGTCGCACCAAGATTTTGTACGGTCTTGATGTTGCTCTTCCCACGCATCGTGGAGCGGAGGTCGAGATTCGCCCCGTCACGGTGGACGGTATTATGGGCATCGACACCGAAGACGCGCTGACGTTCGGGGCGATTCGTATAGCCGTAGCGACCCGTCTCGATGATGAAGTCGCGGCCGAGGCCGTACAGGTCGATGCTCAAGTCATCGGCATGCTTGTGGGCACTGCTGTGATAACCGGCTGTCATCATCACCTGGGTCGCCTGATTGAACGCGCGAGGTGGAGATGCCCAGTATTCGCGCATGAAGCTGTATTGGTTGCTGATCCGTTTCGCCGTGACCGGTGGGCGTGTCCCTTCCTTCCCTTGGGTGAGGGCGAAGACGAGCTCGGGGAAATCCTCGATATGCGGAATGATCGAGGTGTTCCGTCTGACACCGGACGTGTCTCCAAAGATCGGGAGTGTCCCGTTCGGTTTGATCATATACGTCAGTTGCTTCGGCATCTGTTCGACCCGTGTCATGCTCGAAGGGAGTGAGAAACGGTTCGCTTCTGCCCAGATGAGGAAGCGGTCGAGCACGTGATACATATAGGACTGATAGCCGGGTGAATGCTCGAGGTGGACGGCGTCCGACGTGATGCTGTGGCGGATCTGTTTATCGAGGCGGCTATCTGCGAGCGTCTTCCACGTTCTGCTCCGGTCGAACTGTGGGAACGTCTGCGCGATGGCGGTGAGCGCCATGTCTTGGAATATTCCATGATTGTGATCATTTTTATAGAAGCTAGACGTTGCGAGTAACGTGCCATGGTCGTGGAGCGTCCGCAACATCAGACCCGTGAACGCCGTATCTTTATAGAGCGAAGAAGATTTATAGGCATCCCAAAAATTCAAGAGATGGAACGTCCGAATCGACGTGCCGTGGTCGTTATACGGCCAACGGTACTGTTTGTAGTTCGCAATCGGATGGGCTTTCGTCCAACTTTTAACGACCCGTCCCCCGTACTTCAAATAAGCAGTATTGCCGGTCTCGTTATACGCCTGGGTCAATTGATTGAGCACCGTCAAATAATGAATTTGGAACGGATAGGAATTGCTCGACGAGCTCGGGATGTCCCGGTGCCAGTTAAACGTATCGACGTTCGGGACGGACAATTGATATGGTTTGGACGGGATCGACCAATCCCCACGAATCGCACGGTTGGCGTAGTCGACGGCGCGCGCAGGTGTCAATTTTTCATATTCATATGGTGCGTGAAGCGGCATCTGTTTCATATACTCATGCGCGAGTCGTGCCGTTCCACTCGACTTCAAATTCGAAGCGGTGAGTGGGTCACCGAGTAAGAGCTTGGCCTGACTTTTCTTTATGTAGATCTTTTTCGTATTACTTAGTGCGATGTAGTACCAGCCGGACGTACTGACGGCTGTATAGCGTTTCGTTGTCGAATACGCTGCCACTTTCGTCAATCGACCGTTCTTCATTTCATAGACGGTCGCATTCGGGATGGAACGGATATCGAAAGGGTTCGTCGCAGCTTGGACGGAGTCTGTCGGGGTCATGCCCCAAGCCCCTACTAAGACGAGGACGAGTAATATTCGTTTCATGCATACACCTCAATAAATTTGGATTTACTTCTTTTTCAAAGTATACCATGAGGTGCGTTTATTCCCTTAATTTTCTATATCATCTTTATTTTAAATGGAGGTAGGTTCAATTTGATTTTGTCCCGACAATTAATGAAGGATTACGACGGATGCATGTCGAGTCCTCATTTGGAAAAATATGATAAAGTGAGGTGAATCGAATGACTTGTATGTCATATGCCAAAGGGGAAGATGTGAATGAAGCACGTTAGTTTGTTTTTGTTACTATTTTTTGTGACGGCACTCGTCATTTACGGGATCTCTCTGACCGCGCCAGGATTATTGGTGCCGATTGTGTATTTGGCTATCGCGGCATTGATCGGAATCATCGTGTACTTACTGAAAGTGTATATCGTAAACAGATAAGAACGATTCCGCGTCGATCAGAGGTGGTCTGGTCCCGTTCAAGCAGAAACCGATTTCCCATACAAAGAAGACCGATCTAATTCACAGGTCGGTCTTCTTCGTATGGTCTTTAATCCAACGTCAACCGTTCCACCGCATCGCGAAGATGATTCTCGCGGACGCGGATGTACCGACGTGTCGTCTTCGGCTCGGAGTGGCCAAGTAATTCAGATAACGTCGTCTCCATGACCCCTTTGTCATAAAGGTGCGTCGTAAATGCATGGCGGAGCGTATGAGACGTGACAGGATAACCGAGCACCTCTGTGGCAGCCGTCGTCAGGTGACGATTGATGGTCGTCTTACAAATCAAGGCGCCTCGTGCAGACGGGAACACATAGGGCGAGTCGACGGGACGTCTCTCCTCATCGAGATAGGTGGAGAGGACGGAGTGAATCTTGTCATTCAACGGGATTCTCCGGGGCTTTCCCGTCTTTGATTCTCGGACATAGAGTAACCGCTCCTGCAAATCGATCGCATCGAGTTTTAACAGCCGGACCTCGTTGATCCGCATGCCCGTATGGAGCTGAACGGTTAAAAACGTACGATACAACGGGACGTCGATGGCATCGATGACGGCGGACAATTGCTTAGGGGAGGGGATCTCCGCTGAATGGCGCTCGGTCACTTTCACCCGTAACTGATGAAAGGGGTTATGGGTGACGAGATGCTCGGCGATGGCCCAATCGTATAAGCCACGAAGAGCGCTCAAGTAGTTGTTGATGGTCACCGGTTGACATCCTTTGGAACGGAGCGTGTCGATATACGGCATGACGTCCTGCCTCGTTTTTAATTCGTCGAGCGTTCTGCCTTCTCCCATGATGGCTTCGAATCGGGCAAATTTGTAGGTCGCCTGGCTGACCGTGTTGTCCGATTTTCCGGTCATGCGTAAATAGTGGATGTGCTGAGCGACGGCATCTTTCATGTGTAAGGTCATCTTCCTGTCTCCTCTTACTCGTTGTCCTCACGGAGCATCCGTTGCAGTTCGGCCTTATAGGCGCGTAGTCGACTCGGCGAGTACCCGAGCGATGCCTCGGTCCCGTGAAGCATATGGCAGAGTAAGGTGAAATGGCGATTTGGTAAAGTGGATCGCTTGTCGTCTAGCCAAAGCGAGAGGGGTACTTCGCGCTGGTCGACTTGTTCTGGGAGTCGTTCGCTCGCGACCTCGTGTTGGAGCGTCTTCGCCTGTTTGGCCCGTTCGTTCAGGATGGCCCCGCGGATACGGATGAAACAGTACGTTTTCCCTAACGTCTTGCCGTCTTGAAGGGCACGCCATAGGGCGATTCGTGCCGTTTGGGCGGCATCGTCGACTTCGTTCGGATGGAGATGGAGCTGTCGGATGACGTAAAAGATCATCGGCTCCCACTCTTTGATCTGTTCGTTAGCATCTGGCATGGAGGGCTGCTTTCCCGCGCGCGTCTCAAGTTTCCTAGGTGGATACAGCATAATGGTTGTTATGCAGATTTCGCACCTCACGAACGTTGAAGTTTCGTCAGCTCAAATCAGACACAGCACGGAAATGCTGTATGGCACAACCTGTATCCCTTATCCATCGGAAGCATCGATTCTCTATAACAACCATTATAGGAGGATGTCAGGTGATGATTTGATCAAGAGGTAAATGATATCCAAGTTTTAGTTGTTTAGTATTCATTTAATGGATATAATTTACAGGGTGAAATCAAACCGGAAATGTGAGGAAAATCATGAAACCTTTGTATAGACGATTATCCATCGGGATGTTGAGCGGGATGCTCCTGTTCGCACCGATGACGACGGCTTCGGCCAATTCGGACTTCAACGTGCGCGTCGCTCCGTCGACCACGCTACACCAAATGAAGGGGAAGAAGTTGGTCCCGCTACAGAAGACGAACACGACGAAAGAATACCGCATCGTGCGCCCGTCCGGTTGGTATTACCTTGCCATGTCCGGCGGCAAACGGATCTATATCAAGAAAAGCCAGGCGGAGGTCGTTCCGGCCCGTTCGTTGACGAAAGCACGCATCCAATCGAAAACGAACCGTCCGCTCGTCCATACATACATGGGGCAGACCGAGTCCCATATCCCGTATGAGTATGACCGGCTATCGACAGAACAGGCGAAACAGTTCGCCGATCGGGCGCTCGCCGGCAATTGGTATATCCCAACGAAACCGAACAATCTGTCGGTCCCAAACATCGACACGTTCAACTGGCATAAGGACGTCCCGGCCGTGGACAGCAACTCGTTCCCGTTCCAGCTCCACTACTTGACGGTCCTCAATCAGTTGACGCAAGCGTACAATGACACGGGGGACCTCGCCTATCTGAAATATGGCGAACGACTAATCAAAAGTTGGACGAAGGCACACCCGGCCTATAACTACAAACGACTCAAGTGGGGATACAATGACCAAGGAACGGCGATTCGTGTGTTCCATTTGTTGAATTTCTGGGATGTGTATAAAGAGACGTCACTCTATCGGGACCCTGCCTTCACCGAGCTCATGTTGAAAACATTGTATGAGCATGGGGAGATCTTGGCCTCGTCCGACTTCTACAAACCGAAACATAACCACGGCATCTTCCAAGACATTGCGCTCACCGCCATCGCCCAGACGTTCCCTGAGTTTGACCGGAGTAAGGCGTGGCAATCGACCGCCAGCACGCGGCTCCAGGCGCAGATCGCCCACAGCATCTCGCCGGAAGGGGTCCACCTTGAACACTCACCTCGATATCACGTGTATGTGTATCATACGTTGTCGCGCTTTATCGAATGGGCCGAGGCTAACCAGTTCGTTCTGCCTTCACGCTCGGGCTATATCGAGAAGATGCCGGATCAGCTCACCTACATGTTGAAGCCGAATCGGACGCTCCCGATCTTCGGTGACACGACCGGGCACCTTCAAGGGATGAACATCATTCCAAAGACGAACGAATATCCGGAGCTCAGTTTCGCAGTGAGCGGAGGAGCAGAGGGCGTGGCACCGACCCTGTTGACGAAGCAAATCGGGGACCAATACAGCTTCATGCGCGAATATTGGTCGCGTCCACCTGAGGCGTTTTCGGGTGCGACACAAGTGATGATGACGGCAGGTTATCATAGCAGTGCCCACAAGCATGCCGATGACTTGAGCATCGACTTCTATGGACTGGCGCGTGACTTCATCATCGAGACGGGTCGCTTTGGTTATTCGTCACGACCTGAACGGAAGGAAGTCTTTAAAGTCGAGGCCCATAACACCATCCACCGATACGGGGAAAACTTGGATTTAAGCAAAGGCATGATCGGTCGGAGCCGTATCGTGAAGACCGAAGACCGTGGAGAGACAAGCCTCGCCATCGGAGAGAGCGCGTTGATTGGGAAAGGGGCTACGCATCGCCGCACCCTCGTCTATGACAAGGCGAAAACGCTCGTCGTCTACGACCGCATCACCTCACCGAAGCCGGACATGTTCGTCCAGCGCTTCCACCTCGGAGAGGGTCTGAAGCTATATAAAGGGACGACCGAGGCACAGAACGTGACGTTCCGAGACAGCCGCCGTCGATCGATTCAACTGATGCAGCTCGAGACGGACGAAGAGTCATATATGTCCGTTCAACCAAGTCATCTCTCGGTCCGTGATGCGGAGTGGACGCTTCGCGACCAAGTCGTCTCCATTGAATACGGTACGGACGTTCGTTACATCACACTCATGCGGATCGACCGGACGAACACCTCGATTGTCGACACGACGGTCAAGGAACAAGCTAATCAGTATGAACTCACCTATACACTTTCCAACGGCGAGACCCATACTCTCGACGTTCCAAAATGATTGAAGCCTGGCGACTGCCAGGCTTTTTTACGTGGACGATGGGAGTAGTTGTTGAATCCCACCATTTGCTAAGGTAGAATTTTCAAGTAGAACAACTGACAAGTGAGGGAACGAATGGAACATTCACATGCAAAACAGATCGTGGCTCAACTTCGGGGTTCGCTCTCGGGGAAAGCGAGCGATGGTTGGGACGTCGTCATCTCGGCAGGGACGATGTGCTATCAATGGAAGGGAAGACGGATGGTGCCAGACAGTCGGCTCGAGACGACCGAGACGGTGCGGCTCATCCGTCCATACGGTCGATATTATATTGTCCATAGAGAAGGAAGGGAAGCACTCGTCCGCGCGACGGACGTGATGCTCCTTATGACCGAACCCCTCTCGAAAATCAAACTGACGGACAAGATGGAGCGACTGCTCGTCCGTGACTATATGAAACAAAAGCGCACATTCGCTTCGTATCATTATGAACAAATCCGTGATGAACAGGCGGTTCATTTTGCGGAAGAGACGTTGAACGGAAGATGGTATATCCCATCGCTTCCGCATACATTGGCCGTCCGTGATGTTCGGACGTTCGATTGGAACAAAATGTTACCACCTGTGAACAACAACTCGTTCCTTTTCCAACTCCACTATTTGACGACGGTCAATCAACTGACACATGCCTATGAGGTGACGCAAGAGGAAAGATACTTGCACTATGCACACCAAATCATCGATAGCTGGCAGAGCCATCATCCGCTGCATGGCGGTCCGCGGGGGCGTGTAGCATACCATGCGCACGGTACGGCGATTCGAGTATTCCATATACTCCGTTTCTTTGAAGCGTATCGCCAGGCACCGATCCATCATGATGCCCGTGTGACGTGCCGCTTGTTACATCTGTTATATGAACATGCGACATTACTGGCGACCCCTACCTTTTATCGTCCGCTCCATAACCATGGGCTCTTTCAAGATATGGCACTGTTTGCGATTGCTTCCTGTTTTCCGGAGTTTGATCGCAGTGCGGATTGGAGAAGGATTGCGCGTGCGCGGTTGAATAAGCAACTCGACATTTGCCTTTCGGAGGACGGGACCCATTTGGAGCACTCGCCCGGCTATCACGTTTACGTGTACCATACGCTAAGTCGATTTAGAGACTGGGCCGATTTAAATGGATTCACGTTGCCGGAAGGGATTGGACGCATCGACCGGATGCCAAAGCGCCTCTTGCATTTCATTAAACCGAACCAAACCTTGCCGATCGTGGGGGATACGGGAGGACAGCTTCGCGGAAGCCGTTTAATTCCTCGGATTGAAACGTTTCCCGAACTAGCCTTTGCCATGAGCGGAGGGACACAAGGACAATGCCCAGAAGAACTGCTGGCGAATCTAGGCTCTCAATATGCGGTCATGCGTGAATATTGGCACCATGCAAAGCGTCCGTTTCGTGACGCCACCTATATTCTGATGACAGCGGGATACCATGGGGGTGCACATAAACATGCCGACGACTTGAGTCTCGAACTATATGGATTGGGGCGGGATTTCATCGTCGAAACCGGTCGGTATGGCTATGTGGACGGACCTGAGCGTGCGCAAGCACTACGTGTCGCGGCGCACAATACGGTACATCGACTCGGAGAAGAGCTCGACTTGTCGATCGAGCGAATCGGAGAGAGCGGAATCCTAGAGGTGAAAGAGGCGCGGAAACAGATGACGGCGACCGGAGTGAGCCGTCTGATTGGAAAAGGGGCCATTCATACTCGGCATGTCGTGTACGATAAGGCGCGAACGCTTGTCGTGTTTGATCGGATTGTTGCGCCGGAAGCGGACCTCTTTGTCCAGCGCTTCCATCTGGCACCCGGTTTGGACCTGGTATCGGGTACACCAGAAGAACACAACGTTCGATTTAAAGATGCCTCGAATCGAGCCATTCAATTCATTCAGCTTTTAAAAAGCGAAGAGGCTTATATGGCACTTGAACCGAGCCATGTATCCATGCGTGATTTGGAGTGGACTCCCCGCCAGCAAGTCGTTTCGATTGAACATGGTAGCGAAGTTCGCTTTTTGACTCTGATTCGACTAGACCGGACCGGGAAGCGTGTCGTCGATACGAAGGTCGAAGAGCGGGATGGGGTGTACATCGTCTCGTATTGGATTGAAAACGGGGGGAAGCATGTCATTCATGTGCCGTGTGAGGAAAGTCGTGACGTGTAAAGGGCAAAACGTCACGACGCTCTCACGAAGTGATGTCGTCCTTTACATAATGAGGGAATCGTTTTTTGTGGAAATTGTAAAAACCTTAAAAATCTTCAATTTGTGATTGTTTATTGGACGCGTTTCCGTTACGTTAGAACTAGAGCGATTTGTACATATAAGGGAAAAACGGACGACTTTGGGGTAATCGTGGTAAGTAAAAAGTCGAATGATGTAAGCGCTTTCTCTTGTGTGTCCTCTTCGCAAATCTGAAAGGGGAATTGGACATGACAAAGAAATCATCTCGTAAGTTGTACACAGCACTCGCTGTAGCGGCCGTATCGACTGCATCGCTCGCACCGGCTGTTGTCACGGAAGCTGCGTCGAAAGCACCAGTCGTCAAAGCGAAATCAGCGTATGTGTACGCAGGGGACTTGGATGCTGCACTCGATGCTACATATGAGGGCGCGCCGATCCATTGGTATAAATCGAGCGTCAATTTGGAGAAATTAGGTACATTCCAAACAGCTAAGGGAATCGTCAAAGGCAAAGGGAAGTACATTGAGAAACGCGTCCGCGTCCTCGATCACCCGATTGCGATTTTACCACCGAGCGAGCCACTCGTGTTCAAACAAGGGAAACCGGCACTTGGCATCGTGAAGCAACAAGTGAAATTCGCAAGTGGGACGTATGAAAAAGCAGTACGTTGGAGCAAAATCGACACGAGTGAAGTCGGCGAATTCGTCGCGACGGCTACATATACAAACCGTGGTAAAACAATCACACTTGAAGTTCCTTATACAGTAGAAGGATACAAGCTCTCGATCATGCACACGAACGACACGCACGCCGCGCTCGATCTCGCACCGAAACGTGCGACAGCCATCAAGCAAATCCGTGCAGAGAAGCCAGACAGCCTCTTGATCGACGCAGGGGACGTCTTCTCAGGATCGCTTTACTTCAACGAGTTCAAAGGTCAAGCTGACCTCAAACTCATGAACTACATGAAATACGATTTGATGGTGCCGGGTAACCACGAATTCGATCTCGGTACGGAGCAAGGACACAAAGAACTTGCTGATTTCGTCCGCTATGCAAACTTCCCGTTCGTCAGCTCGAACGTCAACTATGCAAATGACCAATACATGAAGAGCCTCTACCGTGACGAAGTTTCGCAAAAAGCGTACAACGGTCGTCTTTATGAAGGAGTCATCAAAGTAGTGGATGGCGAGAAGGTCGGATTCTTCGGTTTGACAACAGAAGAGACGGCATCCATCGCTAGCCCAGGCCCAATTGAATTCCAAAACTACATCGCAGAAGCACAAAAAGCAGTCGACGCGTTCAAAGAGATGGGCGTCGATCAAATCGTAGCTGTCTCACACCTTGGGTATAACGACAACCCGGCGTTCGACAACGACTTGTTGCTTGCTGAAAACGTAGATGGGATCGACATCATCGTCGGTGGCCACACGCATACTCGTTTGAGCGCTCCGGTCCTCATCACAGAAGGAAAAACAGAGCCAACGGTCATCGTTCAAGCGGACCAATACAGCAATTTCCTCGGAACGGTTGATGTCGAGTTCGACAAGGATGGAAAAGTCATCAAACATGCAGGCAGCTTGATTGACGTGAAAGCACTTCAACCAGATCCATACGCGGTCGAGTTGCTCGCACCATTCAAAGATGTCGTGGATACAATCAGCCAAGACCCAATCGGTGTCTCGCTCACAGCTCCACTCGATAACCCACGTGACAAAGGTGACGAAACAGCACCGAGTGTCCGTAAAAATGAAACAGCCCTCGGTAACTTGATTACAGACGGTATGCTCACGAAAGCAAAAGAATATGATGCTGCTGTCATCGGTGCCGTTCAAAACGGTGGTGGAATCCGTGCATCAATCGATGCAGGTCCTGTCACGACAGGTGAAGTGTTGACGACACTTCCATTCGGAAACACGCTTGCCATCATGGACTTGAAAGGTAGCGAATTGAAAGCGGCCTTCGAGCGTAGCGTTGGCATTTACCCAATCGAGAACGGTGGATTCCTCCACGTATCTGGATTCAAAGTGTTGTTCGACAGCTCGAAACCGGCTGGCGAGCGCATCGTTAGCTTGCAGTATAACAACGGGACAGAGTTCGTCGATGTCGAAGACGCGACGAGCTACAAAGTCGCAACGAACTTCTTCACAGCCCAAGGTGGAGACAACTATGTTGAGTTTGAAACGGCATTCAAAGACGGTCGCGTCAATGACCTCGGTCTCATCGACTGGGAAAACTTCCGCGATCACTTGATCAGCCTCGGCGAAGAAGTCACACCTGCTGTTGAAGGACGTATCGTCGACGTCAACGCAGCTGAATAAGACAATCATTGATTACTTTCGGACGGATCCAGGAATGGGTCCGTCTTTTATATAGGAAACTCGGGTGTATACATTTGTCATCAAATTGCGACCGACATATAACTCTGTTAAGATACGATAAGATGAAGAAATACTGATTACTTAAAAAAGGTGGAGCGGACGTATGGATGTAAAAGCGACGCTGCGGGATGTGCAAGCGCACATTGCGTGGTTGAAAGAAGAAAAAGAACGGGTCGACCGGAGAGAAGCATTGAACGGAGATGACTTGATCACCCTTGAGGACCTTCCTTCATTGTCGAGACAGGCACAACGCCCGCGTCTTGACGATAAATTGTTTGAAGAACAGCAAGCTAACTTAAAAACGGAACTCGAATCAGCTCGAGCGCGACTCCCGAAACAAGATGTGACTCGTATCGCATCGAATGGGAGCAATTTTTATGAGAAGGCGGACGTACAAGTGGCATTCGTCGGTCCGGTCAAACGAGCGAAAGAGTTAGAGCGGCTTTGTCATGTCCATTTATTTGAGAATGTGACGGGCTTCTTAGAGCTGGCTGAAATCGAAAAGATTGATTTCCTTCTCATCTCGGCCGCGCTAGTGGAAGATGAGACGACCGCATTCCACCACATGGGTTCGCCGCGTTCACACTCACGTCACTGGTTGGAGAATTTGATTCGCAAAGCCAAACAAATTGATGTTCGTGTCGTGTTTGAAACTACTCTCGATACGAATCACTACGATCGTTTCTCCTCACTCGCCGCTCAGTGTGACTATATCTTTACGGGAAACGAGGAGCGTGTGACGGATTATATCGAAGAAGCCGGACATGAGCGCGTTTTTGTCATCCGTCCGGGAATCGACCCACTTCGCTTCAATCCAATCGGAATGACGCATGTTCAGTCGGATTCGGTCGTCGTCACGAACCGTTTCCCGGTACAACGTTTCGCAAAAGACTTGGAGACACTCGCACAAGGTGTTCGTGATGCGAATAAGTCTCTTTATGTAATTCGCGAAGCGGATGAATCGAAGGTGTCGTTCGCACCGAAATCACTTCAAGATGTCCTCGTCCATGGGGACCAAGAGGAGATCGAGGCGTTGAAAGAAACCTCGAACTGGATTCTTCACGTCAATGAAGTGAAAAACAGTCCGACGATGAGTGCGCAAGCCATCTATGAGGCACAGGCACGGGGGCAACTCGTCTTGACGAACTACAACGTGGCCGTCAACAACGATTTCCCGAACGTATTCATCGCGACGAGCGCATTGGATGCACAAGGGATTTTAGAAATGTTCGATACAGACGAAGAGCGTCTCGAGCATCAGCTATCTGGTGTCCGTACAATCTTCTCGAACCATACAATTTATGATCGTTTCAACGAAATATTATTCGTTCTCGGCATTCACCACGAAGTCCGTCGTGACGTCCTCGTCATCGGTCGCGGTGACGTGACGGCGACGCGTGAGCAGTTCGAGCGCCAATCGTATCCGCATAAACGTTTTGTCGCAGAAGCGGATTTACAAGAAGTCGATTTACGCACAGCCGACTTCGTGACGGTATTTGACGACCGTTATCACTACCTCGACTATTATGTAGAGGATATGGTCAACGCCTTCAAATACACGGACGTCGCTTTCGTGACGAAAGGGCAGGACGTTGTACATGAATTCGTAGAGGGATACGATGACGTCGCGTTAACGATGTTTGCGGCAAGCCACCTGTCGCTTGAGACGCTTCGGGACGACCAGCGTATCGAGGGACAAGGCTATGCCATCGATCATTTCGAACTGCTCGCGGCAGATGACGTACTCGTCCCGAACGAACCGGGCGACTATGCGCTTTCAATGATCGTCCCGATTTATAACAACGGTCGTTATCTCTACAACAAATGTTTCTCTAGTCTTCGCCGTAGCTCGATGTTTGAAGACATGGAGATTTGGCTCGTCGACGACGGTTCGACGGACCAAGAGACGATCGGCTATATCGAACGCCTCGTGCGGAAGTATCCGAACGTCTACACGTACTCATTCAACGACGGAGGCAGCGGCAGTGCGTCGCGTCCGCGAAACAAAGGCGTCGAATTGGCAACGACACCGTACATCGCTTTCCTTGACCCGGACAATGAAGCGGTCAACGACGGCTATGCGGAACTATTCCGTATCATGAAAGAGAATGACGCGCTTGACCTCGCAGTCGGAAGTATGTTGAAGCTTGCGAACCGTGAGGCCATGATTGAGCTAGACGGCCTTGAAAAAGATGGTGTTCGCGTCATCGAAGACCCGAGAGCGTACTTGCTCGAGCACAACTTCAAAGTACAGAGTATCCAGACGATGGTCATCAAAAAAGACTTCATCCAGAAGCACGATTTGAAACAGGTCATCGGTGCGGTCGGGCAAGACTCGCTCTTCTTCCAAGAGATGTTCCTCAGCGCAGGACGCGTCGCTCTTCTCGACTTGACGATTCATGATTATTACGCGGCCGTCGCCGGTTCGACAGTCAACACGATCACGAAGAAGTACTTTACGAAGTGTGTCATTCGGGAGACGGCACGGGCAAAAGCATTCGCCCGGGAAGGTGTACTCGATCAATACCGTTCCACACGATTCGAACGCTTCTTCTCGATGTGGTATTTGGTCTTCTTACGCCGAAGCAAACCGGAAGAGTTTGTCGACAATGCCGGTATGCTTTATGAAATCATCGAACAGTATCGTCCGATGGAATTAGAGACGCCGATTGTAAAACAATTCGTCGACTTATATGAATCAGGACAAACAGAAGAATTGAAGCGTCTTTACTTTGACGCATACTTGTGAGGTGAGAGCATGAGCAACGAATTTGAAAAAGAAATCGGATTGTTGAAACAACGAATCAAACTGCAGGAAGAAGAGATTCGTCATTTGAAACATGATGAACGTCTATTACGTCAAAAGCATCGACGACTCGTTCAA
Source organism: Exiguobacterium sp. 8H (assembly GCF_902506255.1). Taxonomy (GTDB): domain Bacteria; phylum Bacillota; class Bacilli; order Exiguobacteriales; family Exiguobacteriaceae; genus Exiguobacterium; species Exiguobacterium profundum. The sequence continues at coordinate 1,576,723 of NZ_LR733429.1, read as the reverse complement.
AAGTATGGAGATCTTCTGTACACGTTTGAATGGACCGTGAAGACGTTCGAGAAGAAAGAGCAAGCGCTCAGTGACTTGAAACGTAAATATGATGTGTTGAATCAGAAGTATCGTCGTCTTGTGCAATCGAAAGCCGGAAAAGCGATTTTGAAGGCACAGGCGGTTGCACGACGCATTCGCAAATAAAGAATCGAGCTCGAAAGACTCGATGATTTGGAGGATATGAGGATGGATTGGCAGAAAAAAGCACGTCGCGCCGCTTACCTTGGGGTACAACGGTCGAAGCGACTCGGTCGTAAAGTGTTGAACAAACGCCCGAACAAATCGCATCAACTACGTGAACTCGTACCGAACTGGTATACACGCTCACCTTACGTACACGTTGAAGGGACGGACCTTGTCTTCTCTGGGGACGAGCCGGTCACCGTCACGTACCGACCGAACGCGAGTTCAGATATCATCTCGGTGAACGACCTCGTCGAATCAGGTCAAAAGACGTTCACGGCTATGATGCGTGTCAAATCGCGCGAAGGTCTGATGCCAACGTTGACGTTAGAAGTCGTGCGTAAAGGTGGACGTACTCGTTACGTGACGGTACAGGACGGCGATCAGGTCGATGTGACGCTCGGCATGGGTGAACAAATCGTCCGGGCTCATCTTGAAGTCAACGGGGCAGGAGCGTTCAGCCTCGTCGAGCTAATGCTCGGCAAGCTGTCGCTTTGGACAGTCGAAGGGACGGCTGCGAACGTATCACTTGATGCTTTTGATTTCCGTTATCCGCTTACGTCGTCGTCACTCCGTTCTCTCAAACCACAGAGTGAGATTGCTCACTTCGACGGAGACACGCTCGTCGTCCGTGCCGAAGGGAACCAATACACGCACTATGGCGTCGATGAGATCGCGCTACCACACGTCGATACAGAACGTGGCATCGATTTTGAGACGGGTGATATGGACGATGACTTGTATCGTTTCTATTTGAAAGGGGACCGCACGGGTACAGCGGACGCCTCGCTATTCATCGCGACGTATACGGTGTCTGGGCAGGATCGTTTGATTGAAGTGCCACTCGGACTGAGCGGTATCGTCCGAATCGCACCGTCACACCGTTCCATCCGCTATTTCATCCGCGTGAACGGGTCAGGACAGCTTGAGAACTTGAATATCGGAATGATTCGCGAAAAGAGTGTCCGCCGTGAAGACATCTTGTCCCTCAAACCGGACATGTGGACGATCCCGGCACCCGACCTCATCAAATTGAAGAGTCGAGATGACCAACTCGTCGTCCAGTTGAAAGGCGAGGACGATCAGCGCCGCTATATCTCGTATGCAGAGATGAACAACAGCTTCAAACTGCTCCCGACAGAGTTCCCGTATGAAGTGAAGGCGAACAGTCGTTACCGTGTCACGCTCGATGGTGTAGCCGATGAAGGGGCGAACGTTGTCCTCTACATCATTGCCTACTCGGCGACGGAGCGTCAGATCATGCAACAGGTTCAAATCGGAAGCGAGAAAGTCTTCTACTTTGACCGTGGCATCCGCTTCCTTCGTTTCGCCCTCCGTGTCGACGGTGTCGGAGAGGCTCGGGTCGACCGCATCCGTGTCGCTGAAGAACTCGTCAGCGATGGTACAGAAAACCCGACATGGATGGACGTGCGCGAGGCTCGCTTCTTCGCACCAATCCCACGTGAACTACACGAACTGAAGGTCGCGGCCATCTTCGATGAGTTCACGATGGCATCTTACAAACCAGAATGTCAGCTCATCACGTTCACACCGGACAACTGGAAGACGGTGCTCCTCGATGAGCAACCGGACGTCCTTGTCGTCGAATCGGCGTGGAAAGGGAACGCCGGTGCATGGGAGAAGAAAATCGTCAAATATGGCACGAACACATGGGAAGAGCTCGATGCGCTTCTCGCTTGGTGCCGTTATCACAATATCCCGACCGTCTTTTGGAACAAAGAAGACCCGATTCACTACGACCGTTTCATTGAAACGGCGAAGCGATTCGACTATGTGTATACGACCGACATGAACCGCGTTCCGAACTATAAAGAAGATTGTGGTCATGACCGTGTCGATGCGTTACCGTTCGCGGCACAGCCGAAAGAACATAACCCGATCCGCTTACCGGGGACTCGTGAGCCGTACGCGTGTTTCGCCGGTTCGTATTATGCGAACCGTCACGAATCGCGTAAAGCTGACATGGACAGACTGTTCGCGGCAGCAGACAAGTATGGTCTTGCGATTTACGACCGTAACTATGCGATCAACCAACGCGGGGAGAGCGACCAACTTCAATTCCCGGAACAGTTCCGTCACTCGATTCGCGGCAGTTTGAAATACAACCAGATTGCCAAGGCGTATAAAGGATATAAAGTCATGTTGAACGTCAACTCGGTCAACGATTCACCGACGATGTTCTCACGTCGCGTCTTCGAAGGACTCGCCTGCGCCACACCGGTCGTCAGTACACGCTCGGTCGGGGTTGATGCCATGCTTGGCGATTACGTCTTCCTTGACGACGGAGAATCTGACTTGGATGAAACGTTCCGCCGTTTGATGACAGATGACTCATTCTATGAGGACATCGCGATGCGTGGTATGCGTCACGTGTTGACGTATCACACGTACACGCAACGTCTCGCGAAAATCGTCCAAGACGTCGGCATCCCGTACCGTGTCGACCACGAGAAGATCGCCGTCGTCGCCTTCATCAAGTCGCGCGAAGAGGCAGAACGCGTCGTCGCTCAGTTCGAGGCGCAACGTTATGAGCATAAACATCTCATGATGTTCCTCGATAAGTTCGAGGATCACATCGATGTATACAACACGTATAACACGCCGTCGATCTCGACGTATATGCGTAGCTACTTGACGCACTATACCTCGTTCACGGAGATGGTCGAAGCGTACGATTGGGTCGCCCACTTGAAGTCGGACGATTATTACGGTCCGAACTACTTGAGCGATTATCTGCTCGCGGCACGCTACGCAGAAGCGGACGTTCTGACGAAAGAGGACTACTATACGTATGACGGTCAGCTCGTCAAACAGGATCATGACGAGTCGTATCGTTATGTGTTTGATGCGACACCGTCCCGCTCGATCGTGCAGCCGTCGGCACTCCGTTTCTATACGGTGGAGGAGGCACTCCACATTTTTGAAGCGGATGAGAGCTTGAACGAGCTTGCTCGTTCTGGCAAACGCATCTTCAGTGTCGACCCGTATCAATATGTGAAAGCCGGTGCCGCCATGGATGAAGCGGACCTTCAGGAGGTAACATTATGACGAAGCAACCGCTCCGAATCCTCGTGTACGGGGACGTCAATTTGAACTTGATCGACGGATCGGCCATCTGGCTCACGTCGGTCGTGCATATGTTGAACCAGGACCCGAACATCGAGGTCGACGTGCTCTTGAAGCGCTCGATCGTGAAACCGGAAGTGACGGCGTCGATCAAACAGCTCGACCGCGTCAACTTCATCGACGTCTTCACGGAAGACTCGACGAAGAAAGACGAGCCGTACTATGAGAAGAAGGTGCTCCAGCCGGAAGAGGCGGCCCAACTCATCCACGAGCTCGTCGAGACGAAACAGTATGACATGACGTTCATCCGTGGGTTCCAACTCGCTTATGCGCTCTCCGATTATGAACATACGATGAAAAAGACGTGGACTTATCTCACAGATTTCACGCATGATTCATCGGCCGCGTCACAGGAGGAGTTGGCACGTTTGAAGAAGATTGCGGACCGTTCGGCTCGCATGCTCTGTCAGACGGCGGAGATGAAGGCGTACTTCGAGACGTTTTTACAGACGCCGAAGCCGTTCCTCATCTTGAATCCGATGATCCCGAATATGCGTGAGGCGACGCCGACGTTCAAACGTCAGGCGAAACGTCTCGTCTATACAGGAAAATTCGCGCCACTCTGGTACTCGGCTGAAATTCTCGACGCACTCGAGAAAGTACGAGTCCGGATGCCGGACGTCGAATTGAAAGTGGCAGGAGACAAGTTCAACCAAGACCCGAACAATCCGAACTTCCGTAAAGAAGTGACGCATCGCCTTCAAACGGACGAAGGGGTCCACTGGTTGAAAGGTATCCCGCGTGCGGACGTCGAGACGCTCATCGAAGAGAGTGACATCGGCATCTCGTGGCGTCACCCGGACCTTGACGACAGCCTCGAGTTGTCGACGAAGCTCCTCGAATATGGGGCGCTCGGGAAGCCGGTCCTCCTTAACCGCAACAAGATGCACGAGATGTTGCTCGGGTCGAGCTACCCGCTCTTCGTCAATTCGGAAGACGAATTCATCGAAAAGGTTGAACTCGCCTTCACGCATCCAGCCATCTATAAGGATGCGGCGGAACGGCTCTACAACATGGCGAAGAATTATACGTTCGCCAGCACGTTCGAACGTCTCCGTGACGCGATTTGGGAGATGCAGAAGCCGACGATCCTCTTCGCCGGTCACGACTTGAAGTTCATCCGCATGTTCATGGAACGCTTTGAGGCCGACCCGAGCTACCGGGTCCTCATCGACCAGTGGGATGGACACAAGATTCATGATGTAAATCACAGCAAGGCATGTCTCGCACAAGCAGACGTCATTTTCTGTGAATGGGGCCTCGGCAACGCCGTCTGGTACTCGCAACATAAGTTGCCGCATCAACGCCTCATCGTCCGGATTCATCGTCAGGAGAAAGAAACACCATTTCCACGGGAATATGCGCTCGACAACATCGACCGCATCATCCTCGTCTCACCGTATATGTTAGAAGAGATGCATCGTCTGTTCGGAATCCCGCGTCACCAGATGACGGTCATCTACAACGCCGTCGACGCGGAGAAGCTCGACAAACCGAAACAGGCAGACGATTTGACGTTCCGTCTCGGTATGATCGGCATGAACCCGAAACTGAAGCGTCCGGACCTCGCGCTCGACGTCCTCGAAGAGCTGCTGAAGACGGACAAACGGTACCAGCTCCACTTCAAAGGACACCATCCAAAAGACGTCTATTGGATCGGGAAGCGCGAAGAGGAGAGCGCGTACTACGAGGCGCTACTGAAACGAATCGAGGAGTCAGAACTTCGCGACCACGTCCACTTCGATGGACACGGCAATGACGTCGATACGTGGCTCCAATCGATCGGATTCGTCTTCTCGACGAGTGACTTGGAAAGTTTCCATCTCGCACCGGCCGAAGCGATGGCAGCAGGATCATACCCGCTCATCCGCCACTGGACGGGTGCGGAAACAATTTACCCAGACGAACTACTCGTCACGGATACGTCGAAATTTGTCGATACGATCCTCTCTTATAAAGAAGATACCGAGAAGCTGAAGACGGACGCAAAAGCCTATCAGGCGTATGCCCGTAAACATTTCGCGCTCGATCGTCTCTATCGAGAGATGGAACAAATCATTTCAGGCAAAACACACGAACAATTTGCGACGACATTGTCATGAAAATGTAATTGCACCAAAGAATTGTTCAAGAGTATAATGAGTATTGTTTTATTATCGAATGTGAAATAAAATGATGGACAATGCGCTATTTAAAAAGCGCGTCAAAACATTTGGAGGTTACCACACAATGAAAGTATGTACAGTAGGTCTTGGATATATCGGATTACCGACATCGGCTGTCTTTGCGAACTATGGCGTCGACGTCGTCGGAGTCGATATCTCACAACATGTTGTTGATAAATTGAACCGTGGAGAAATCCACATTGAAGAGCCAGGTCTCGGCGAAATGGTCGCAGACGTCGTGGCAAAAGGGAAGTTCCGTGCATCACTCTCTCCAGAGAAAGCAGATGCCTTCATCATCGCGGTCCCAACACCGAACAACGACGACGAGCACAAATCATGTGACTTGACGTACGTCTTGGATGCGACACGCAAAGTGTTGCCATTCGTTGAAAAAGGCAACGTCATCATCGTTGAGTCGACAATCGCACCACGTACGATGGACGACTTCGTCAAACCACTCGTTGAAGAAGCTGGATTCACTGTCGGTGAAGACATCTATCTCGTACACTGCCCAGAGCGCGTATTGCCTGGACAAATCCTTCATGAGCTCGTGCACAACAACCGCATCGTCGGTGGGATCACGACAGAATGTGCAGAAGCAGGCGCACGCGTCTACGGTACATTCGTTGAAGGTGAAATCGTGAAAACGGATGCGAAGACGGCAGAAATGTCGAAACTCATGGAAAACACGTTCCGTGACGTCAACATCGCACTCGCGAACGAACTCGCAAAAGTATGTAACGACTTAGACATCAACGTTCTTGACGTCATCGAGATGGCGAACAAGCACCCACGTGTCAACTTGCATAGCCCAGGACCAGGTGTCGGTGGACACTGTCTCGCGGTCGACCCGTACTTCATCGTCGCGAAATCACCTGACCTCGCGAAAATCATCAACTTGTCACGTGAGACGAACGTCTCGATGCCACACTACGTTGCAGACAACGTTCAGAAGTTGACTGCTGGAATCGAAGACGCGAAAGTCGCTGTCTTTGGTGTGACATACAAAGGAAACGTCGACGACATGCGTGAAAGCCCAGCGGTTGAAATCGCTGAAATCTTGCTTGACCGTGGTGTGAACATCTCTGTTCACGATTCACACGTTGAAAAATCAACATCAAGCCGTTTCGAGCTCGTTTCAAAAGAAGAAGCACTCAAAGACGCAGACCTCGTCCTCGTATTGGTTGACCACAACGAGTTCAAAGTCCTCGACTTTGCAGAGCTCAAGTCATCAATGCGTCGTCCGATGATCTTCGACACACGTAACATCGTGAAACCAGAAGGTGAAGACGTAGCGGTCGTCAACTACGGCAACCTCTACAAATATACAAAGGAAACGAATCTCGTTCTTTGATTCAGGTGAATGAACATGTTTAAATCCGCGAAAGCTATTCTTTCAGAGCTAAAGTCGAGCTTGTACTTGATTTTCCGTCTCGCCACGTATGAGACGCGAAGCAACAACTCGATGCAGTACCTCGGATTTTTATGGGAGTTCGTGACACCGTTATTGCAGATTGGAGTTTACTGGTTCGTATTTGGATTTGGTATTCGAAGCGGCAGGCCGATTGATGGCGTGCCGTTTCTGCCATGGTTGGTCGCAGGGATTGTCGTCTGGTTCTTTATTGCCTCGGCGATCACCTCGACGGCCCGGTCCGTCTATTCGAAAATCGGCATGGTCTCCAAAATGAGCTTCCCAATCTCGACGATTCCGGCATACGTCTTGCTCGCACTCTTCTATCGCCACGTGGCGTTAGTCGGTGTCTCGTTTATCTTGATGTGGGCATTCGGATTCCCGATGGGGCTACATTCGCTCTGGTTTATCTACTTGGCGTTCAGTGCGCTTGCACTACTTTACTCGCTCGCCTTGATTACGTCCGCGCTCACGACAATCGTGCGCGATCTACAAAACCTTCTTCAGTCGATGATGCGGATGTTGATGTATTTGACACCGATTTTTTGGGTGCCGCCGGCGAAGCTCGCGAATATCCTACAAATCAATCCGCTCTATTATTTAGTCGAAGGATATCGGTCGATGTTCCTCGGAACCGACTGGTTGGCGACTAACTGGGCTTACGGTCTCTATTACTGGGCCATCGTCTTCGTTCTCTTCTTCGTCGGGTCGATGATTCATTTGCGTTTCCGTCGACACTTCATCGATTACATTTGAGGAGGACCTTATGTACCAGGTTAAATTTGAAAACGTATCGAAACGATATACGCTTTATAACAAGCAATCTGATAAGCTGAAAGAGATCTTCTTCAGTAAAGCAGGGGGCAAACAGTTTTACGCGCTTCGCAATGTCACGTTTGAAGTTCCACCCGGGGAAGTGGTCGGGATTATCGGCATTAACGGGTCAGGGAAGTCGACGATGTCGAACTTGTTGGCTGACGTCATGCCGCCGACTCACGGAAAAATCGAACTTCACGGAAAGACGGCGTTGATTGCGATCTCTTCTGGTTTGAACGGCAACTTGACTGGGCTCGAGAACATCGAGCTCAAAGGGTTGATGCTCGGGATGACGAAACAAGAGATTATCGATTTGACACCGGCCATCATTGAGTTCGCCGATATCGGTGACTTTATCAATCAGCCGGTCAAGACGTACTCGAGCGGGATGAAGTCCCGTCTCGGATTCGCCATCTCGATCAACGTCGACCCGGACATTCTCGTCATCGATGAGGCGCTCTCGGTCGGGGACCAAACGTTCACCGACAAGTGTCTCGCCAAGATGAACGAGTTCAAAGATCGTGGGAAGACGATTTTCTTCATCAGTCACTCGGTCTCACAAGTTCGCCAATTCTGTACACTCGGCCTTTGGCTCGAGTTCGGAGAAGTGCGCGAATATGGACCAGTCGATGAAGTCGTTCGGGAGTACAACAAGTTTTTGAAATGGTTCCGCAACTTGTCTAAAGAGCAACAAGACTCGTTTAAAGCCGACAAGCTCAAACGTCGTACGACGGTCGTCGATGCGACAGAGCTCGGAGAGACATACATCTTACCGCCTTTGACAGAAGAACAACTACAAACACGCCATTCGTCGGTCGCTGTATCGAACGAAGCGTGAGCAATTGGGAGGAGGAAGCACGGCGAAGTCAGACCGTGCGAAACGACCTATGAAAAAAGTCATGACCGTCTTTGGGACGCGACCAGAAGCCATCAAAATGGCACCACTCGTACTTGAGTTGAAAAAACGTGAAGGGGTAGAACCGATTGTCGTCGTGACAGCGCAGCACCGTCAAATGCTTGACCAAGTGCTCGAGTTGTTCGAAATCAAACCGGACTATGACCTCGACATCATGAAGGACAAGCAGACGCTTTACGATGTCACATCACGCGTATTGAAAGGGATGGGCGAAGTTATCGCTGAAACGAAACCAGACATCGTGTTGGTCCACGGGGACACAACGACGACATTCGCGGCATCACTCGCAGCCTTCTACAACCAAGTCGCAGTCGGTCACGTTGAGGCTGGCTTGCGCACACACAATAAATATTCACCATTCCCGGAAGAGATGAACCGCCAATTGACGGGTGTCATGGCTGACCTTCATTTCGCACCGACGGAAACGTCGCGTGACAACCTCCTTCGTGAAGGCAAGAACGAAGAGATGATCTTCGTCACAGGGAACACGGCAATCGACGCACTCAAAACGACAGTCCGTGACGACTATGCGAGCGAATTGCTCGACAGCATCCGTTCACAAGGTCGTCGTCTCGTCATGTTGACGGCACACCGTCGTGAGAACTTGGGTGAGCCGATGCGTAACATGTTCCGTGCGGTCCGTCGCTTGATCGAGAAGTATGATGACATTGAAGTCGTGTATCCGGTCCACATGAACCCGGTCGTTCGTGAACTCGCTAACGAGATTCTTCACGATGTCGAACGCGTCCACTTGATTGAACCGCTCGACGTCTTCGACTTCCATAACTATGCGGCGACGTCGCACTTGATCTTAACGGATTCAGGTGGCGTACAAGAAGAAGCACCATCTCTCGGTGTACCTGTCCTCGTCCTTCGTGACACGACAGAACGTCCAGAAGGTGTAGCTGCAGGAACACTCAAACTCGCAGGGATTGAAGAAGAGAACATCTTCTCACTCGCGGATGAGCTCTTGTCTGACGAAACGGCATACAAAGCGATGTCACAAGCATCGAACCCGTACGGTGATGGTGAGGCGTCACGTCGAATCGTCGATGCCATCCTTGCCAACTAAATGAAAACGAATAGAGTTGTTTTGTGCCCGGCACAGCAACTCTTTTCTGTATCATTATCCTAATGATTCGGAGGTGCTTGCATGTCAACGAAGCGAATTCGTCCGGCGATTTACCATTACTATCCGCGTGGACCACATAAAAATCATATGTCGATGCGCGAAGAGGAATACAAGACAGAGGTCACCTTTTTACCTCAATCGCTAAAGGACTCGATTTATGTTCAACTATTTGACTTGAAATTTGAAATTCCCCCATCGAAAATCTTTTTGGCTGATGCCAAGATGGATGAAGGGGATGAAATGGAAGTCAACACATCCGTTTATGTCGAAGGCGACCGCGCCATCCGACTAGAATTGTACGTCATGCAGTATTCAGACGAAGAACGTTTATCGAATAAGCGTTTCATGCTCACATTGAACCCAGGGGTGAACCCCGTTGTAGAAGTCGTCAAACAAATGGAAGATGCCAAGTATTTCAAGATGTCCTACAAATACATCGTAGAAACGCTTGAACCGACCACTGTACGATTTGATGATCTCTATGTGACGTTCCGCTAAGCGGAGCAAGTCTTAAGGGAGAAAGGGACCATACGGTATGTTATTTAGTTCCACGGTATTCTTATTTTATTTCTTACCGGTCGTGCTGCTGCTGTATTTCGTGTCACCACGCTGGTTAAAAAATACGATTTTACTCGTCTCAAGTTTATTTTTCTATGCATGGGGTGAACCACGGTTCGTCTTAATCATGCTCGCATCGATTGTCATGAACTATGTGTTCGGCTTTATGGTCGACAAGTATCGTGATGATGCAAAGAAAATCAAATGGACGATGGTGCTCATGCTTCTCGGGAACCTCGGGATGCTTGGGGTCTTCAAGTACGCGAGTTTCTTCGTTGAGAACGTCAACTCGGTATTTGGCTTCTCGCTGAACGACCCGGATATTCCTCTTCCGCTCGGGATTTCATTCTTTACATTCCAAGCGATGAGTTATGTCATCGATGTGTATCGAAACGATGGGCGTCTACAGAAGAACTTGTTTGACTTGGCACTTTACGTATCGTTCTTCCCACAATTGATTGCCGGACCGATCGTCCGTTATCAAACGGTCGCAGATGAAATCGTGGACCGCCGTGAGACAGTCGATGACTTCGTCTCTGGGATTCAACGATTCGTCATTGGTCTAGGGAAGAAAATGATTTTAGCGAACAGTTGTGGATACGTCGCGGATCAGGTATTCAGTCAATCGGCCGGGGATTTGTCGACGACACTCGCCTGGATCGGTGTCATCGCTTACTCGCTACAGATTTACTTTGATTTCTCAGGTTATTCGGATATGGCGATCGGTCTCGGTCGGATGTTTGGGTTCCATTTCCTTGAGAACTTCAATTATCCGTATATTTCAAAATCAGTGTCTGAGTTTTGGCGTCGCTGGCACATCTCGCTCGGAAGCTGGTTCCGAGATTATGTGTACATCCCGCTCGGCGGGAATCGTCAAGGCCCATGGAAGACGTATCGCAACTTGACCATCGTTTGGTTATTGACCGGGGTATGGCACGGTGCGAGTTGGACATTCATCGCATGGGGATTATACTATGGGATTTTCATCATGCTCGAACGGGCATTTCTTGGGAAATGGCTTGCCGCATGGCCGGCATGGCTCGCCCACGCGTTCACGCTCTTCATCGTCGTCATCGGTTGGGTATTCTTCCGTGCCGATAACTTCACGTACGCAACAGAGTATCTGCAAGTGATGTTCGGATTACACGGAGGTGAAGTATTCGATCAAACGGCATATTACTACATTGTTCAGTACGGTGTCGTGCTTGTCATCTCGATGATTGCTGCTACACCGCTTCCGAAAATGCTAGTCGCCCGCTTCTTGCGTCATGAAGTGAGTACGGATCGTCCTGTGCTTGCTGCAAGCGCTGGTCTTGCACGAGCGGCGTATATCATGCTCATTTTCGGTATCTCGATTTCATATGTCGTATCGAGTACATTTAACCCATTCATTTATTTCCGGTTCTAAGGAGGGCTGACAATGGAACAACAAACCAAAAGCGAACAAGTCCGTTCGAAAAGGCGGCGCCTTTCTTGGGTGGTCAACAGTATCCTATTGATCGGCTTCCTTGGCACCATCTTTTATGGACTCGCCGTTTACGCCTTTGGCACCGAACAAGCACGTTCGGATAGTGAGGGACGGATGCTAGCACAGCGCCCGGATCCATCTGTCGAGACGATTCTGGATGGAACGTATATGGAAGAGTTCGAGGCATCAGCAAACGATCAGGTGTTTGAGCGTTACATGTGGATTGAGACACAAGCTTGGGTGCAACGTAACGTTCTGCAACAACAGATGAACAATGGTGTCATCAGTATCGATGAGTTCTTGTATGCACCAGATCCTGTGGCGAGTGACTATTCGTCACTTGGGGTCTTCTTTAAAGAATTTCAAAAAGAGATGAGCGAAGCTGACATTCCATCTTACTTCGCATCGGCCCCAAGTAAACCGGTCTATGCGACAAGACAAGGAATCTTCCCAGATTACATCGAGTCGGCAGATGCAGAAAACCGAGGACAGCTTCATGCTCGTCTTGAAGAGAATGAGATTCCGCTCATCGACTTAGAAGAAACGCTTGGCGATCAGCCAGGAAAAGATATTTACTTTAAGACGGATCACCACTGGCGTCCGGAAGGGGCATTCATGGCTTATAAACAAATCATGGAACGCTTAAGCGAGCAGTTCCCTGATGCTCCTGCCTTATCGATGGAGGATATGGAAATCAAATCGGTAGACGGTCCGTTTTATGGATCTCATGCCCGTGAAATTTCGATGCCTTACGTCGAGTCACCTGATCAATTTACGTACCTTGAACCGAAAGACGGATTTACTACGACAGTCTGTCGAAATGGCGATGACTGTGGTCATTCGGTCCTAGATACGGATGTTTTGAAGAACTCGACGAAATTCACGAACTACTACAACTTGTTCATGGGTGATAACTATGCCCAATCGAAAATCACACAAAACAATCCGAAAAATGATTATCACTTGCTCGTCTTAAAAGATTCGTATGCGAACCCGATGCTTGGCTATCTTGGAGAGTCATTCGGAACGGTGTCAGCGCTTGATGTCCGTTACTTCGACGACTATGATGTCAGCATTGCGGATTACGCAAAAGAAAATGAGGTAGATGCGGTGCTGTTCGTTCACAACGATCGCATCCGTGGTCTTGGTTCGATGTATCAAGAAGGCTTGTAACCCTAATCAATCGATTACGGAGAAAAGGTAGGTGCTCATCATGAACATATTACTACCGGTGTTTTTTCACTCCGCAATGGGAGGATTACACCTCCATATCTTATCTTCTTTGAAAGTGTTTCTACGAGAGGGGCATGAGGTGACCGTTGTCTGTAAGCCTGGTCCCTTTGCCGATGAAGTAAGGAAACTCGGCGGGCAAGTCGTCGAGACGGACTATTCGAGTGAAGACGTGCAATGTGTCATCGATCAAATCCGATCACAGCCGTTCGATGTCGTGTATGCGCATCCGTTCGACGCGCGTCAATTTGGTCTCGCAGTGGCGGAGGCGAACGCAATCCCGTTCGTCCTCGTCATCCACGGGATGTATTATGATGAGATTGAGCAGTATCATCCGAGCGTCTCGCGAGTGATTGCGGTATCGGAACGGATTGCTACTCACCTGACTGAGCACTGTCCGGAAATCGAATCAAAACTTACTGTCATCCCTAATGGGGTCGATGCGACTTTTGTTCCGTCGGAGGAAACATCTCCATCAGAACGTATCGTAGGCTTATTCACGTCTCGCCTGGATGCGGACAAACTGTTTATACTAGACGTCTTCTTAGATGCACTAGAAGACGAGACGGTACGGTCTTTACCGATTGACTGGTTGATTATCGGTGACGGAACACAGCGAGATAAATACGCCGAGCGTTATGAAGCTGCACTGGCAGGGACAGGACAGAACATTGAATGGCTTGGTTGGCTAGAACAAAGCCAACTCCCTGAAGCGATGCGGCGTGCCGATTTTGTCATCGGTCCCGGACGGTCTGCGCTGGAAGGGATGGCGCTCGGTAAACCGACCATCGCTGTCGGAAGCAAAAGCTATCAAGGCTTGGTCACTCCTTCGACGTGGCAAGATATCGCGAGTACGAACTTCGGAGGCATCGGGAATAAGTATGAAGGGTATTCACCAGGACAAATCGGTGAGGCGATTCTCGAGTTGATGGATGAGACGAAGCGACGGAACCTTGCGAGCTTCTCGGCTACACTCGTCGATCAACATTTTCGAGACGAACAATCGCAACAACGCCTACTCGAGGTGCTTGAACAGGTGATAGAAGAAGGTGCTCGAGAAATCGATTTGGTCGAGCGCTATCCTCATATTCGTTATGATCAACTTCATGCTCGTCGTTCGAACCGAATCTGTACATGGAAATTGACAGATCGGGAACAACGACTTGAAGAGACACGCGATGAGTTAGTGACGACCAAACGACAGCTCGACCAAATGCTTATGATGAATGAGGAACAGTCTTTGGAAATCGAGAAGTTGCGAATGGAACTTCAGCGATTATCTGATGAAACGGAATAGCGACTTATGGAAAGAGAACTTCGAATCAGAAGTTCTCTTTTTGAATATAGCGAACTTATTCATTGTTTATGTGATAAATGTCACCAAAAGTCTTCTGACACCATAATAGTCAAAATAAGTATTTTTTATGTTACTTTTGTATTATTTATATTACAAAATTTACATATTTATTTCGTTTTCGGGGTAAAAATGATTACCACCTTAGAGGCACGCACATCATGTATACCTGTCGCCTTGTAGTTAGTAAAGGAGGATGCATGAATGAAAAAAGTCGTTGCTCTTTTTTTGTGTTTTTTCTTACTTGTCGGATTTACCATTGTACCGGGGTCGAAGGTTGAGGCAAGTTCATCTGTGACCCATGTCTACTCACCAAAATCGTATACACACTATGGAGGAGTTACGTATGCGGTTAAGAAATTTACTTATCCAAAAAGTGTGAAAGTCAAATTATCTAACGGGCGGTACGCTTATCGTTCAGTGAAATGGTCGAAAGTCAGTTTTCAAAAAGAGTACTTGAATCGAACTCAACGAATCGTTGGAAGCGTTCAAGGCACGAACAAGAAAACGACCTGGTATGTGAGAGTGAAGAACTATCCGATCAAGGTTTCAACGCCAATCATTCGTGCGGTCGGAAAAGGTCAAAAGGCGAATTTGCCGACCAAATTAACTGCTTATTTTGCAAATGGTCAGCGTTCCACTTATCCATTGGAGTGGGGCCCAGCATACACAAGTAAGCTAGGAACAAGAATGGTCAGCTATAAAGCTCGTGGATTAAACTTATACTTCAGTGGAAAAGCGAAGCTTGTGGTGCGAGATGTTCATTTGACCCAACCCGTTTTTTCCATTTTGACGAACAATGAACAGATTCAGGCCGTAGGTAAAATTCATTATCCGGCTCGAGGCGTACGTCACTACTTGATTGCTGAAAACAGAGAAACCAAAGTACAGTATAAAAAGTTGATTTATCCTGAACAAGATGGTTCTTACAAAGTGGCATCTCTACCGCTCAAACCTGCGTCCTATAATATGTATGTCCAGTCGGGCGTCAAGCGGACATCACCGGTGGTCGTTACATTAAAAGGCGGACAGGTTCCGGGTGATTCGGAATCGGATATTCGCAATCTATTAAAAGGTCTATTATTGAATATCCAAGTGGCGAATCCGTTGTTGAATGACATCGTCTTCCCGCAAATTGACGGTGTGACATTCTCGATTGATTCAAACAAGTCGGCTTTGTCGAGTACTGGTAAAGTGACGCGCGGAACGAATGATGAACTTGTGACGTTCACGATTCAAGCGAAACGTGGGGACATCACGGAATCAATCACCTACAATAACATTTTGATTCCGAAGCGCTCCCAGACGGACGAAGAAGAGCTCGACCTCTGGCTCAACAGCATTCAAATCGATAACCCGCTCACGAAGAATATCGAATTGCCGTCCTATCCGGGTGTCGTCTTCTCGATTGAATCGAGCAATCCATCAGTCGTCTCCACTTCTGGTGTCGTTACGAGAGGAAATCAAGACATGTATGTCAATTTGACCGTACGGGCAACGAAGGGAGCGGTGACGCGTACGAAGTCCTTCCCGAATATCCTCGTACCGAAAAAAGATTCATCGGCGGACAGTATCATTGATGATTACTTGAATCGACTGGTCATCTCAAGCCCAGTGACTTCAAATATCACACTCCCACCTCTTGCTGGGGCGACGGTGACCTTGACGTCTTCGAATCAAGCGGTTATTACAAACAGTGGGATTGTCACACGAGGTACGACGGACCAATCCGTTTCGCTCGTCGTCACAGTGACAAAAGATGGGGTCACGAAAACGAAAATTTTCCTCGGTTTACTTGTACCGAAGAAAGAAGGCGGGGCTGAAGGGGAAGTAGATGACTACTTGGCAGCACTGTCGATTACAAGTCCACTCACATCGAACATTGTCCTACCGCCATTCACTGGTGGTACAACGACGCTGTCCTCATCGAATCCAGCGGTCGTCTCGAACAGTGGGGTTGTCACACGTGGCACGACGGATCAAACGGTGTCGATTACGGTCAATGCGACGAAGGACGGTGTGACGAAATCACGTACCTTCTCGAATTTGCTTGTACCAAAAGATGATGCGTTGTTGACAGCCGAGCTCGATGCGGCTTTAAATGCCATCAACCTTGGTAATCTCATTAACCTGTCGACCAACATCTCACTTCCGTCCGCATCAAACGGAATCAATGTCAGTTGGTCCTCGAATCAACCGGGTGTCATCTCGAACACCGGGGTGATTGAACAAGATCCGACCGATGTGAAATCGTTCATCCTGACGGCTTCGGTCACAAAGAACGGATTGACTCGGACGAAGACGTTTAGTGGGTCGGTTGCAGCGAATGTTCAGTTGGTATTAGCAGACGATGTGACGAAAGTTAAGTCGTCATTCGGGACGCTGTATCCGGTATTTGATTTGTCGTTACCAACGAGCTTGAATGGTACTCCGCTCACATGGACCTCAAGTAACCCGGCACTGATGACGAGTACGGGGGACGTTCGGGAAAATGATGTGGTCACGCCATTTACCTTGACCGTCAGCAATGCTAGTACAAATCAAATCATCAATATGTCCACACAAGATGTCGATACGGGGTTACTCGGTGGGTTGCTCGATTCGCTTGGAACCCTTTTGAATCCAGTTGTGAGCGCATTGACGGGTAATGCGCAAACAGCAACTCTGCCAACGCAGTATGGAGGTTTACTTGGAATCGGGGCGAAGAGCATCACGAATTGGGAGAGTTCACACCCGGATCTCGTGACGATTCAAGGATCCAATGTTACCATCCAACGAGATGACCAAGAGCATATCGTTGTCTTGCGAGCGAAATATGAAGGAATCGATCAACCGATTCCATTTATCGTCAAATTATCGAAACGATAACAAAAAACGGAGTCGCATCATGCGACTCCGTTCTTTTAGTCAATGTGTTGTGAAGCGAGCTGGTCCAATCGAAGAGACGAGACGTGTCGCTGCACGTAAGCAATCCAGCTGTCTCGTATACACACGGCTCACATCAGAAAATGCAGAGGGGAGATGGTCTGAGTCGAGGGGACCTTGTCGCATATAAGGAGATTCCCCGGCGCCAAGCGGTGTCGGATGAATCACAAACTTAAAGTGAGATGGGTCGAGCTCGACGACTTCGATTTCTGCAAACAATCGTGCATCGCGTGTATACAAGAAGCGGGTGGATAACCATTTATCTGAATCTGTCATGGGTCACCAGTCCTCCCTCAAAAAGTCTTACCTCCTTTATCTTAAAACATTTTATGGTTATTTGGTAATTTTATTTCATATATATCCCAAAACACTGACTATAATTTGTAAAAAGAATGGATTCGTGCAATCTTTCTCTTGATTAAGTATGGTTAAAAGAGAATGGACGAATATGAGGTGACAATATGAGAAAGAACGCGACTGGTACATACCGGTTTGTCATCATCCTTGGGGCGAAAGTGAATGGGACTCGACCGTCCCGCGCGCTCCAACATCGAATTGACGTAGCGGCCGCCTATGCGAAGGCACATCCTCATGTCGAACTGATCGCAACAGGTGGACAGGGACCAGATGAAGGGATGGCGGAGGCGCGTGTCATTGAACGAGAACTGATGGCGCAAGGAATCGATGCAACACGGATTCATGTGGAAGCGACATCGACGTCGACAATCGAGAACTTTGAGCATAGCCGCTCAATTTGGGACGGAGCGTCCGGTGTGACAATCGTGACAAATGATTTTCATGTGCCGCGCGCTCGTCTGATTGCGAGACTGTACTTTCAGCTCGAGAGTGATGCTTTGTATGCACCGACCCCACCGCTTGCGAAAGGGCGATATATGATTCGTGAAATGTTGGCGTATGTGAAGTTGTTGGGACGTTACGTATTTAATCGAACATGGACGAGGAAAGAGTAGATAATTCTACTCTTTTTCATTTACTTTTATTGTAAATAAATAACGGTATACTTATATAAAATATGGTAAGATAACTCGTATTATGCTATAGAGAGGTGAATTATGAACTGTCCAAATTGTTCAAAAGAACTGAGTACTACGCAACAGTTCTGCCCAAATTGCGGCACGAAGGTGGAAACAATGGCTTCAATGGAAGAAGTGAAACCGACACCACCCGTTGAAACGAAGATCCCATCTTCCAAAAAACGAGTCGGAAAAGGCTTATTGATTACGGTATTATCTTTATTATTGATTGCAGGTGCGACATATTTTGGATTTTATCAATTCATGTATACCCCTGAAAAACAAATCGAACAGATTCGCAAAGCTATCACGAGTGAGGATGCCAAGGCACTCGCCCCGTTATTACGACTCAAGGAAGCAGACGTGACAGAGGCCCAGGCAACGGACTTATTGACAGGACTGAGCCAAGCGGAATTGATGGAATCGACAGTGGACTATTTAGACCGTGCTAGTCGTTCCATCGGAGCATCGAATGAGGGACTTCCGCTTCGTTTACGGGAAATCGGCAAATCGTACGGTGTATTCAAGCGATATGGTCTTGAGTTGATTCCTCAGACGATGTATGTGTCGAGTAACTTTGATGCCATCACAGTGTCTTTGCCTGACCCATATGGGAAAGAAAAACTGGCTTCTGAAGGAGATCAAGTCGTCATTCGGGATGCGTTTCCCGGTATGGTCGAAGTCGCTGTGAAATACGATGGTCAATATGGACAAGATCAAGCGGTCAAAACGTTCAATAGTCTGGAGTCGTCCAATTCAGATGAACCGTTCATGGTCGCGTTCAAAGGATTGAGTGTCGAGCTAGATCAAACCTACGAAGACGCTCCGTTGATTGTGAATGGGGAAGATTCAGGCAAAACGATTGGAGAATGGAAGACATACGGACCCGTTCCGAAACAAGGCGTAACGTTGAGTACTTATATTGACATGCCATGGGGGACGGTAGAATCCAAACAGGTTCTCGCTAAGCCGGGTAGTAAGCCGGTCAAGTTTGACCCGCAAGTGAATGCTGACACAATTGGGTTCACAGAGGACATCATCACGCGTCACGCCGAAGAATGGGTGAACTTCATGTATTACGAGGACTTGAGTGCATTGACGGTTGTCACGGATGAGGCTTACTTGGCCAAACAACAAAAAACTTATGACATCATGCAATCAGAAAACCAGGAATGGTATGGCTCGTTCGATGGGGTAGAAGTGATTAACCAAAAAACGAAACTTACGACATGGAATAAAAAGATGGCGATTGAGACGGAAGCGGTCATTGGTATTAACAGTCAATTTATGACGGATGGCGAAGAAGACGCGCCTCAACGTTTAGTGAAATCAAGGTTTCGCTATGTCATCGCCGAACCATATGATGATGGAACGTATCATATCGTAGAAGCGACATATTTAGAATAGGAGAGATGAACATGACAATGTGGCAACAACAGTCTGCGCTATTAGATACAGCGGAGAGTATCAAGGACTTACAGGCTCGAATGGAAAAATCAAAAAAGGCTCGGGGGCAATTGCTTCTTGAACTCGGACAACAGCAGTATCGTCAATTGATGCAGCAAGGACGTTCGGAAGAAGTGGCGAAGATTATGGAACAGGATGTCCTCATCTATGAGGCGAGCCGGCGCATCCGAGATATGCAAGAAGCGCTCAAACCACATCGCTGTACATCGTGTGACGCATCGCTCGATAAGGATGCAAAATTCTGTGGTTCATGTGGTACACCGGTCCCGCAACCGGACGTCCGTCCGAAACAAGCATGCAATTCTTGTGGTTCCCCACAACCGCTTGATGCATCGTATTGTGCATGCTGTGGAGGGAAGATGGAGGTGACTGCATGAGGTATTGTCACCAATGTGGTCATGCAAATGAGGACCACAATCAATATTGTGAACGGGACGGTGTCCAACTAGAAGGGACAGATACGTCGTATCGTTTTGACGTATCGACCGGTCAATTTTGTACGAGTTGTGGCAATGCTAGGGCAGCGCATGAATTATATTGTCATGCTTGCGGCCAAACGGCACTCGAACCGTCGACAAGTGTCAATCGGATGGAAGAGTCACTTCGTACGGTCGCCGCGACCGGGACACAAGTGATGTCACAATTGAGACGAGTTGCCGGAAAACGAGACGGCACAATGAAGTTGTCCTTTTCAACTGAATCGCTCCGGTCATTACGTATCAATCAGACAGACGTGGTACGCGGATCGTTGTTCGGTCTTGGATTCTTACTCGTTCTTCTGTTGATTGCAGGAAGTCTGGTCGCGATGCTACCGGCGGAGGCCATTCCATCACTTGCCGATGAACTCGAAATTAACATTTCGTCGTTTAATGCAACGATGTTCCTCGCTTTTCTCATCGGTGCAAAAGTGTACTGGTCCGTCACGACAGAACAGGTGAATCAGTTTATCGCGAGTCTCGGTGCAGGGATTGGAGATTTCTTGCGAATCGAAGGGGCTGTGGATGCTCAATTTGGAAACTACTTCATGATGTATGGTGGAATATTCTTGATGATTGCCGTTGTGTATGTCTTGATTCGACAGACATCGACGTTGAGCGATGTGCTCAGTCGTATGGCGGGATTCATGGTGACGGTTCTCGTCGGGTATGGATTGATTTACGCCTTCGCTTTTCATCCACCACTCTTTGAAGTCGCATGGATCAAAACCATTGCGGCGACAACCTTGATGGTCCTCTTTGCTCTCGGGTTGGCTTATTTGATTACGATGCCGTTCCAGGGAGAGTGGAAGATTGCGCAACAAGGCGTTCGTGCGTTATTGACCGTCACACTCGTATCGACGTTCGTCGGTATTGGTTACTTTGGTCTTCAACTCAGTAAAATCGATGAGGGAGAACGCCTCGAGTTTATCGACAGCGAAGAAATGCTGTATTTGACTGGACAAGCGGCGAGTATGAATTGGCAGACCATCGGACATGGAGGAGAGCAAGCACTCTCACTTCAATCTCCATTAGGTTCTTATGAAATTGGCATGTCGTTGTTTGGGGAGACCGCCCCAGAAAAAATTGCGAATTCAATTGAAACAGTAAGCGAAGGATTTGGTGGGGTAGAGGATGTCTTGTGGCAATCATTCTCCGATACCGAAGGACCGGCCAATTCAATTGGCAAGCCTGTCGATATGATCACCGTCTCACCGATGATTTTTGGGACGTTGACCGAAATGTATGAGGCGGATCTCGCAAATGATGAAACGCGTTCTGAAGCGTTGTACAAGGACGGTGTCTTCTCCTGGTTGCTGATATTATTAGTCTTGAATGTCGTGATTTATGCTATGTTCGCTAAGGGGCATGTTCACTCATGGCAGGCAGGAATCTGGTTTGTGGCTCCGGCACTCCTTGCATTCATCGTCTGGCAGTGGTTCTTGAATAACGGCATGTTCGTTGAGTTGAACGGTGTTCGGATTTTAGGCGTTGCCACGGACGGACTGAGTATCGCAGGAACGTTCATTGCGCTCGTCTTGATCACGATGGGGGCGCTCCTTGGTTGGGGAATGAGAAAATTGAATATCAACTAAGCGAAACAAGCACGGACAGCCTACTGTCCGTGCTTGTTTTCAATATTCTTCTTCCCGTGATAATTCATTGGAGCCAAGGTTTTGCACAATCTTCATGTCGCCATCCTCATACCGGACTGCATACGTCGTTTCGAATGTCGCTCTCACACTAGAGTCGTCCTCT
The DNA here is from genome assembly GCF_902506255.1 of Exiguobacterium sp. 8H. Taxonomy (GTDB): domain Bacteria; phylum Bacillota; class Bacilli; order Exiguobacteriales; family Exiguobacteriaceae; genus Exiguobacterium; species Exiguobacterium profundum. The sequence goes on along the minus strand of NZ_LR733429.1, from coordinate 1,554,641 downwards.
TTGATGATACGGTACTCTTCATTCGTGGTGACGGTCGCGGTTTCATCATCTTCAATCGAGTCACGATCTTCACCGTTCACTTGAATAGAGATGACTTCTGTGTATATGTGGTCTTCTTTGATGCCTTTGACGAAGAGCGTGTTGTTCAAGTAATCTAATGTCTGTGACTGGAACGTTGATCCCTCAGCAAGGAATGTTTCGACTTCGGATGTATCCGTTGAATAAGTCGCACTGGTGAAAGCGTCGATAAAAGAATACATAAACCGATCGATTTCGTCATAGGAAACTGGTTCATAGAACACACCCGTTTCTGCTTCGGTATCCGGGAGAGCGGCGTCCTCTTCGACTTCAGAAGCTTTTTCTGATTCTTCTTCCTCCGTCGAAGCAGAGAACGATTGTTGTACATCTTTTGCTGTCGTCGTCTCTTTTGAGGCGAGTGGTTCGTTCCATTCCGACCATAACCATACCCCTAATCCGATCACGGCCACAAGGGCGAGCGGGACGGCCCACTTCCAAAGGGGAAGTCGGGTCGATGACGTTTCGATTTTCGTGCCACATTGCGAACAGTGGGATTGCCCTCGCTTCAGAGTCGCTCCGCATGCTGTGCATTTATTCATAGTAATCACTCTTTCCATTTTTTAGTATTATTTTACCTCTTTCATAAGAGTTCTGAAATGAGGGATTATGTATTTGAGTCAATTAAAAACTAGGCTCTTGCACTCGCAAGAGCCTAGTTTGGTTGACAGCCGATTTCTTCGTTCAGTACGTGGCCAAACGCTTCGGCGCCCTTAATATTTAAATGGACCCCGTCACTTTCGAAGTACGCTTCCTTTCCGATTGAGCGTTCATGCCAATCGATGAGGGACACGTTCTCATGAAGCTCACTGGCCCGAGCGAGTTTTTTATTGACCTCACTCTCCCATGGACGTGGGACACGTGTGTTGATCAAATAGATTTCATCTGCTCGTTCGAACTGCTTGAGCAACGTCTCGAGTTGCTCCATTTTGAAGGCACCGTTCGTTCCGAGATGGAGGAACACGACGTGACCTGAAGCATTATACGATTGGTACTGAGAGGCAACTGGAATCGCATCGCGAACTTGACGTCCGATTTGGGCATCGATTTTCATATTCGGGAAAGCATCTGCCAAATATTCGTTCAATCCGAGCATGACCGAGTCGCCAATCGCGAGAGCCGGTGGACATGTTCGTTCTTCTGGTTTTTCAGTTGGTGCTTTGTTTTCTTCTGTCGGTTGATCTTCAGACGGGACTTCCTCTGTCTCCTTGGATTCCGGTTCGTTCGGAACGTCCTTTGTCTCATCTTTTGGTATCGGTACTTTCACGACAGGAATTTCATCTTCGACCGGCTTCGACTCAGAGAACGCCAGGATGGTCAAATTCCCAACGAGAACGAGTGAGAGCGCGGTCGCACATGCCGTGGCGGCAAAGCGTGCGTTTGGGTGCGTCGGTGTTGAGACGAGCTGACGGAACGCTTGTTTGAATCCGTTTCGACGAATCGGTGTCTCGACGAAGCGATACGACAACTCGGCGATCAAAAGCGTCAACGCCACTTGCCCGACGGAAAGAAGTGGCGAGAACGTCCCGAGTCGATCGAGCGGTGTCGATAGAATGATGACCGGATAGTGCCACAAGTAAATCCCATACGTCCGTGTACCGATCACGCGAAGCCAAACGCTTCCAAACAGTCGTGACCAAATGGTCGCCGGATGGGCGACAGCGGCAATCAATAGGGCGGATAGGAAAGAGACGAGCAAGAAACCTCCATAATAGAGGAATGTATCGTAGGCGTTGACGTTACTGATGATCCCGACGATGACGATGAGCGAAACGGCGCCGGTCCAGTTCAAAATGTGGCGTCCGATATTCGGGATCGTTTCTTTAAACGTGTCCGGACGCCAACCGAAGGCGAGGACGGCTCCCATGAGCAGACCGAACAATCGCGTGTCGGTCCCGTAGTAGACGCGGCTCGGATCGGCTTCCGGGACATATCGGAACGCCATCCAGGCGGCGGAGACGAATAGAAGCGCAGCGAGCAGTTGAAGCAATCGCTTCCGGAACGCGAGACCGACGAGTAGGAGCAACGGCCAGAACGCATAAAACTGTTCTTCGATGGAGAGAGACCATAAATTTTGAAGCGGTGATGGCTTTCCGAAACTCTCGAAGTAGGAAACTTCGTGAAAGATATACCACCAGTTGTTCACATAGGCGAGTGCCGCCAGTGAATCTTGGCGCACCGTATCGAGCAAGGAGCGGTCAAACAGAGTCACATACGTCATCACGACCGACAGCATCAAGACGAGTGCCGGCAACAAACGACGGAAACGCGCGAGGTAGAACTTTTTCAAATCGATTGTGCCGGTCTTCGTCCATTCGCGAATCAAGATCCCGGTAATCAAGTAACCGGACAGGACGAAGAAGACATCGACACCGAGGAATCCCCCGGGTATGTAAGGTACATTTAAATGATATAAAATCACAGCCAAGACGGCGAACGTGCGCAAGCCGTCGAGACCAGGCATATACGTTGTATGTTTGAGTGGTTGCATGCCCCCACTTCCTTTCTAGTAAAGCGGACATTTCCCTTATTTTTGAATCCATTCTTCAGTATAACGAGCGTGGAGGAGGGAATGGTTTCAAAAGATTAACAATCAAATGACGTAAAAATCCAATAAAAAAAGGGACACGAGGTCCCTTGCACTTTACATCAGATTAATCAACGTCCCACCGAGTACCCCGGCGATGACGAGTGACCACGGTGGTAACTTCCAATAAGCGATCATCACGAACAGGAAGGCAGCGAACACGAAGTCGACCGCACCGTTGACGGTACTCGTGAAGATCGGGCTGTAGAATGCCGCAATCAAAATCCCAACGACCGCTGCGTTGACACCGATGAGGGCACCGGCGACTTTCGGGTTGTGACGGAGCGCGTCCCAAAACGGAAGTGCCCCGAGGATGAGCAAGAAGGCCGGCAAGAAAATCGCAACCGTCGCAAGGATACCACCCGGCACACCGTTAATCACCGTTCCAAGATAAGAAGCGAACGTGAAAAGCGGACCAGGAACGGCCTGAGCGGCACCGTATCCTGCAAGGAAGGCTTCTTCACTCAAGAAACCAGCTGGTACAAGTTCTCGTTCTAGTAGTGGCAAGACTACATGTCCGCCGCCGAAGACGAGGGCACCGGCCCGGTAAAAGCTATCGAACAAGGCAATCGTCTGATTCTCAAACGTCTCCCGTAAAATCGGTAAGATGACGAGAAGTGCCCCGAAAATCGACAACAAGACGGCCCCGAGACGTTTCGAAATCGGGAACGCACTCGATTTCGTATCGAGGCGGTCCGGCTTGAACAACAGGAATCCTGCGAGGGCCGCGAGGAGGATGAACAATACCTGACTGAACGTCGTTTGCCAGAGTAGGACGCCTGCCAAGGCAAAAAAGGCAATCGTTCGTGTCTTTGTATCAGGTGTCAGTTTACTCGCCATCCCTAAGATGGCATGGGCGACGATAGCGACGGCGACGACTTTCAAGCCGTATAACCAGCCTGCATCGGAGACGTCGAGTCCGGATAACATTAAAGCGAATAGGATGAGGGCAACGACCGACGGCGTTGTGAAGCCGATAAATGAAGTGATCCCACCTAATATGCCACCGCGGACAATCCCAATCCCGATCCCGACCTGTGAACTCGCCGGTCCGGGCAAGAATTGGCATAAGGCGACGAGGTCGGCGTAAGCTTTCTCATCCATCCATTTGCGTCGTCTCACATATTCCTCGTGGAAGTAACCGAGGTGGGCGACCGGCCCACCGAATGAGGTGAGACCGAGCCTCGTTGAAACGAATAAAATCTCTAGTAACGTTTTAAACGTCACACGTTCTGTCGTCATATCTTCACTCCTTAATTTCTTTGAATAACTCGTATGCCTTTTGACGGGCTTCCGCCAACACAGAAAGTCCTTTTTCGGTCGTCACGTAGTTTTTGCGAACGTGTCCATCGACCGTCTCGTTTTCACGAATCAAGAGCCCGTCTTTCTCCATCCCGTGCAAGATCGGGTAGAGCGTCCCGGCGCTGATTTCGTACCCGTGCTCCCGAAGCTCATCGACCATCCATGCTCCGTACACGGGGTGTTCCGCGGCGTGGTGCAAAATGTGGATGTGGATGAATCCGAGAAACAGCTTCCGCAAGACGCGGTCTTCCATACGTGTCATCTCCTTAATATCGAAATTCGATATCGGTTTTCGAAATCAGTCTAGCAAAGGGTGAGAGAGAGAGGCAAGGGAAGAGCATGCAGTTTACGAAAACTTTAAATAAAAAGTTGGGAATGAGTTCGGAAAAAATAGGGAATCTATCACAAATGAGGTAAACTAAATTGAGATTTTATTTGCTGAGGAGGAAGTGACGTGACAAACCCCATTCATTCTTCATACGATACATTGTTGCGTTATATGCCCCAAGGCTACGTCGAGTTTAAAGTGATTTACGACGACGCTTCGGAGCCGGTTGACTATGAATTCTTTGAAGTGAATCCTGCCTTTGAGAAGATTATGAAAGGGAAGCGAAAACACTTCATCGGAAAAAAAGTGTCAAGCGCCCTAAAAGACTTTGAATATAGTGAGCGAGAATGGATGATTCAAGTGGCACGTGTCGTCAGTGATGGGGGTACCGTGACGTTTGAACACTATTCCCGTCGTAATAAATGTTGGTTCGAGATGTCCGTGTTTAGCCAACGAACAGGATTTGTGTCCGTCATGTTCCACGACATCACGCCACACGTTCAAGAGAACAATGCGTTAAAACAACTCGTTAACGTATCGCATCGCTTCGTCTCAACCGGAAGTGACTTGTTGATGAATCAACAATTTCTTGACCAAATCCGTGACTTCACCGGAGCGAAGGCGGTCGCACTCAATTTGATGGAAGAGGATGGCGAATCGTATACGACAGTGGCATTATCGGGCATGGATGAGATGTTAGAGAGAAGTCTCGACATCCTTGGATTTCATCCGGTCGGAAGGAAATGGCCGATGACGGATCAGCGACGCGACCTATTCAAACATTCAAATCCTCGTGTATTTGATGGGATTGGTCCACTTATTGATGGTGCGCTTCCAACGCGTCTCGTCAAAAATCTACTTCGAATCTTCTCGCTTGGAGAAGTCGTTCTCTTCAAAATCGAGAAGGACGGTATTTTATACGGAGACTTGACGATTGTGATGGAAAAAGGGAAGGTTGCCAATCGGCTCGGGCTGGTGGAGTTATATCTCGTCCACGTCCTTGAGCAATTGACGAAAGCCGATCATCAAATCGGAGAGACGAAAAAATCGATGTTCGGTGGATTCGCGACCCTCGATTTGGAGTGCATCATGGCCTTCAACACACGACAAGTGCTCCATTTGAATGATGCATGGGAACGAATTTTAGGGTTTTCACTTGATGAGCTGGAGAATATCGACTTTCTTAGTCTAGTTCACCCGGATGATGATACCATCACGGAAGCGGCGTTTATGGAACTTGAGGAACGTGGTGAGTTGTTCCGCTTCATCAACCGTTTCCGGACGATCGACGATACGTATCGATCGATCGAGTGGCATTGCAAACTTCAAGGGAATTATATTTATGCGGTCGCGAAAGACGTGACGGACCGAGTTCAGTTAGAAGAAAAGTTGGCAGACCGAGATCGGCTTTTGACGAAATTGTCCGATCAAATCCCGGGTGCCATCTATCAATTCGAATTATTGCCTGATGGAAGTTTCAACTTCCCATTCTTTAGCCGAGGCTTTGAAGATATGCTGGGGATTTCGGCAGAAGAGGTACAGACGGACGCGAGTCTTGTCTTCCGACGGATGCACCCGGATGATTATCCGCTTGTCATGCAGTCGATTGATGAGTCCTATCGCAACTTGACGATTTGGGATGCTGAGTTTCGCGTCTTGACCGAGGACGGACGAACCGTCTGGATTTTAGGATCATCCCGTCCGGAAAAGATAGCGGATGGTCACGTGTTGTGGCACGGTTATATCGGAGATGTCACGGAGAAGAAAACATATGAGAAAGAGATTGAGTATCTCAGTTACCACGATCAATTGACGGGCATTAAAAACCGGCGTTACTTTGAAGAGGCGTTGGAGCGCTATGATGATGACCACTTTTATCCGCTCACACTCATCGTCATCGATATCAACGGGTTGAAGCTCACGAACGATGCGTTCGGACACTTGGTCGGAGACCAGCTGCTCGTCGAAGCGGCGAATATTTTGCGAAATGAATTGCGCGCGAAAGATGAAGTGGCACGAGTCGGAGGCGATGAGTTCGTCGTGATCTCTCCGAATACGACGCTCGATGAGGCGAAACAGCTGTCGGATCGTCTCGGTCGTCTCTTCCACGAGCAGACGGTTGAAGGATTACCGATTTCCGCATCATTCGGTGAAGCGGTCAAACATGACTCGAATGTCGAATTGACCGAGGTGTTCAATTTAGCGGAAGATCGGATGTATCACCACAAGGTTTCTGAAAAGCAGAGTCGACGCCACCATTCCATTCAAATCATCATGCGCACGCTGTATGAGAAGATTCCACGAGAAGAAGCGCATTCTCAACGAGTCGCCAATTTAGCGGGGCAACTGGCAGAAGCGATGGGCTTCACGAATGCTGAAGTGAATGAGATTCGAACGGCCGCTATTCTCCATGACATAGGAAAAGTGGCAATCAGCAACGATATTTTGGATAAACCGGGCGCGCTGACCGAATCGGAATGGTATGAAATCAAACGCCACCCGGAAATCAGTTACAATATTTTAAGTACCGTACCCGAATATGTCGCCTTATCGGAAATTGTCTTGGCGCACCATGAACGATGGGACGGGAAAGGCTATCCGAAAGGGCTACAAGATTTTGAGATCCCTCTTGCTTCACGAATCATCGCAATTGCGGATACGTTCGATGTCATGGTGACGGGGCGACCGTATCGACAGGCGAAGACGATTGACGAGGCACTCGCCATCATCTCACAAGAGGCGGGCAAACAGTTTGACCCATCTCTCGTCGACGTCTTCTTTGAAAAAGTCGTACCGACACTTCAACAATAAAAAGCGAGTCCTCCTGAATATGGGGGACTCGCTTTTGTATTAGACGGTCAGGGGTCGTTTCTTCAACACGAGGATGGTGAGGAGGAAGACGACTCCGGTCATGCCAATCATGACAAGGATGGAGAGATACGGGAACTGTCCCTCATACATCGTGATGACACCGTTATTCAACCAATAGGTCGGCAGGAAACGACCGACAAGTTTCAATGAATCCGGCAACCAGAGAAGGCTGATGAACGCCCCGCCGGTGATGGCGGATGCCATCGTGACCGAGATTTGAAAGATGTTCGCCTTCTCCCGATTCGTCGCAAACACGGCGATGAGGCCACCGAGGGCTAGACAGACGAGCAGATAGGAAGAAAACAAGGCGAACACGGTCGGGAGATGTATCCATACATCTTGACCGTATAAAGCGAGGCTCACGCCAATCAACAGCATCACGTAGATGAAGCCGACGAGATAAAAGGCTAGTAGCAGGGAGGCGAAGTAACGCCTTGGTGTCACCGGTGAGGCGAACAATCGCGCATAGATCTTCTCGTCCCGATCATCCGCGACAAACATAGGAATGAACTGGAGAAAGGTCGACATCATGATGAACGACAACAGACCGAAGAAGGCCTGTGTTCGGGCGGTCGTGGCGACACTTTCCTGGAACGGTTCACTTGAAAGTGAGTAACCGTTCGACGTCTCTTTTGACGCGAGCTGTTCGAACGTCGCTCTATCGTAGCCGCTCGCTTCGAGCAGTTGGCGTTCGCGGGACAGATGACCGTTCAGTGCCTGCTCGATCAACGAGGCATCACTCCCGGCGATTGCAGAGAAGGAAAGGCGAGGCATCTCTCCTGTGAACGCCTGTTCCGTGAAGTCATCAGGAATGATGAGGACGATATCTTCTCCTTCTAACAAGACATCATCCGTGTTCGACTCGAGCAACGTGACCCGACCAAACCGTTCGGCCTCGTCAATGAGGCGTTCGGCGAGAAGTCCACCGTCCCGGTCGACAATCCCGATGGATGCGTTCAAACTGGACGTTCCACCGACGAAGGAGAGGATGAGCGCGAAACCGAACATCGACACGAAGGTGAACACCCACAGCCCTTTCTTTCGAAGCATCCGTTTGGCCACATGTCTAATGAGTACCATGACGCTTCACCCCTTTCGAGAGAATGTAGCTGAATGCGATCAAGATGAGGAGATGAATCCCAAGCAATCCGAGACTTTGCCAATACAGATTCATGTCACCTTCACGTAGGAGGACGGCTAGCATTCCGTCCCGCATGAAAATCGGCATGAACACGTAGGCAGCCCACGGCGCATAGTTCAGCGTCACTTGGTCAAAACCGGGGACATAGCCACCGGATAAGATCATGAGGATGGCGACGAATCCGTTGACGATCGCATCCTTTGTCGTCGCGCTCAACTTCGGCAAGTTGACAATCAGGAATCCGATGGCGACCCCGTACGCGGTCAAGGCGAGCCAAGACAGAATCAGATAGCCGAACTGTACGTTCGCCAAGTCGAATGTGCGATAGACGAAGTGGCTGAACCAAAACAAGAGGATAAGCTGCAACAAGATGATGACGTAGCGACTGAACGTCCGCGCAAGTCGATATTGAACCGTTCGGACTGGGGCCGCTTGGATGCGTAAGTAACTGCCTGTATTCGGTTGCTCTTCTCGTGCCATCGATGTGATATAAAACGACCCGAACAATGCTGTCATGATTGAAATCGTGACGGTGAAATACTCGAGCGAGGTCGGGGTACGTCCTGCCAAGTCGACACTTTCCGTATCGAGCCAAGCCTCATTCACATATGGGGCCGACACGCCTGCTTCCGCGAGCGTAATCTGTTGATTGGCGACGGCTGTATACTGACCGAGGATGGCATCGAGGACGTCGAACTCGACCGTCGTCGGTTCCTCATAGAAGAGTGTGATGTCAGGTCCATCGAGTTGCAAGATGACATCGGCATCGCCATCGTTCACACCTTGTTCGGCAGATTGGAGGTCAACGTATGGGACAAGTCGGATGAAGGCTTGAATGTCTTCCTCATTTAAAAAAGCCTCGAGCGGTGCTCGATACTGGTAGGTCGACGATTCGACGTAGGCGACGTTCGTGACCGGAAGTTTGAACGTGTCACTGAAGACGGCCGACAGCATCGTCCCGAGTCCGAAAATGAGGATGAGCGGAAAGATGAGCATCCAAAAGAGGGTGGCACGATCCCGAAGCCGCTGTTTCACATCATATTTGATGAAAGTCCACATGACGTCCCTCCTATTCCCGGAGCGTCTTCCCCGTCAATGCCAAAAAGACGGTATTGAGGGAAGGGCGGTCGACCGTGATGGAGGTGAAGTGGACGCGTTCTTGATGGAGCGTCTCAAGGAGCGGGGCAAGCGGCGTGTCTTTGTCTAACGACACCTCGATATACGGTTCTTCATACTCTACTTTTTGAACGTGTTCGAGTGCGTCGAGACGTTCGAGCAAATTTGGTGTGAGCGCATCGACTTTGATCCGGGCCGTCTCGAGTGTCATGACACGGTCTTTCAATTCGTCCTGTGTTCCTTCTGCGATGATCCTTCCTTCATCAACGATGGCGATTCGGTCGCAGAGGAGTTCGACTTCTTCCATGTAATGAGATGTATAGATGATGGTGGCACCGCGGCGATTCAGTTCGCGGATGTTCTCTAAAATGGTATTTCGCGACTGCGGGTCGATGGCGACGGTCGGTTCATCCATGAAGATGAGTTCGGGTTCATGGACGATGCCACAGGCGATATTGAGGCGACGGAGGAGACCGCCGGACAGTTCGGGCGGACGTTTCTTTTGATGGGCATCGAGTTCGACGAAGTGGAGCGCAGCCTCGGTCTTTTGTTTCGCTTCTTTCGGACTGAATCCATACAGCTCCGCAAAAAATTGGATGTTCTCATAGACGGTCAGCTGGTCATAGACGGAGACGTGTTGCGGCACGATCCCCACGCGGCGTTTGATGGCCAGTTCGTCTTTTGGCATCGCTTTTCCAAAAATGTGAATCGAACCGGAGTCCGCCTCGTACAGATTCAACATGACCGAAATGGCGGTCGTCTTCCCGGCACCATTCGGTCCGAGCAACCCGAAGAGTTCGCCTTCTTCCACTTTCAGAGTGAGGTCGTTCAAGGCAATCGTATCCCCGAACCGTTTCGTGACATGGTCGAGCGAGATAATGGACATCGTAATACTCCTTTCTCATGTGAAATGTTTCTCGTTCTACACAAAGGTGTTCGAGGATTGTCACGAATTTACCTGTCCGGAACACTTGAAATGTGCAATAATCTAATTATTCAGATAATTATAGTGTTGAAATGAGGGGTTTGGATGAAAGGATGGCAATTCAATAAACAAGAAGGGGCATTGTTCCCGGACGAAATCGTGCTTTCTGCGTTTTGTACAGTCGAACCGAAACGAATGGATTCGACACTCCCGTTCTATTATGATGAGTCGATTTTTCGTTTCACGAATAAGCATGGGGAGACGTTCTACTTTAAAATATCACCGAGCTATCACGAGTTTGAAATCAATATTAAAGGTGGGGACGGGGAGCTCGTATATTATCAACTGCTCCGCACCGTCAGCAAGGTCGAGATTTTAGAAGACCGGCGAGACCACGCAGAGTTATTGATCGTCCTAGCTGAAGATCGAAAGCGGACCGTGACGTCAATCGAATTGACCGTCCGACCGCGTTTTCGTGTGCTCGTGAAAGAGCATGAGATATAAGAAGTGCGTAAGGCTCGAGAGCGGATGCGAATCCGCTTTTTTAATTGGCGAAAAAAAGACAGCCACGACGTGACTGTCCTTCAGCGGTTATTTCGTCAAAAAGATTTGAACATGGATGGTCGACCCTTGGGCATCGGTCGCTTTGCCAATCCCGAGGTGCGTATAATTCGCATTCAAGATATTCGCGCGATGACCGCTGCTGTTCATCCATGCATCGACCGCCCGGACTGGGTCGCTCGATCCTTTATAGATGTTCTCCCCCCAGCCCCGATACGAGACGCCGTAAGCGTCTAACGTGTCCCCGGGTGTACCGTTCTCCTTGAGCGTGTGCGAGAATTGACCCGTACGCGCCATCTCATCGGCGCGGACTTGGGCGACACGGTTCGCCTCACTCGAAGCGGCGAGAAGAGAGAGACCGGCAGCCTTCCGTTCTTTGTTTGTCTCAGTCAACACGTTGACGGGCGACGTGAAACTGACATGATTGGCGAGGATGTACCCAGTGTATGAACCGTAGCGCACCTTGTACCATCGTGATGTGCCGGTATAGCGATATGACACGGTCTCAAGTTCTGTACCCTGCCGGACGAACTTGACGTTCGAAGAGGTCGTGAGCGGACGTGATTTTAAATAAACGCTCGACGGTTTGACGTACGTCGGTTTCGTAAATTTCACCTCAGCAGTGGACAAGCGGACATACTTGGCGGGCAGATAAGCGTAGCCGCTGCCCCATTGAATCTTATACCAGCGCACACCGTCCAATTGGAACGATGTCCGGACACGCATCGAACCGTCTCGCGGAATGAGTGCAAGTCGTTTCGCGCTCAAAGAAGGCGACTGTCGGACGTTGAGTTGACTGATGTTGGTCACGTAACCGGTCGTGTTGATCGACGTCTCATAATATGCTTGGACGCGGTTGATAGAGAAGGGCGACCCGATCACACCGAGTGTCAGAATGATGGTGAGTAGTAGAGAGAGATGCTTCTTCAATGGAATCGACTCCTTTTGTGGGACTCCCTATATTCTATATCGTTTGGGTGATTTTTGGTTTTACCATTTCATTACAAAAAGGATGGACTCTTCGTGAGCCCATCCTTGCTTCATTTATACAGTAAATACTCTTTCCGAATTGGGAGAAACGCGTCCCGCTCGTCCTCGATTTTCGTCAGGATGTCTTCAAGCGGAGCTCCTTCGAGAATCATATCTTTCACGTAGGCGTTTCCTGTCAATTTCGTGATGAAGTCATTCGCTAAAAACTCGAAGTCGTCCGGATACATGCTGTGAGCCATTTGAATCATCGCAATCCCAGTTCTTGTCGATTCGAATCGAGCTGGATCAGTGACATAGACCTCAACCCCGTGCGTCAGTTTGCCCGCGTGTTTTGAGAACGTCGGCGTGAACGAGGCAGCCCGGAAAGCGACACCTGGCAAGTCGAGCCCGTTCAGCTCATTCGCATATTCATGCGCTTTTATATACGGCGCGCCGATCAGCTGAAACGGTTTCGTCGTCCCGCGCCCCTCGGATAAGTTCGTTCCTTCAAACAATCCGGTCGCAGGGTAAACATTGACCGTGTCGGTCGTCGGCATGTTCGGGGACGGCATGACGAACGGGAGTCCCGTGTCCTCATACATCATCGAACGCTTCCAACCTTTCATTTTTACGACTTCAAGGTCGGCTTGAATCTGATACTCGGTGTTGAACAGTCGCGCGAGTTCACCGACGGTCATCCCATGCTTTAGTGGAATCGGATAGAGACCGATGAAACTGGAGTAATCCGGGTCGAGCACCGGACCGTCAACGCGAAGCCCGCCTTGCGGGTTCGGACGGTCGAGGACGACAAACGGAATCCCGTTCTCGGCAGCGGCTTCCATCGCATACGCCATCGTATAGATATACGTATAGTAGCGTGTCCCGACGTCTTGGATGTCAAAGACGAGCACGTCGACATCTTGTAGCATCTCAGGAGTCGGTTTCTTCGTGGCACCATATAGGCTATATACAGGCAACCCCGTCACGTCATCGATGTAGGAACTGACCGTCGATCCGGCTTGGGCATCTCCCCGAACGCCATGCTCTGGTCCGTACAATGCCGTCAACTCGAAGTCATCGGACTGGTCAAATAGGTCGACGATGCTCGTTCTCTCCGCGTTGATCCCGGTCGGATTCGTGATTAGTCCGACCCGTTTTCCTTTCAAGATTTCCGGGTTTTCCATCAACCGGTCGACCCCGAGTTCGACCTTTGGTTTTTTCGGTTCAGACTTCGCATCGGCATCCAACCAGACGATGGAAGTCGTGAGAATCGTCAACGCAGCCATACCACCCATCCACTTTTTCATCAGAAACTCCTCCTTCGATTCATGTAAGCGCTTCAATTTCTTAACAGGAGTGTACCATTCAGAAATTTAATTTCAATATTTAATCATAAAAATAGGAATTTATATTTCTTAATTTCATACTTTTCTCCTAGTCGGACATAAAAAACGTGTCCTTCGATGAAAGACACGTTCCTTTTTACTCATCTGACCGCGAGCGCTTTCCATCCCGTCGCGCTCATGACGGCGCTCACTTTTGACTTAGGGATGACCAAGCGACCGCGATATGGGTCGTTGATATACAAGTTTGACTTGTCATAGCCGGTTGCCAACATGACATGATAGTTAACGTAGCCGGTGAACTTCTTGTTCGAAGCGGTATACCAGTTGAAGTAGCCGTATGGTTTGTTGAAGTCGACACTCGCCCAGACGATGACCGGGTTGCCCATCGACAGTTCGCGTTCGATCGAGCCGAGCCCTTGATTGGACAAGTCTTTCACCGGACGATACTTACTGGCGAATTCAATCATGCCTTTTGGATAAATCCCATAGTTCTTATATTTTCCGAGCGTCCCTTTCGGATCTCCTGTGAACATGACGTTCGGGTCGACCCACCGATATAAGCGGTTCTCATAGCGAGCGTTCCACATACTCTTTGGCATCTCGTTATATAAGGTCGAGGCGCTGACGGCACGCCCTTTTTCTTCAAGTGCCATTTTGAGGGAGAAGAACTCGCAGCCTGACGGATACCCCATCGGGAACTGACGATAAAGTGGGACGCTCATCTTATAGATGGACAGTGCCTGAGAATAGGCACCACGCGCATCGAACGAGGCGTTTCCGACACGACGGTTTTGATACATCTTTCCGTATGTATCAAAATAATACCATTTGCCGTCGATGGCTTGCCAATCCGTCTTTTTCGTCAAGGCCGGATCATAATATTCGTACTGGGTCGTGTATTTCCATCCTTTCTCCGGCACACCGGTCGAATGGAAGTGATACGTCTTTCCATCCAATCGGAATTTCCCTTTCAGGCGGTATCCGTAAGTCGGGTGGAATCCGACCTTCTTCCCATCGACCGTTTGAAATCCGTACTCACGACGTCCGTATGGGTCGAACGAATAGACGCGTGCATTCAATGTGTAGACACCTTCTAGTCGGTAGCCATAGGTCGGATGGAAGCCGTACATCACACCATTTATTTGTTGAAGGCCATACTTACGATCGCCGTATTTTCCGAACAGGTAGTGACGATTGTTAATCCGATGCAACCCTTCGAGGCGATACCCATAGTAGGGATGAAATCCATACACTTTTTCACCGATTCGGGTGAGACCTTGTCGACGTACCCCGTCAGTCCCGAAATAATAGCGTCGTGTGCTGATCGTCTGCCATCCGGTCGCCATCTTTCCTTGCTCCATCAAATAATATTTCTTGCCGTCAATCGTGTACATGCCTGTACGAATGGTGCCGTCTGGGAAGAAATAATGTTTGGCGTCACCAAACTGTTGCCATCCCGAGAGTCGGACCCCGTCCTCGTTGAAGTAATATCGTTTGCCTTCGATTGTCTGGAAGCCGGTGACGGCTTGACCGGTTTCGTCGTAATAATAGACGAGACCATCGCGTTCTTGCCATCCGGTGAGTAGCTTCCCGTTCTCGTCAAATGTGTATGTCGTGCCGTCGACCGCATGGGGACCCGTGATGAGTCGACCGTCTGTCTCAAAATAATATGTAGCACCTTCGATTTCCTGCCAACCTGTGAGGAGGGTACCATCTTCATTCAGATAGTACGTATGACCCTCGATTACTTGCCACCCTGTCAACACCGTCCCGTCACTCGATGTATAGACGATGCCATCCTCCGTCTGTTGGAATGAACCCTCAGCGGACGCGAACTGTGGACTCGTCCACACTGCACCGATTAACAGACCGATGCCGACCCTTCTTTTCCATGTCATTCATGTGACCTCCTCTGTATGCATACAGAAGAGATACCCATATTTATCCAAGATGAAGCTGTGGCAAATGAATCATTTGTAAGGTCAGACGTTTACGCCGTATGACTCATGAACCGAAGTCGTTTCGACGCCATATACAGGGATAGGATGACGACAACGGTTCCGGTCACAATCGGCCACACGAGATTCACTTCTGTCAAGAACACCTGACTCGATAGTGGACCGAGCATCCATGGCATCCAATCGAGGTCGACCCAGCCGATGAGGAGCGACATGACGAAATGAAGACCGAGCGTCAAGACGACTGCGACAACACCGCTCTCAATCATCGCAGCGAAGAGAATGAAGATGGAGAGCTGAACGACAAAATGAAAGACAAGAAGTGCTGTGGATATGAGAAATGCGGTTACATCAAACGCCTCGAAAAGAATGACCGTATAGTAAGCGGCCGCTAATTGGGCGAGTACGAGACCACCGACCGTCAAGAGGACATAATGTGCCCATTTGCTGATAACGATGCGAGACGTCGGGATTTGTAACGACTTGAGCCAAGCGAGCGTTCCGTTCGTTCGCTCATGACTGAATGTATGCATCGCCGACAACAAGACGACGAGAAGACCGATTTGGCGAAGCTGTTCACTGACTGAAATCAACACTTCTTCTGGTGTCGGTGTCGGGAGATCAATTACGGCGCCGTCCGGTAAGTTGCCACCGGAAGCGAGGATATCTGGTAAGAAATAGAGCGTGAGCGGTTGCATCGAGGCAAGGAGCATGAGCACGATTGGAATCCAAATGAGTCGTTTGTTCGACCATGACTCTCGCCATTCCTGTTTAAAGATTGCGGTACGCATCAGGCGTTCACCTCCAAGAATAAAGATTCGAGTGACGGGTGCCCGACGTGTAGTGATTGGATGATGAGGTTCCGTTCCAGGATGCGCCGCAAAATCGCCCGTTCGGCGAGATTCCGGTCCGTTGACTCAAACGTCCACGTCGAACCACGTTTGGTTGTTCGGGTCACGCCTTCTAACTGCGTCCAGTCTGCATCGGTCGTCCCATCGTCAAAGAGACGTAGCTCAATGGTCGACTTCGAACCGAGCAGGTCGGTCACGGTTCCTTCCATGAGCAATTTGCCTTGTCGAAGCAGGAGCACCCAGTCACTTGCCTCTTCGGCATCCGGCAGGACGTGCGTCGAGTACAGGATCATTCGCTCTCGTTTCAAGTCACTTAATAGATCGAGTACTTCTCGTCGACCGCGTGGGTCGAGTGCCGAGACCGGTTCATCGAGCAGTAAGAGTTCCGGGTCATGGACGAGCGCTTGGGCGATCCCGAGACGCTGTCGCATCCCTCCCGATAAGTTCGCTGCCGGCCGGTCGACCGGTTCGAGCCCGACTCGTTTCAATAGTTGAATCGGCTCGACGTGTTTGGTCCCCGTCAATTCAGCGGCATACCGAATCGTCTCGACGGGAGTCAACGATGGATAGAGGGCAGGGCGCTGAGGCAAATAGCCAATCCGAATACGTTCGTGTCCGGTCATATCGCCACTTGTCGGTTCGGTGACGCGGGCGAGCAAGTTCAAAAGCGTCGTCTTCCCAGCACCGTTTTCTCCAAGGAGGGACGTGCAACCCGGTCGTAATTCGAAACTGACATCATCGAGCGCCGTGAAGGAGCCGAATCGCTTCGTTACATGTGTGATTTTCATCGCGGAGTCCGTCCCCATAAGAAGTATACGATTGGGCCGAGTATGTTGATGAAGACGATGACGAGAAGCCATACCCATTTCGGGCCATTTGTCATGTCGCGTTTGAACAAGTCAATCAAGGCGACGACGAGCAGGATGAGTTGCAAAATCAAAACAGGTAGTAAGATGAGAAAAAGTGTATTCGGGTCATTTGCGATGTCCATCGCGAGAACCTCCTTTTGAATTAGCTGTCTTTAAAACATTCTACATGAACGGTATGTCCCCTGTATGTGACACAAAAAATCCCCATCTCACGACGGAGATGGGGACGATGCATCATTTCACGATAATGACAGGAGCGAGAGCTCGTTTGGCCAGTTTATGACTCACGCTACCGAGCACGAATTCTTGGAACGTGTTCAATCCACGTGATCCGACGACAACGTATTCATATGGCTCATGGTTCGCATATTTGACGAGCTCGACGTCCGGCTCCCCACGAAGTTCGATGTATTCGTAGGCAATGCCTTCTGCTTCCGTCAAATCGAACAGTGGCTTGAGCATCTGCTTTCGCTTCGTCTCCAAGTCGATTTTCCCTGTCGAATTGAGGGCCGCTTCTTTCGATTCCTTCGCACTGATGACGTGCACGATATCAATCGATGCATTTGACGCCTTTGCGAGCTGAATCGCTTTTTCTAGCGCACGTTTCGAGTGGGCAGAACCATCTGCCGCTAAAAATACCTTTCCCATGAAAAACTCCTCCTCTTTCGCACGTTCTACTTTTAGTATAGGTGATTTGGCGAAACGGGGAAATGATGAATCAGTGCCCTGCGTTCGCGTCTTGTTGCTTCAAGTGAAGGGCGAGCGTGTTGAGCAGTTTTTCCGAGTCTTTGTTCAAGTTGAGCAGTTCCGGTTCGATTCCGACTTCCCGATATTTGAAGATGACCTTATCGATTGCCCCGATGGCGGAGTCGTCCCAAAGATGCGTGTTCGCAAAGTCGATGGTGACTGTTTGGATACCGGCTTCAGCATCCTCTGTCACGTCGAACTGATTGACGAATTCAGATGTCGAGGCGAAGAAGAGCTGACCGTTCACCATGTAATGAGCCTTGTCGGCATCGAACTTTCGCTCGAGATCGATTTTTGAGATTTTAGCAGCGAAGAGAATTGCTGCTGTCAAAATCCCGGCGAGTACACCGAGTGACAAATCATGTGTGACGACGGTGACGAGTACGGTGACGAGCATGACGACCGTATCCGATTTTTGGGCGGTACGCATCGCTTTGAGCGAACCCCAGTCAAACGTCGCATAGGAGACGAAGAACATGACCCCGACGAGCGCGCCGACCGGAATCAGCATGAGCACGTCGCTGATTGTCATGATCATGATGAAGAGCGCGAGACCGGCTGTAAGTGTCGACAGACGTCCACGAGCACCCGATGAGACATTGATGACCGATTGCCCAATCATCGCACATCCTGGCATCCCACCGAAGAACCCAGCAATGATGTTCGCAATCCCTTGTCCGCGCGATTCACGGTTTTTGTTTGAGTCCGTTCCTGTCATATCGTCAACGATTTGTGCCGTCAAGAGCGACTCGATCAATCCGACGAATGCGAGGGAAATCGAGTAAGGAAGAATGATCAACAACGTTTCAAACGTCAACGGGACGTTCGGGAATAAAAATTCCGGGAGTGTTGCTGAGATTGTTCCCATGTCTCCGATATTTTTCGTTTCGAGACCGAGTGTGATGGCTAAAATCGTCATGACGACGATGGCGACAAGTGGTGCAGGGATGGCTTTTGTGACTCGCGGAAATAAGAAGATAATGGCGAGTGACGCGGCGACGATTGCCCAGATGATCCAGCTTTCCCCTTCAAAGTTGGATAGTTGCGCTTGAAAAATCAGAATGGCAAGCGCATTGACGAATCCGACCATGACGGCGCGTGGAATGAACTTCATTAAGCGGGCGATGCCGAGATAACCGAGTACGATTTGAATGACACCCGTTAGAATCCCAGCGGCCAGCAAATATTGAAGACCATGGTCGGCGACGAGTGAGACGATGACGAGCGCCATCGCACCGGTCGCAGCCGAAATCATCGCAGGGCGACCGCCTGCGATTGAAATCACCATGGCGATGATGAACGAAGCATAGAGCCCGACCATCGGGTTGACGCCAGCGATGAGTGAGAACGCGATCGCCTCAGGGATGAGGGCGAGAGCGACAACAATCCCCGCAAGGACGTCTGCTCGGACGTTACCGAGCCAGTCTTGTTTGATTGTATTCATTTTTTCCAAGAAGAACACACCTCTCTTTATATTTTGACTTTGATCTTCGAGTCTCACGAAGATCAAATGCCACATTATATGAAAGGAAATGTTCCAACGTTACGTGTTTTCACAACGTGTTTCATCATAACGGATTTTTTTTGAAATGACAATTGAATGAAGTTGAAAAGTATGGTAATTTCATAACGGATACGTTATATAACAATTAGGTTATACAGAAAGGGGAAGTGGAAATGTACACTGCAGAAGAATTAAGCAAAGTACTCAAGGTGCTCGGTGATCCGACTCGATTGACCATGCTGAAACAGATGGAAGCAGGGGAACAGTGCGCATGTAGTTTCGTCGACTGTTTTGACATCTCACAGCCGGCAATCAGCCGTCATTTGAAGATGTTGCGTCAGGCTGGACTGTTATTAGAGCGCCGAGACAAACAATGGATCCACTATCGATTGAATGAGACAAGCCCTTTTTATGGGATTGTCGTCGATTTGCTCGACAAGATTGAGACAATCGATGTGAGTTGCGACTGTGACACCGAATGTGCAATTTAAGGAGGAGTCAACGATGAAACTTGAAGTGTTTGAACCGGCAATGTGCTGTCCAACAGGATTATGTGGTCCATCCATCGATCTAGAACTGACGCGAGTGGCGACAATTCACTACGTGTTGAAACAGCGAGGCTTCGATGTGTCACGCTATAACCTGGCATCGGAACCGAATCGATTCGTTGAAAATGTCAAGGTGCAAGCTGAAATTGCAAACGGGCTCGAGATGCTCCCGCTCACAGTAGTTGATGGAAAAATCGTAAAACGGGGTGCCTATTTAACAGATGAAGAAATTGCGGAGTTGACGGGACTACCGGTTGACGCATTTGCCAAGAAAGATGGAGAAAAGCCGAAAGTTCGCATCTCACTGAAGAAATAAGGAGATATGCTCATGAAGACATTTGATTTTCATACGATTGAACCGACCCGTTATGTGTTCTTGACCGGGAAAGGTGGCGTCGGGAAGACATCGACAGCGTCAAGCCTCGCCCTGACGCTCGCCGACCGTGGCAAGCGTGTCTTACTCGTTTCGACCGACCCGGCTAGTAATTTACAAGACGTGTTTGAGATGGAACTCGATGAGACGCCGCGCCTCGTTCCGGAAACAAAGCTTGCCATCTCCAACTTCGATCCCGAAGAAGCGGCAAAACAATATATGGAACGCATGGTCGGACCTTATCGAGGTGTATTGCCGGACGTGGCCATTCAGTCGATGGAAGAACAATTATCCGGTGCCTGTACGGTTGAGATTGCGGCATTTGACCAATTTACGGACTTGTTGACGTCCGTGTCAGCCCGTGAGACGTACGATCACGTCATCTTTGACACGGCACCGACCGGTCATACGTTACGCCTACTCACCTTGCCGAGTGCATGGGATGAATTTTTGGAGACGAATACGACAGGTGCGTCTTGCCTTGGTCCGCTTGCCGGTTTAGCTGACAAACAATTGCAGTACAAAAAGGCCGTTGAGACGCTCACTGATGGTAAAGAGACGACGCTGCTTCTCGTTGCCCGTCCCGAAACATCCACGCTCATCGAAGCGGAGCGTGCCGCGACCGAACTTCGCGCCATCGGCATCGAGCGAATGCAGCTCATCATCAACGGTCTTGTCCAACAGGATGAAGGGGCAGACCGATACACGAAGCGGCTCATCGAGCGTCAGCAACAAGCACTCCGTGAACTTCCTGAAGGCATAACTGACCTCGAGGCATTCAAACTTCCATATGCTTACGAAAATCTGATTGGTGTCTCTGCACTTCGGCGCTTTGTGAACGGAGAGACGGTCGCTGTCGCAGATGCATGCTATGACTCGAGTCGTTACGGATCACTTGATCGACTCGTTGATGAGATTGAGGCGGACGGTCCAAGTGTCATCATGACGATGGGGAAAGGTGGCGTCGGGAAGACGACACTCGCTTCGCTGATTGCGGTCGCGCTTCATGAAAGAGGGCACTCTGTTCATTTGACGACGACGGATCCGGCCGCTCATGTCGCTTTCACGATTGGGACAAACATTGCAGATACGTTCACGGTCGATGCCATTGACCCGAAAGTTGAAATTGAGAGGTATCGACAGGATGTGTTCAAGGAAGCAGGGAACCTGAATGAAGAGCAACGTATGATGCTCGAGGAGGACCTGCGTTCGCCGTGCACCGAAGAAATCGCCGTTTTCCGTGCCTTTGCGAATCAGGTAGCGAAAGCGAAAGACCGTTTCGTCGTTATCGATACGGCACCGACCGGACACACGCTTCTTCTGTTAGATGCGACCGAGAGTTATCATCGCGAACTCGAACGCTCGACTGGCGTTGTCCCGGAAGCAGTCCGAGATTTGTTGCCGAAATTACGTGATCCGAAACAAACGCACGTCATCATCACGACCTTGCCTGAAGCGACGCCGGTATATGAAGCTGAACGACTCGTAGCAGATTTGAATCGGGCTAAGATTCTACCGTTCGCTTGGGTCGTTAATCAATCGTTCACGCCACTCGATGTCACGAGCAAACTATTGACCGCGAAAGTCGCGAATGAAGTCCTATGGCTCGAACGTGTGAACAGCTATCGGCGTCCAACGATGCTCGCCTGGCAAGAACATTTGCCGGTCGGATATTCCGCGTTATCCCAACTATTGAAGGAGGAAGTGAAATGAACATCACGAATGAAGCCATCGATTACTTAAAAACAGCGCTAGAGGAGGAGCAGACAAAATCGGTCCGCATCATCACGGAGGCCGGTTGCTGTGGACCGACACTAGGTTTGGCCGTAGCGACACCGGAAGCGACCGATGAGGTGAAGCACTTCGACGACCTTACGTTTGCCGTGGCGAACGAAGCTACAGCGTTGTCCGCGAACGTCACGCTCGACGTTGAATCAACAGAAGAGGGAATGACACTCGTGTTGCACGGTTTGCAGCCGAGTTGCTAAAAAATAAATAGAGATTATTGGAGGATTACATTGTGCAGTGGTTTGCTAGTTTAATTTTTCTTGTGACGCTTTTCCTCATCATCAAGCAACCGAAAGGCCTCGGCATCGGTTACTCGGCGATGGGGATGGCTGTCATCGCTCTCGTTTCGGGCGTCGTCAATTTAGAGGATGTCGGTACGGTTTGGGGCATCATTTGGAACGCGACGTTCACCTTTATCGCAATCATCATCATTTCACTCATTTTAGATGAGATTGGATTCTTTGAATGGGCCGCGTTACACATGGCGCGAATCGCCAAAGGTGGCGGGGTGAAACTCTTCGTTTATATCACGTTACTCGGTGCCCTCGTCGCAGCCTTGTTTGCAAATGACGGGGCGGCGCTGATCTTGACACCGATTGTCTTGGCGATGGTCCGCGCACTCAAACTGCCGGACGCGGTCGTCTTGGCATACGTCATGGCATCCGGATTCATCGCCGATACGGCGAGTCTTCCGTTCATCGTCTCGAACCTCGTCAACATTGTCTCAGCCGACTTCTTTGGCATCGGGTTCGCCGAGTACGCCGCGCGGATGGTGTTCGTGAACGTGTTCGCGGTCGCGGGGAGTCTGCTCGTGTTGTACCTTTATTTCAAAAAAGATATCCCGAAACAGTATGACGCCTCACAGTTGGCTGAACCTTCGTCCGTCATTAAAGATCATACGATGTTCCGCTTATCCTGGATTGTACTCGGTTTACTGGTCATCGGGTACTTCACGAGTGATTTAGTCGAGATCCCCGTTTCGCTCGTCGCGGGTGTCATCGCCTTGTTCTTCCTCGTGATGGCGAACCGCTCGTCAGCGGTCCAGACGATGCAAGTCATCAAAGGTGCACCGTGGGCCATCGTCTTCTTCTCGCTCGGGATGTATATTGTCGTCTACGGTTTACAAAATGCCGGACTCACTCAAGTATTGGCGAACTTTATCGATTGGTTCGCGGTTAACAGCTTCAGTGCCACATTCGGGATGGGCTTTTTGGCCGCCATCTTGTCATCGGTCATGAACAATATGCCGACCGTCATGATTGATGCGCTCGCCATCGACTTGACGCATACGACCGGACAGATTCGGGAAGCGTTAATCTATGCGAACGTCATTGGTTCCGATCTCGGTCCAAAGATTACCCCGATTGGGTCGCTAGCGACGCTTCTATGGCTCCACGTCCTTCGTACGAAAGGCCTCAAAATCGGATGGGGGCAGTACTTTAAAGTCGGGATCATCTTGACGATTCCGACATTGGCTATCACGTTGCTCGGCCTATACATCAGCTTATTACTTTATTGAGGAGTGGATTATATATGAAACTAGTCATCATCGGTTCAGTCGCTGCAGGGACATCGGTTGCGGCGAAAGCGCGTCGGAACAACGAAGACGCACGAATCACGATTTACGATCGAGATTACGATATCTCGTACTCTGGTTGTGGGATTCCTTACTACGTTGGCGGAGAAGTCGAGTCACGTGACGATTTGACACCGCGCGATGCGGCCTTCTTCAAGAAGCGCTACAACATCGACGTGATGACGCGTCATAATGTGACGTCAGTCGACAAAGACACGAAGACGGTGACGGTTGAAAACTTAGAGACGGGTGACACGTTCACGGACTCATATGATGTCCTCGTCCTTGCGACGGGTGCGTCGAGCATCATCCCACCGATTCCAGGGGTGAAGTCGGACAACGTCTTCCCGATTCGAAACATCCAACATGCGGAGGCGACACGCTCCTTCGTCGATTCGACAGACCCGAAACATGCGACAATCATCGGAGCCGGCTTCATCGGTCTAGAGATGGCGGAACAGTTGAAGCTTCGTGGTGTGGACGTGACCATCATCGAACGTGTACCGCAAGTGATGCCACCACTCGACAAGGATATGGCGTGTCGCGTTGAGGAACACCTCGAGAAGAACGGAATCGAGCTCATGCTCGGAGAGACCGTGACAGAACTTGTCGGTGACGGACACGTCGAACGGGTCGTCACGGAGAGTGGGAAGGCGATTGAGACCGACCTCGTCATCTTGTCTGTCGGAGTCCGTCCGAACGTCGAGCTCGCCATGAACATGGGAGTCAAACTAGGTGAAACGGGTGCGATCGCCGTCAATGAGCGGATGGAGACAAACATCCCAGACGTCTATGCGGCAGGAGACGTCGCGGAGAGTTTCTCGATCGTGACAGGGAAACCGATTTGGCGTCCACTTGGTTCGACAGCGAACAAGATGGGGCGGACCGCCGGGGACGTCATCACGGGCGGTCACCTCGAACATCGGGGCATCCTCGGAACGGGCATCTTCAAAGTGTTCGGACTTGCCGTCGCACAGACGGGTCTCGCCGAAAAAGAAGCACGCGAACTCGGATACGATATCGAGGTACTTCATAACACGAAACCGGATAAGCCTGCCTATATGAGTGGAAAAGATATGACGATTAAAGCGGTCGCCGACCGTGCGACGCGTCAACTGCTCGGCGTCCAAATCGTTGGATTTGAAGGAGTCGACAAACGAATCGACGTCTTCGTCACGGCCATCACCCTTAAGGCGAAAGTGGACGACTTGTTCCATCTCGACCTCGCCTACGCACCACCGTTCTCGACGACGAAAGACCCGGTCATGTATACGGGGATGGTGCTTTCGAACAGTATCGACAAGGCGGCTCGACTCATCACGCCGGCCGAACTTCAGGCACGAATCGATGCCGGGGAAGACATGCAAATCATCGATACGCGGAAAGCAGCACAGTTCGAGAAGGCGTGTGTCGATTGTGCGGTCAACGTCCCACTCGGTAACCTTCGGGAAGCGGCGAAAGACATGGACAAGGACAAACCGACCGTCGTTTACTGTAACGGAGGCGTGACGGGCAACGCGGCACAGAACGTGCTCCGTAACCTCGGATTCACCGATGTGTACAACTTGTCAGGTGGAAATAAGAATTATCAGTTGTTCAAAAAATACGGGAACTAAGCAAGACGACGTCCGCAACTGCCGGACGTCGTCTTTTGATATGCTGTACGTGAGGTGAAGCGGATGGATTATAAGATGTTACATGAGAAATTTGAGCGACGGAAGCAGTGGCTCATTTTTGACAAAGAAGAAGTCGTCCGTCGTGTCATGGTGCGCTACAAGGCAAGGATCATCCCGAAGACGGACATCATGGACTTGGTGAACGACGATCAACTGTCCTATGAACATATCTTTTGTTGCTTAACGATTGATGACCCAAGAACGCTCGAGAAAATCTTCACGACGAAAGAGCGACAAGACCATCAGTGGGAGATTGATGATAATGCGAGACGCGGGATGAGATACAAGTACAAAGACGAGGCACATCGACTTTACAACCAGTTGATCATCGATGAACAGGAAGGACGACGACTCGACATCGTCTTCGAGAGCAAAGACGGGAAGTATGTGACCGGTTTTTTGACGAGGTATATGTCTGAGCAAGTCGCCTCTTATATTTTTGCGCATGTCGGAGGTGCCAAGTTCACAGGTCTCGTCCCACGGCCACTCTTACCAGCGGATTTGACGGATGAAGAAATCAAGATGAGCTATCTTCGTTACTTGGAGTCGCTCGATGAATGGAATAAACTTTGAAAAACCTCTCACAAATGTGAGAGGTCAGTTTGCTTTCTGTTGACTCCATTTGCCGATTTGATTTCGCCCTTTCCGTTTGGCGACGTAAAGACCGATGTCTGCCTTTTTGATTAGTTGAGCGGACGTGACGACCTTTCGTTCAGAAGTGCTCGATACTCCGATTGAAATGGTGACCTCAAGCGTCGAACTGTCAGGTAATTGAAACGGTTGTTTCGAGACTTCGGTCAAATAGCGATTCGCAATCGACATGGCTTGCGAAAGGTTGCAGTCGGCAAGTAAAACAGAGAACTCTTCTCCACCGTTTCGGCAGACCATGTCATCTGCTCGCGCGATTCCAGAGAGACGCTGACCGAGCTCGACTAAAATTGCATCACCCGCATCGTGTCCATACGTATCATTAACTGATTTGAAGTGATCGATATCGATTAACAACAACGCAATCTCGTTCGGCGACGTGAACACTTCTTCATCGACGCGTTTCATTTCCTCATCAAACTGTCTTCTATTACCTAACCCCGTTAATGTATCCGTATAAGCCGCTTCTTTATATTTTGTGATAAGACGTTCAGAGCGTTCGATTTTTCGTATGCCACCATACACGATATGCAAAAAGAAGCCTGCCGCGTAACCGATGAATAAAAACCAGATGAGTGTCATAAAATATGCACTTGGCTCCTTATAGTTCGTCATGTTGAGAATAGAGAAGAGTGCAATGAACGTAAGACTAATCATATTTACGATTCGAATATCTTGTGTCGGCTGGATCCGTTCGCGCATTCGTAAGAACAGAAATGCTGTTCCAGCTGCTACGGAATAATCTAGGAGTGTGATCAGAAGTAGCATTTCTCCGGGAACGATAAACGGAAGTAGGATAATACTCGTCACATACGTGATACGCAGACCAGATATCCCAAAGTACAAAGCAGAAATGATGAGTGGGACAAATCCATACTGAAAGTCCGCTTGAGCGTTCCAAAGTACACCATGAAGCGTGATGATCATAGAGAGTCCTGCTAGGAGGATGGAGATGGTCATCTGACGCCGAATAGGTAATTTATTTGTGAAACCGAGCTTGGTAAAACGTGAGATCAGATATAGACCAACGAGCAAAAGGCTCGCGTTGGCAATTAGGTTATTAATCAAGTTTGTAAGTGATAGCAATTAAGTTTTTCCTCCTTAAATTCTATATACAGGTTGAACTCTCGGAAAGCAATCCTTTTTGTGGAGGAAAGGTGTTTAGTGCTCTACTTTACTAAAATAACATTGCTTCACTAAAAGAAACCGTTTACAATTTCTGTGTAAGCGTTTTCTCAAAATAGTGCTACAAGGAGGGACCCTCATGGTCAAAAAGCAATGGAAACCCGTATGGGCAGTTGTGCTAACGTTTGCACTGATTCTGTCAATGTTTCCGATGCCGACGTCCGCTTTAGATAAAGGGAAGTCGACGCTTGTCGTCGTCCATTATCAAGAGGCGCCGGATAACGAAAAGGATTGGAACTTATGGCTTTGGGCGAACGGCCCAGATTACTTCCCGAACAAAGGTTTCACATTCAACGGGGAAGATGCATTCGGAAAGGTGGCGGCTTACGAATTCCCAGTCGATTCACCTGAAAAAATCGGTCTCATCGTCCGCACGGATAATTGGGACAAAGATAAAGGTTCTGAGAACGACCGCTTCATCACAAGCGATATGATTCAAGATGGCGTCGCCGAAGTGTGGATCAAGTCAGGCGATCCGACCATCTATACGTCAAACCCGGACGGGGAGACGGCTTCGACGGAAATCGATATGAAAGTTCATTATTTCCGTTACGACAATACATATACGGACTGGGGTCTTTGGGCTTGGCCGGACGGTGGGGACGGGCAGAGCATCGCCTTCGATGAGGCTGATGATTTCGGTGCCGTCGCGAACGTGAAACTCGCCAACCCGGAATCGAAGAAACTCATGGGCTTGATCACGAAAAAAGGAGAATGGACGGAGAAGGATGGGGAAGACCGATTCGTTCTCGGGACTGCGAAAGAGGTTTGGCTCGTTGAAGGAGATTCGACAATCTACTATTCAGAGCCACAAATCGATCGCTCTCCAAAACTTGTCTCGTTCTCGGCGGACACGTTCCGTCAAGCAACACTCACAACGAATCGCGTCATCACGGATGCGTTCATCGATGAATTGAGCGTAGACGGGGCAACGGTGGAATCGATTGAAAAAGCTAGCGACAAGTCGGTGACGATTCAATTCAAAGCAGACATCGATTTAGCGAAAGTCATCAAAGCCTCGCACCCGGAGTTCGGAGAACAGACGCTCCAGGCCGGCAAAGTTCTTCGTTCGAAAGAATTCGATGCGAAATATGCATACGACGGTAAACTCGGTGTCACGTACCAAAAGTCGAAAACGAAGTTTGTCCTCTGGGCACCGACGGCTCAACAAGTCGAGCTCGAACTGTGGAACATGCCGACGAACCGACCGACGAACGACAAAGATATGAAGAAAGTGATTCAAATGAAGCGCGGTGAGCGCGGCACGTGGGTAACGGAAGTTCGTGGTGACCTGGACGGCATCGGTTATACGTACCAAGTGACCCATGCGACAGGGAAGGTCCGTGCGGTCGATCCGTATGCGACGGCTGTCGGCGTGAACGGTGACCAAGGTGTCATCGTCGATTTGAAAGAGACAGATCCAAAACGTTGGAATTCGATGAAACCGAAGTTGAAACAATCGACGGACGCGATCATCTATGAGACGCATGTCCGTGATTTCTCCATCTTTGATGTGAAGACGGACAAATACGACTCAGGCATCCAAAACAAAGGAAAGTATCTCGGTGTCATCGAACCAGGAACGCGTCTTCTCGTTGACGGAAAGAAAACGGCAACGAAGACAGGGCTCGATCACGTCAAAGATCTCGGCGTGACACACGTTCAGTTCATTCCGGTCTATGACTTCAACACGGCCTCCGTCGATGAGACGAATCCGATGGCGACGTACAACTGGGGATATGACCCGAAAAACTACAATGCACCAGAAGGGTCGTATTCAACGAATCCTTACGATGCGAAAGTACGCATCATGGAAATGAAACAGATGATTCAAGGATTGCATGACAACAATTTACGTGCCGTCATGGACGTCGTATACAACCACATGTTCGATGCACAGGCATCGAACTTGCACAAAATCGTACCGGGTTACTACTACCGCTACACAGCGGGTGGTGACTTTGCCAACGGAACAGGTGTCGGAAACGATACGGCTTCCGAACGGGCGATGATGCAAAAGCTGATCGTCGACTCGGTCGTCTATTGGGCAAAAGAGTACCATTGGGACGGATTCCGTTTCGACTTGATGGGAATCCATGACGTCGACACGATGAACAAGGTTCGTTCGGAGTTGAATCGAGTCGACAAGTCGATTCTCGTCTTCGGAGAAGGATGGGACCTTGGTACGCCGCTCGATGCTGAATTAAAAGCAAATCAAAAGAACGCCTACGACATGCCGGGCATCGCCCACTTCAATGACAACATCCGTGACGGCTTGAAAGGCAGCGTCTTCTTCGATGAGGACAAAGGATTCGTCAACGGAAAAGAGGGCATGGAAAATCGCGTGAAGACGGGAATCGTCGGTGAGATCGCTTATAGCGACACGATTAAAGGATTCACGAAAGAGCCGACGCAAGCCATCACGTACGTTGAAGCCCATGACAACCACACGTTATGGGATAAGCTGGAGTTGACGAACCCAACCGCATCAGAAATGGACAAGACGAAGATGCACCGACTCGCTTCAAGCATCATTTTGACGAGTCAAGGGACGACATTCCTCCACGCTGGACAAGAGTTCATGCGCACGAAGGAAGGCGACCACAACTCCTACAAATCACCAGACTCAATCAACCAGCTCGATTGGAAACGGGCGGCCGACCGCAAGGCGGACGTTCAATACATGAAAGGCTTGATTGAGATGCGTAAAGCCAACCCAGGTCTTCGGATGACAAAAGCGAGCGATGTGAAACGATTCTTGACATTCCACAAAGCGGAAGCGAATGTCATCACATACACGATTGACGAAGATGCACCGGGTCAAAAGAACGACTTGTTCATCACGCATAACGCCAACCCGACAAATGTCCAAGTCACCCTTCCTAAAGGGAGCTGGAACGTAATTGTCGATGGCGACCGTGCCGGAACGAAGACAATCAAGCGCGCAACTGGAAAAGTAAACGTGCCTGCATACAAGACGTTCGTCCTCGAACGCAACTAATCATTGACCCCACTTTGAAACGAGTGGGGTTTTCTAATGGAACAATTATGGGTAATTGGTAATTAATGCTTTACAAACTAGTTATTTTGTATGAACACGAGAATTTACGTTTGAAACTTCCATCTCTTTCGAAAGGAGAGCTTGTATGGCGATTTTCAAAAAGTGGATTCATCGCGTCAATGGTGATGTCACGGATATGCTGTCAGCTGGACCGATTCTCCCGTTCCATGTGGATTCGCTCTTGATTGAACAGTATCCGGATGCCATTTACGTGCTCGATACAAATGGTCGACTAATCGATTCGAATGAAAAGATGGGACTTTTATTCGACGACTTCGCGCTATCACCAGCAGATACGGAAGAGTTTGCTCCATATCACGAACGGGCGTTAGCCGGGGAGACGGTTCATTTTGAACTAGTCAAAGCATATGCGGGGCAACAGCGAAAGCTCGTAGTAACATGCACCCCGCTTTATAAAGAACAACTCATTCAAGGCGTATACGGTATCGTCAAGGACATGAGCGCCGAATGGGACACGCAAAACCGTTACGCCATTATGAAAGTGGGACGGGAGTTACTCGAACAGGTGCCTGGTCTCATGGTCATCGAAATACATCTCGCGGATAGGTCATTCTCTTTCTCTTCTCAAGTCTCGTCTTTTCTCGGTATTTCAAGGCGGCGATTGAACGAGATGCAGGTGGAAGAAATCCGGGAAACGGTTCATCCCGATGATTGGGAACGGTTGACTCAAGTGATTCAGACGTTGCGAACAGCCGATGATGGGGCAGACTTCGCGATGGAGATTCGATTGCGTCATCAGTTGACGTCTGAAGATTTGCCGGTGACTGTGCGGGGGGCGCTCTCTGTCGACCGTAACGTCATCACATACGTCATCTTTTCAACGAAAGATCAGCAGCGCATCGAGAACGAATTGACTGATAAAGATGAGCTATTGCGTCGCGTTTGCGAAGCATCCGATACGGCCATCTGTGATTATAGTTATGATACGAGTCAGATTGAGTTCGCGACAGGGCAGTTTCAGGCCATCTTCGGGTATACGGTGAAACAATTCAACGCACACCCGAATTACTGGAAAGTTGTCATCAATCAGGACGACTTAGCGAAAGTCAATCAGGCGAATGAGCAGACACGTCATACGACACCTGTGAATCTCGAGTATCGGATTTTTGTCGGAAAGAAGCAAAAATGGATTCAAGAGTACCGACAGCATTTGTTCGATGAAACGGGTCG
The DNA here is from genome assembly GCF_902506255.1 of Exiguobacterium sp. 8H. Classification (GTDB taxonomy): domain Bacteria; phylum Bacillota; class Bacilli; order Exiguobacteriales; family Exiguobacteriaceae; genus Exiguobacterium; species Exiguobacterium profundum. The sequence goes on along the minus strand of NZ_LR733429.1, from coordinate 1,523,445 downwards.
GGTACGTGGGTTTCAAGCGTTGATTCGTGATATGACCGAAGTGAGAGGACAGCAAGCCGAGGTGCTTCGACTGAGCGAGTTTGATCCGATGACGAACATCCCGAATCGCGAGACGATGTTCCAGTCAATCACGCGATTGATTCAAACGGATATGGCGTTCGTATTGTTCACAGTGACCTTTAATCGAATCGGTGATATCAATCGGACGTTTGGATACGAATATGGAGATGAATGGCGTATCCAGACGGCAAATCAATTGAAACGAATGGTGCCGGACGAGGCGATTGTCGGTCATTTGGACGGAGATACATTCCTTGTCGTCATGCCGGGACATCATGAAGAGGAGTGGTTGATTCGAATCGGGGAACGGCTCGCGACGTTATCGAAGCACTGTTTCCAACTTGAACCATATACCGTTTATCCGAACATGCAGATTGGCGTCAGTCGCTATCCGAATGATGCGGAAGACGAGACGACACTCATTCGTCGAAGTTATATGGCGATGGGCAGGGCCGGGAAGTCGGGAGCGGCAGCGATTTCCTTGTACGCTTCACACATGAATCTCGATGAATTGAAGCGATTCGAGTTGCTACGTGACTTGCCGAGCGCCATTGACCGGAATGAGTTTTATTTGTTGTATCAACCGAAAGTGAACGCCTGGACAGGTGATATCATAGGAGCGGAAGCGTTGATGCGTTGGGAACATCCGACGTGGGGTGTCGTTTCCCCGCTAGACTTCATCCCGCTCGCAGAAGAGAGCAATCTGTTCATCCGATTGACGGACTATCTGATTGAAGAGGTGTTTCGCTTTTTAGCGACGCTCCCGAATAAGATTCCAATCTCGTTGAACGTCTCTCCGAAATACTTGTATCATGAGCAATTATTCAACACATTCGAATCAGCGAGTGAACGTCACGATGTACCGTTGCACTGGATTGAGATTGAAGTGGCCGAGACGTCACAGCTCGATGCGTCGCATCACATCATGAATGTCTTTTCTTCGTTGCGGGCGCTCGGGATTCAACTTGCGCTTGATGATTTCGGAAAAGGCTACTCGTCGCTTGCCTATCTGCAACAGTTTCAAGTGAATACCATCAAAATTGACCGGATTTTTGGTCATGGAGTATCAGAGAACAAACAAGCGCGGGCCATCATTCATAGTCTCGTAGTCTTGGCGAAAGAATTCGGGTTAGGTGTCGTGGTTGAAGGGATTGAACAAATGGAGGACTTGCTCTTGTTGCGACAGCTCGGTTGCAAGACGATTCAAGGATATCTATTCAGTCCGCCGGTCCGAGAGAATGCCTTCTTGCAGATGATGGAGACGGGGAAACTGATTCCCGATCCGTTCGATGCTCATGAGGCGTCCGAAAATCGTTACATCCAAGCAGGTATCACGATTACGACGATTCGGCAACAGCCAGTTTCGGTTGGGCTCTCTTCGATTGTACTGACGTCAAGAACGGATCAAACGTTGCATTTTTATGCTGCCCTGCGCCTCCCGTTAGAAGGAGACGTCACGTTCATCATTCGTTTTGCATCCGGTACAGACTTGCCTGTGCGCTTACGTCGAATGACTGAAGTGACGAATGGGCTGTATCAATATGCCGCCGACTACGAATCAAGTCCGACCATCGAGGCGCAAATGACCACCCTCGAGCAGGAAGTGAGCGAAAACGAAGAAGTCACCGACTACATCGAACTCGTCCATCAGCCAGAGCGGTCTTGAGTATCCGACTTGTCTTCTGTGAGAATAGATAGTTGAAACAGGGGTCTCCTTTTCTCTAAGATGGAGAAAGAGAGAATCGAGTGAGGAGACCTTAGATATGAATCTGTATGAACAAGCGAGCGACTGGATGCGGCAATGGCATGACGACCCTTCCGAACGCCTCCGAGAAATCAAAGATGAAATTGAGCGCACGGGCACCTATTCATTGACGACGGAAGAGTTGTGTGAGGGTGCCAAGGTGGCGTGGCGGAATTCGAATCGTTGCATCGGCCGCTTGTTTTGGCAGACACTCCATGTGATTGACGCACGGGACGCCGATACGTTTGAGGCTGTCTACACCTATCTTGTCGACCACCTTCGGTTCGCCACGAACGGCGGAAAAATCCGTTCGACGATGACGGTCCTTCCGAACGAGTTCAAACTATTGAACACACAATTGATTCGGTACGCGGGATATGAGACACCTGACGGAATCATCGGAGACCCGATGTCCGTCACGATGACGAAACGAGCGAAAGAACTCGGATGGGTCGGAGCCGGCACGCCGTTCGATATCCTCCCGCTCATGATCACGGACGGGCGAGACGTCCGCTTGTTTGAGTTGCCGAGTGAGGCCGTGCTTGAGGTGGACATTCGGCACGAGGATGTGGACTTGTTTGACGGACGGACCATCAAATGGCACGCAGTCCCAGCGATTGCGGATATGGAACTAGAGATCGGAGGTCTACGGTTTACCTCGGTCCCGTTTAACGGCTGGTATATGGAGACGGAAATCGGGGCAAGGAATTTGGCCGATACGGACCGTTATGATTTGTTGCCGCTCGTCGGACGGTCACTCGGGCTCGATACGACGAAAGAGCGGTCGCTTTGGCGCGACCGGGCACTCGTCGAATTGAACATCGCCGTCCTGCAATCGTTCGAGCGGGAAGGTGTGACCATTGTCGACCACCATACGGCTGCCAAACAGTTCAAGCGGTTCGAAAAAAACGAACGGGACGCGGGGCGTGACGTCACCGGGCAATGGAGTTGGCTCATCCCGCCTCTCTCTCCTGCGACGACGCACGTTTTTCACGAGCATTACGACAATCAGATCAAGACACCGAACCTGTTTGCTCGAAGTGGATGTCCGTTCTCAGGGTTTCGTCAGCCGGTAAAAGAGGAATTGAAAGGCTAGAACCGAGAGAAAGGATGATTGCTGTGGCAGTCCCACTTTGGAAACGAGCCGTCGCTGGTCAAATCGACCAACTCGTCTTTCAGACACCGGCAAAACTGATTGAAAAGGCAGTCCGTAAGAAGATTTGGCCAGACAAAGAAGTGAAACGGTATTACTTACCGACCGTTGTGACGATGGCCGGAGAAGTCTATTGTATGTTGTATCGAAACGGTCAGACGATAGGAGACCGTGTCGTCGGAATTAAGGTCGTGAGTGCGGATGGACGCCCGCTTTCATTGGAGCAAGTCATCAAGCGGACACTCTATAAAGACGTCGTCTACCCGGCGACGCTTGGGATTCCGCTCATCCGTGCACTTCAACAGATGAAGTCGAATAAAGACCTCGAGTTGCCGCATGATGAGTTCGCCCATACAAAATTGATCTCGACCAAATGAAGAGGAGCAGGGCGACCGTGTGTCGCTCTGTTTTTTCGTCCCGTTCGGTCGAGTAGGAATAGCGGCGGGAAATAAGGTATAATGGGATTGGACAAAAATGAACGACTATTGGAGGCTTTTTAGTTATGACAAAAATCGCATGGATTACCGACAGTATGGCCAACTTCTCTCAAGAAGAGGCAGCAAGTCTCGGTGTCGATATCGTTCCGATTCAATTGATCGTGGACGGGAACGGCTATAGTGAAACCAAACTCTCGCTCGAAGACCTACATCGGTATATGATTGACCAAAAGAAAGAAGCGAAGACGTCACAACCGATCTTCGGAGATTTCATCGCCCGCTACGAACGCTTGAAAGAAGAGGGATATGATTGTGCCATCGCCGTCCATTGCTCGAATGGATTGAGCAGTACGGCGAAAAATTCGAAAGCAGCTGCCGAAGCGGCTGACTTTACCGTTTATACCATCGACTCGCATGCCGCACTCGAGGCGCAACAAGAACTCGTCCGAATCGGCAAGGCCGCTGAAGCTGAAGGCAAGTCAGTGGAGGAAATCGTCGCCCTTCTCGAAGCATGGCGTGATAAGAAGAACTTCTTCATGATCATCGGAAACATGGAGACGATGCGCCGAGGCGGTCGTGTTTCTTCCGGTGAGATGTTCCTTGCGAACATCTTGAACATCAAGCCGATCATCACCCTCGATGAGACGGGGAAAGTCATCCCGTTCAAAAAGGCCCGTTCATTGAAGAAGGCTTATGCGGAGATGGTCGGTGAACTCGAACGTCGTCACGCGGAAAACGGTGTGAAGGACAATCGGGTGTTCGTTCAGACGGCACTCGCACCGAACATGCAAGATGACCTCGTCGCACTCATCGAGTCGAAATTACCAGATCTTGAAGTCGTACGGACTCGATTCTGTCCCTCGATTGCGGTACATGCCGGATTTGAGACGGTCGGTGTCTTGTGGCTCAACTCTTAATCAAGTAGGAGGAATGCAAGATGGAAGCAATGACAACCTTGACTGGATTGAATGAACGGATTGCGAGCACGGAACAGCTGCTCGTCTACGTGTCACATCCGGGATGCAGTGTCTGTCATGCGCTGAAACCTCAGATTGAAGAGATGCTCCTTCAGTTCCCAGAAATTGAGGCGGTCGCGGTAGACTCGGATGAAGTGCCGGAAGTCGCAGGCGCCTTCTCCATCTTTACCGTGCCGGTCGTCCTCTTTTTCATCAACGGGAAAGAAATGCTCCGCCGGGCACGATTCGTGCCGATCGGCGAACTGACGCATCAACTCGAACGCATGCAAGAAATGAGACAAGCGTGAATATGACCCATCATCCTGTCATGGGATGATGGGTTTTTTTCATAGTGTAACGGGTAAATACCCGCAAACACATAAGGGGTGATTTGATGCGAGGCAAACAATACGTGGGAGAATCGATTGATGTGTACTATGATGTGTCGCTCTGCGTCCATGCGGCGGAATGCGTACGGGGATTGCCGGAAGTGTTCGATACGAAACGGAAGCCGTGGATCTTACCGGATGGGGCCGAGGCTCCTGATGTCGCGACGGTGATTGAACGCTGCCCGAGCGGTGCGCTGCAGTTCGTTCGGAAGGATGGTGGAGATGCGGAGGAACCGGACGTCCCGACGTCTGTTAAATTAAACGACTGGCAACAAATCGAGGTGCGTGGCGACCTTCAAATCGAGCAAGGGGATGAGGTCATCTCCACGTATCGGGCCACGCTCTGCGGGTGTGGACAATCCGGGAAGCGACCGATTTGCGACCATAGTGGCGCGTGTAAAGGATGAGAGGATGATGGATGATGCAGATTCCACTACATTCGGACTGGCATGATACAAAGTTGACCTTGCATTTGATTTCCCAACTACTAGGGAAGATTAGACTCCAACTGGCCCCACCTGAGCCGCAATGGGGGCATGTCTCGCTACCGCTCACGGTTAATGGGTTCACGACAGGGCTGTTGTTTGAAGGGGAACGGGCACTCCAGCTTGATGTGGATCTACTAAGTTCTTGCCTTGTCGTTCATGTCGAAGATCAGACAGACGCCATCCCGATTGAAGCGGGGAAGACAATCAAGTCCTATCATGACGACTTATTCAATCGACTGCGGACGCATGGGGTCGACATACGCATCAACCCGAAACCACAGGAGATGACCTTCCAAGGACTTCTCGATACGGACGAGACACCGCTCGCTTATGATGCGGCGTATGCCCGGCAAGGATTAAGGCTGTTTCAACGGGCGGCGCACGAACAGCTGACGTACCTATCGAAGCTACGATGCCGGAAAATCAAACCGGCACTCTTTTGGGGGACGTTCGACGTGTCCTCGCTCGTCATCTATCCGATCGAGCATCCGTTTCCGGAAGACAAAGTGATCGAGCGCGTCGCCTTCGATGAACAGTTGATTGAATTCGGATTTTGGCTTGGGGATGATGTGACGGAACGACCGAGCTATTTTGTCTTGCCTTATCCGTTCCTGTTCAGACCGCTACCGACCGAGACGCTCAAGCCGGAAGCGGCTTATTATGACGCGGAGAAGAGTGAATTTTTCTTGCCGCTTGATGAAGGAACGAGTGGGGAAGTCCAAGCGTTTTTGTCTACATCGTTTGACATCTTGATGGACGAGATGGATTGGACGATGCGTGACCATTTCTTTATCCCGCTAAAACTAGAAGAGGAGAGTGGTGAGTAAATGGAAATTAAACAGAAGGAAAATACGTTTTACGTCGGGGACGAGGCGAAGCCATCGGCAGAACTGCACTACGTGCCGACGGGGGCGGACAAACTGATTGTCGATCATACGTATGTCAGTGATGAACTTCGAGGACAGGGAATCGGAGAGAAACTTGTTGTCGCCGTGGTCGAATATGCTCGGGAAGAAGGAAAGACGATTATCCCACTCTGTCCCTTTACGAAAAATCAGTTCGACCGACATGCCGAGTATCACGACGTGTTGGCGAACTGAACCGGGGTGGGCTAGATGGAAGAAAAACGAGCCACGTGGTTAGAGCTCTTCTATGACCTGGTTTATGTCGCTGCGATTGCGACGGCGACCCATGTCCTTCTTCATACCCATCATGGTGTCATCCCGTTCGAATATGCCTCGAAGTTCGTCCTCATGTTCATCCCGATTTGGTGGGCGTGGGTGGGGCAGACGATGTTCATCAACCGCTTTTTCGAGGATGCGATTCACCAGCGTCTGTTCGTAATTGGACAGATGATCTTCGTATTGATTATGACGGCGAGCTTGAGCGTGGATTTTGATGACTACTACTATTCATTTCTCATTGGCTACTTAGGTTTGCGCGTCATGACGGTCTTGCAGTATACGATGGTAAATCGACGTATTCAAGACCCGGCGGCACGCTTTTTAGGCACCTATTTTTGGATTGGAATCGGCGTCTCGTCGTTGTCCATCTTTTTTGATGGAAGCTTGCGCTACGTCGTGCTGTATCTCGGGATCATCATCGATTTGATTGTACCGATCATCGGTCGGAAACGCTTGGCCATGACGCCCATAAACTTAGGATATTTGCTCGAACGCTTTGGTCTTTTGACCATCATCGTCTTAGGGGAATCCATTATCAGTATCTTGGCGGTGCTCGAGCCGCAAGACGGGGATATTCGGTCTATCAGCTTTTCGATTTTAGCATTCATCGTGCTCATCGCCATTTGGTGGCAATACTTTGACAACATCGAAAAGAAAGTGGACAAAGACGCGGTCGGGACCGGTCAAATCATTTTGTACGGTCATCTGTTCATTTGGATGTCACTCAGCGTTCTGGCGAGCATGATGAAACTGATGTATCTCGGGGAGTTGGATGAGCGCTTTGAAGTGATGGTGACGTTCGGTGCCGTTCTCGTCTACTTTTTGTCGACGACGCTCGTGTTTCACAATCATCGCTTCCCGGAAAGCCGGTTGCACTGGGGCTATTTCGTGTTTTTCGTCGCGCTCATTCTCGTGTTCACCGGCCTCCATCTATTCGTCCTCGTCTCACCGTTAATCATCATGATTGAACTCGCCATCTTCTTCGCCATCTATGCGAAACTGACGACCACATAAAAATGGAGCACCGCGGGGCGCTCCATTTTCTTATTCTGCTGCTTGTGGGACGAGATAAATCAAGCCAAACGGGTTATGCAACAAGTTGTCGATCGTCGTCCGCTCATCTTCTCCCATCTCGACCGTGAAGGCGCGACCGTCTTCAAAGGCGAAATGGTCGCCATCGCCGAACATCGCGCCACCTGAGATGAGGTGGAAGTTGAACGAATGGATTACGTGGATGGCATCTTCAATGTCGAGTGTCATCGGCACAGCCACGTCTGCATGACCGAACGCTTTCATTCCCCATGACATATAGGCGTTCTCTTCTTCTGTGATAGCCGTGAGAAGCGAATAGTCGAGTGCGAGGTCTTCTTCTTTTGATTCTTGCCACTCGTCTTTCGAGTAAGAGACACCAGCTGACTCGACCATGACGCCAACTCCACCTGCGTTTAAGACGGCGTTTGCGGCACGACGTGCAGCGGCGACGTCTGTCAAATCGTTGACGTCGACAATCAAGTAGACGACATGCGTATGACGAGCGATTCCTTTCGCGACTTTCGGGGTGAACCCGCCAGAACTCGCGTGAATCATCGCCTCGGCGAGGGCTGGGTCACGTTCGACGACTTCTACGGTGAACGCCTTCCCTGTCTCATCTTCGAGCAACAACAGACCGGCCATCGTGTAGCCTTCACTATGTAAACTGATTTGTTCGCTGACGCCTTCTGCGGAAGACCAGTTTCCGGGAATGGCGAGCATGACTTGTGTACGATTCATGTGTATCATCCTTTTCTGCAAAAGTCAGGTCTCTCCTCAGGAGAGACCTGGTCTATCTCTTATTATGCCCTATTTTGGCATGAATTATTCTTGATACGTCTTTAAAACTTCCTGAAGTGGGATTTGATCGATTTTTCGGCGGCTGATGAATGTACTCATGAAGAAGAGGAGAACGACTGCACCGAGCGTATAGACGATATACATCCATTCAAATTCAAGTGGGAGCACGAGCCCATAATCTTCCGCGAAGACGACGACGATGACTCGAAGCGTCAACAGGGCGATGGGGATGCTCAAGAGGGCGGAGATGAGCGCGTAGATGAAGTAGCTGTTCAAAATCATCGAGCGGACTTCCCGTTTTTGATATCCCATCACTTTCAACAAGGAGATGACGTAATAGTTCTTCTCGACCGTCAGTGCCGTCAAGACGAACAGGATGCTGAAAGCGATGAGGGACGCCCCACCAATCAAGACATTCATCATGAAATTCATATATTGGTTGATCGATTCGGACTGATCAATCAACCCTTGGCGTGACAGAATAGTCGAATAGTCCGATTCGCTCGGACGCTCCGTCGCATAGATACCGTTGAACAGATCATCCGTTGCGCCAGCGGTGAGAAGTTCACTTAACGTCGCCCGGGGCAAATAGGCGAAGTCGCCAGAGAATTCATCGGCAATCCCGATAATGGGATAGGTCAACGTGTCCCCGTCGAGTGCGACATCGATGTCTTGACCCACATCGAGGCCGAGTTTTAGCGCGAGTGAGGAGGAGACGACAAGGCCGTCGGGTTCAAGTGTCAACACATCCCCATCTTCGTTTTGGAGTGGGAACAAGGTGTTGTCGAAGTCTAGTCCCTTCAAGGTGATCAGGTTATCTTCGACAAAGGCGAACGGATAGGTGAGGAACGGTTCTTGTCCCGCTTCTAAAACCGGTGTCCCGTCTGTATACGCCTCGTATTCATACACCGCTTCGTTCAATCCGCCAACGGTCATACGGTCGACGGCGCCGTTCATCATGAGGGCGAAAACGATGAGAATCGTCGAGAAGAGGATCCCGAGAAAGAAGATGAGAAAACTCCCCGTGCTCTTGACGGCATACAAATATTTGAACTTCGTCTTGCCACTCGCCCGTCTCAACAGGCGACTGACAAGTCGACTGAGTCGATTCAATGAGACATTGTCCCGTGGTGACAAGAGGGCAAGGGCGCTCTCACCCATAATTTTATAGATGACAGCTCCTGCAACGAGCGCAAAGAAGAGGAGCGGGGCGAACACGGCTGTCACGAACACGAGTGGACTTTGGGCGATGGTGATGGACGGTAAAAGATAGAAGTCGAGATAGAGTTCTTTCAACGGGTTCGCGAAATAAAGCCCCAGGAAATAACCGATGATGAGCATAAAGAATGCGAAAACCAAGATGAGCACCAAGTAAGGCGATGCGATTTGCCGACGACTATAACCAATCGCCTTCAACAGTCCGATTTGTCCTCGTTCCGCCTCGAGCATATTTGAGATCAGGATGGCGACGATGATGACAGCGATAGAAACGATAAAGAGACTGAGTCCGAGCGCCATCGCCTTGCCGGATGAAATCTCACTGTAGATGGCACCACTTCGGATAATATTTTCCGTCTCCATGACCGAGACGACAAACGGGAGGTCTATGTCGGTCTTGATCGCTTGATCGGTCACCCCGGACAGTCGGAAAGACTCTTGCCCGATGAATGTTTCGAACGATTCATCCGTCATCAAGAGGAGGGTCTGTGAACCAGGGTCCAAGTTGAAGAAGTTATCATCGAAGAGTGGGAGCGTATAGTCCGGAAAGAGGACAAATCCACTCACCGTGAACGGTTTGCCGATGTCGATTGTGTCTCCGATGTCGATACCGTTCTCCTCTGCATATTTTTTATTGAGGGCGACTTCGTCATTCGCGCTCGGTCGATCACCGGCTTCGAGGTAGGAGCGGTTGATCGTGTCTGATTCTTTGACGATCAATCCCCGATGTTCAATATCATCGAACGTGTAGGTGATGGCTTTTAAGTCACGGAGTTCAATCGTAGCATCCGGCATCTCCTGTTCGACGGCAGCGATTCGCGATGCGATCAGACGATTGAAGACTTCCGCATCGGCTTGTTTGATGTCAGCCAATGTGAACGTTCCTGTTTCCGCGAGCGTGGCGACAGCGGGGTCGCGTAACTCCTCTTCCGTCACCCGATTGAGCATGTCAATCGCAAAGTCTTCCTGATTCGATTCTTCCAGATACTCTTCAGTCGGGACCTCGATTCCACTGATGCCATAGAACATCATCGTGTACGTGAGTGAACTCATGACGATGATGATGGCGATGGCGAGGAGTTGCATCCACTTCCGATTTAATGTCTTCCAGACGTTTTTATACAGCATGTCGCCACCCCCTTATCCCCAATGGATGTCACGTGCCGCGACCCGGGTCTCATGATGGGTCACCTCCACGATTCGACCGGAGTTCATCTTGATGACATCGTCCGCCATCTCGCTGATTCCATTATTGTGTGTGATGACGACGACTGTTTTTTGATACGTCTTGTTCAATCGTTCCAATAGTTCGAGTACTCTCTTCGAATTTTCCTCGTCGAGTGAGCCCGTCGGTTCGTCACAAAAGATGATGGCGGGATTTTTGGCGAGGCTGCGGGCGACGGAGACACGTTGCTGCTCACCGCCCGATAGTTGATAGGGGTATTTATCACGTGCCGCTGTGAGCCCAACTTGTTCGAGCAATTCATCAATCGGCAGCGGGTCTTTCGTTAAGTCAGAACCAATTTGTACGTTCTCATAGACGGTCAAGTTTTGAAGAAGGTTGTATTGTTGGAAAATGAAGCCAAGATGGTCGCGTCGAAAAGCAGTCATCTGATCGACGGATAGGTCGGTCAGCACGGTGTCGCCGAACGTGATCTTACCTGAGGTGACCGTGTCGAGTCCGCTGATGACGTTGAGCAGTGTACTCTTCCCGCTCCCGCTTGGACCTAGGATCACGACGAACGCGCCATCCCGGATGGTGAGGTCGATCTCTTTCAAGGCGGCCGTTTCCACGTCGCCTGTCTTATAGATTTTGCTGACGTTCCGTAGTTCGATCATGCCACACACGCCTCCTTTATTTGTTATCTAAGGTATACCCTTTTCAAGAAGTGATTGGACGAGCTACACATAGGATGTTTTGAAAAAATAGTGAAACCGCTTCACCTGTGATAAAATAATATAACCAGGTACTAAAAACTTTTTTTAAGGGAGAACTCTTTATGAAGATTGCTTACATCACGGACAGCACGATTGTCCTTCCAGATGCATTAGCGCAACATCCTGACATCCACATTGTCCCGCTCTATGTCGTCAAAGGGGACCAGCCGTATAAAGATGGAATCGAAGTCGATGCGAAAACGGTTTACGAGTGGATTGACGCGGGAGAGCGCGTCTCGACGAGTCAGCCCGCGATCGGGGATTTCGTCACACTCTATGAAAAATTGAAAGAAGAGTACGATATGGGCATCGCGATTCACCTATCGTCTGACCTGAGTGGGACGTATTCGGCGTCCGTTCAAGGGGCTGAGATTGCGGAGTTCAAGTTGCTCGCCTTCGATTCACGGGCAGGTATCTATACGATGGGACTCATGTTCGAGGAGTTGATTGAACGCGTCGAAAGAGGCGATGCGCTTGAAGACGTGGAAGCATACATGAAGAAGCGCGTCGAGGACGTCCGCATCGAATTGACGCTTCAAAACTTGACGCAGATGCAAAAAGGCGGTCGAATCTCTAAATCGAAGGCGCTCATCGGGAACATGCTTCAATTGAAACCTGTACTTCGATTCGAAGACGGTTTGATTGTCCCGTATCAAACGGTCCGCACATACAAGAAAGCACAAGCCCATTTGTTCGAAGTGTTACGTGCGGCAATCGAGTCCGGTGAATGTCAGGACGTCTCGATTTTCCACGGAAATGTCCCTGAGCTTGCTGAGGAGTGGAAAAAACAACTCGGTGACACGATTCCGATCAGAGTTGATACACTCGCACCACTTCTTGGGGCGCATACGGGATCCGGGTCAATTGGAATTTCTTATTTGAAAGCGAAATAATGATTAAGGGCGGTCCTCCTACGAGGATCGCCCTTTTACGTATTCTTTTGTTTCCGCAAATAGAGAAGTGTGATAGTGAGCGAATAGATGATCAAAAACGTGATTAGAAATAGAGAAAAGTCCATGGTTAGCCCCCTTTATCCAAGTTGTTGCCGACATCTAGAAAAGCGAAACATCAAATTGGGAATCATTTCAATATTTCATTGTCTCAACTTTCAAACAATTGCTGGAATGTTTTTGCATTACGGGTCATACTAGAAAAAATGAACGAGAAAAGGGGGGAAGACGATGCGATTTCGGAAGTACCTAGTTCGGAGCTGGCTCGCGTGGACGCTCGTCTTCACGGGAGTGACGTATTTGACTTTCCAAAACCTTGAGGCGTTCGACTGGCCGTTGTTTTGGTTCATCTATACGCTTGGGGCATTGTTCGTCATGAATCCTTTAAAGCGCAGGCATCTTCACTTCACGTTCCATGAGATGTTTGTCTTTATCACATTCTTTTTATACGGACTGGCGCCCGCACTGTTGATGGGGCAATTGCTCCTCTTCACGTTTCAGGCGCGAGCCTTCAATCGTCGCGTCGGGCGACGACGGTTCCTTCATTTCTATCCGCTCAACACGGTGATTGAATGTCTGCTCGTTCTGTTGCCGGGGCTCGCCTATATCGCTCTCGGTGGACGGATCGGAGAGCCGATTCATTTGATGCAACAAGGCGTGGCGATGTTGGCGTTTTTAGGCACCTTGTTCCTCGTCTTGACGATGAGTTTTGCTTTATCCTACTTCATGGTTGGAGAACGGATCCCGTTCCCGATTATGTGGCGATTGATTCGCTTTGATTGGCTCGTCGTGTCACTCGAGCTTTTGTTCTCGATGATTGCCATCGAGTCGTATCTCGTCTTCGGTTATGTCGGACTCATCGTCACGTTCTTCGTACTATCTGTCCTAAAGATGACGATGTCGAAAGCGACGGAGACGGAAGAAACCAAGTCGAGAGTCGATCAAGTCGAACGCTTGAAAGAACAGCTGTACCGCGTGGACAGCGAGCAATTGTTGATTGAGAAGTTTTGGAACGGTCTACGTGATATCGTCGAAGTGGAGCGTGGTTGGCTACAGGTCAATCGAAAAGGGGAGCGGACGTTTTATGATATGACCGGTCGCGTCATCCCGAGTGTGCCGGATGCCTTCACGATTGAACGGTATCATGATGAGGACGAACCGTGTTTCGTCTATGACTCGCTCCATGAATGGCATCCTGAATTGCAGCGAAACCAACAGGAACTACACCATTCGGCGCTCGTCATCCAACCCGTTTGGGGAGCGGAGACGGCGGTCAGCTGCATGGTATCGACGACGGCAAACGGGGCATACGAAACTCCGATTGCGGTTGAAGTGAACCGCCTCCTCAAGACGTTATCTTGGTCAATCGAACGCATCGATGAACGCAAACGTTTGCAACACGAGAGTTTGACAGATCCGTTAACGGGATTACATAATCAGCGGGCACTACGACGTTGGACGAAAGAACGTTTGAACGATGTGGCGTCCTATCCGCTCTCTGTTTTCTTGATCGATTTGGACCACTTCAAATCGATCAATGACACATACGGTCATGCATTCGGGGACGAGGTGTTGATTGAAGCAGGTCAACTCTTTACTCGCAATGTTCGAGCGACGGACTTGGTGACGCGCTACGGAGGCGAAGAGTTCGTGTTCGTCTTCCCGAGAATGGATGAGGCGGCCGCCAATCTGGTCGGCGAAAAGATACGAAACGCTTTGAAGCGCCATGATTTTGGGACAGAAGGCACGCGCATCACGGTGACGGCGAGTATCGGGATTGAAACGATTTATGAATATGAAGACCTCGATACAGTCTTGCGACATGCGGACCGGGCCATGTATGTCGGGGCGAAATTCAACGGGCGAGATCGTGTCGCCCACTATCATGATTTATCGACTGAAGTCAGATAAAAGGAGGATCCACCAAAACGGGGATCCTCCTTTCGTATGAAATGATTATGAGTTCGTATTATAAAGTTCAGATTCAACCGCATGAACGGCGGCTGACCAGGAGCCATAGCGATGCAAGATCGCTTTCGTTGAAGGTTTGTTGTTGCGCTTTGCCCATTCACGGTAAGCTTCGAATGAGAGCGAGAAGCCCATTTCCTGAATGGCTTCACGAAGGGCGTTCGAGAGTTCTGTTTTCGAATAGGTCACACTCGCCTCAAGCCCTGCTTCGGCACAGGCATCATGCCACGAACCGAACGTCTTGACGATATGATAATGGCTCGGTGCCTTCGGATGGAGCTTTCGCCATTGCTGATACTTCTTCAAGGTGATGATCGAGCCCATGTCTCGCGAATAAATGGCGAGCGTCTCGATGATGTCCTCGCGTGTATACTTCGGCATTTTGTCTGGCAATTCGACGGTTGACTCTCCATGCCATTCATAGCCTGCGATGGCAAGTGCCTCAGCCCATGACCCGAACTGACGAATGATCGACTCAGGAGACGGCCAATTCTGTTCCATTGCGAAGCGGCGATAGACAGAACGGCGTGGACGTTCCTTCAACAAGTCCCCGAGAAGACGAATGCAATGGATCATCCTTTGCTGTTCGGTAGACAAGTGATGGGATTTAGTGGATAGCGTTTGATTCAATGATGGTTCCTCCTTCCGTGGACTCAAATCTGAACCGACAAAGATAAAAAAATGCTCCTACAATCATACTATCGGATTGTTTTTCGGATTTATTAACGTGATTTTGAAAAAAATTAAACAATTCCTAGGAATTGGATAGGACTAAAGTCGCAGTTGATAATTTCAAAAAATGGTAACAGTTCTATTACAAATTAAATCGAATTTCGAGAGAAATGTAAACATAAAGTTTTAATCACCCAAATTTGTAATATTTTTATAAAAAAGTACCCAGCTGGAGAGTTGGGGTCATCGCCTTCGCTCCAGATGAGTACCCTTCTATAATAAATTTAATTTTCAGACTAATCAATCAAATATTGAAATTACGGCAAAAAAATTTTAATGGCTGGTCAATGAAAGACCGATTCTGCTAAAATAGCCGCATTGAGTGAAAAACAGAAAAGAGGATCATCACTATGACAGTTTGGTTATTTTATACGTTACTTGGATTGATTCAAGGGTTCACAGAGCCCATCCCGATTTCATCGAGCGGACATCTTGTCATCTTCCAAGAACTATTTAACATTGACTTGCCGGGATTGTCATTTGAAGTTTTCGTAAACTTTGCATCGCTTCTTGCGGTTTTAACAATCTATCGTCAAGACGTCGTTCGTCTTATCATGAGTTTGTGGACGTTTTTATTTAAGAAAGACCGGTCGGATGAGACGATGGTCGATGTGAAGTTCATCGGGCTGTTACTTGTCGCGACCGTTCCGGCCGGTGTGCTCGGTGTCCTGTTTGGTGACTGGATCGCCGAGGTGCTCGGTGGCGTGGCGACAGTCGGCTATACACTCATCATCACGGGACTCGCCCTCTGGTTCATCCGGAACATGCGAGGAAACAAGGGCGACGGTGGCATTACGCTACGTGACGCCGTATTGATCGGACTTGCTCAGGCCGTGGCGCTCATTCCTGGGATCAGCCGTTCCGGGGCGACTATCGTCATGGCGATGCTCCTCGGGATCAAACAGGAATCCGCGCTTCGGTTCTCGTTCTTCCTGTTCATTCCGATTAGTCTCGGGACGATGATCTTGGACGGTCCGACGTTGTTCACAAACCCAGACACGCGTGATTTGTTCGGTCCGCTCCTTTTGGCATTTATCGCATCATACGTGTTGACCGCCATTTCATTGAAGTGGTTCCAGCACATCATGGCAAAAGGCGAATTGAAGTATTTTTCATATTACTGCTGGATTGTCGGGCTTCTCGTCGTCCTCTTTCTCGCATAATCGAGGCGCTACTCTCACGAGTAGCGTTTTTTGTTTTGCGAAATAAAAACAATTGCGATACAGTAAACCTGTACAAACAAATATTCCTTCGGGGTCGGGTGAAATTCCCAACCGGCGGTGATGGGCCTTTGCCCTAAGTCCGTGACCCGGGCGCACGTGTGCGAACGGTGGATCTAGTGAGACTCTAG
This sequence comes from Exiguobacterium sp. 8H, assembly GCF_902506255.1. Lineage (GTDB taxonomy): Bacteria > Bacillota > Bacilli > Exiguobacteriales > Exiguobacteriaceae > Exiguobacterium > Exiguobacterium profundum. The sequence goes on along the minus strand of NZ_LR733429.1, from coordinate 1,507,047 downwards.
AGCCGACAGTATAGTCTGGATGGGAGAAGGAACAAAAAACAGGTCCACGTGACCTGTGCTTCGTCGTACGCTTTTCTGTATAGAAAACGTTTATTTGGCTTGCCAAAATTCGACGAAACCCTCCCACCAAGACCCTAAGGACTGCTCCTTAGGGTCTTTTGTTTGTACGGAAAAAGGAGGGAGAACGATGAAACAGTACATGGAACAGGCCATTCAATTGGCGAAATCAGCCGATGGACAGACCGGTGTCAATCCACTCGTCGGTGCCGTTCTCGTGAAAGACGGACGTATCGTCGGAATGGGTGCCCACCTTAAGGCGGGCGAACCACATGCTGAAGTGCATGCGATTCGAATGGCCGGTGCGGCTGCATCCGGGGCGACTTTATATGTCACGCTCGAACCGTGCTCGCATCACGGTAAGACACCGCCGTGCGCCGATTTGATTGTAGAATCGGGCATCAAACGTGTCGTCGTCGCCATGAAAGATCCGAATCCACTCGTCGCAGGCAATGGGATCGTGCGCCTGCAAGCGGCCGGTGTCGAAGTCGATGTGGGTCTGCTTGAGGAAGAGGCGCGTGCCTTGAATCCGGCATTTTTGCGGTCGCTTGAGACGAAACGACCATACGTCATCTTGAAGACGGCAACGAGCCTCGATGGGAAAGTTGCCTTAGAGACGGGGGAGAGTCAATGGGTGACGAGTTCGGAAGCCCGTCGTGATGTGCATGAACTTCGTGCCACGGTCGATGCGATTTTGACCGGGATTGGCACGGTGCTCGCGGATGACCCATCGCTTACGGTTCGATTGGACCGCGTGACGCGACAGCCGAAACGAGTCGTGCTCGACCGTGACTTAAGGTTACCGCTCGCTAGTACGTTAGCACGTACCGCCGAAGACGTCCCGGTGCTCCTCTTCACTTCGTCAGATGAGGCAGAACGACGTGAACGAGCTCAAGCCGTCGGTATCGAATTATTCGATTATACATCACTCGGTACGGTTCTTGAGACGCTATACGCAAATGGGATTGGGCGTGTGTTGATCGAGGCCGGACCGACGCTTGTCACCTCACTTCTTGACGGAGGCTACGTGGATGAATGGGTCGCCTATCAATCACCACGGGTGTTCGGTGGGAAGCATGGCGTCTATCGCTCACAGCAGGAAGGGACGATCGATGGGATATCCCGTTTTACGATTCATCAGGTCGAAACGATTGGACCCGACCTGAAAGTCGTCCTTCGAAAGGGGCCGCTCTGATGTTCACGGGAATCGTAGAAGAAATCGGATCGGTCAAAGCGGTCAAGCGCAACGGACCATCTTTACGACTCGTTTTGTCCGCTGTGAAAGTGCTTGAGGATGTGAAGCTCGGGGACAGCATTGCCGTGAATGGGATCTGTCTCACGGTGACGACGTTCGATGACGCGACGTTCTCTGTCGATGTCATGCCAGAAACATTGAAGGCATCGAGTCTAGATGGGGTCAAGCCTGGAACACCTGTCAATCTCGAACGAGCGATGCCGGCGAACGGACGGTTTGGCGGACATTTCGTATCCGGTCATGTCGACGGGGTCGGGCGAATCACGAAGAGACGTCCTCTCGCGAATGCGGTCTATGTTGATATCCAGTGTGACCGCGCGCTCCTTTCCTACATTGTCCCGAAAGGCTCGATATCTGTAGATGGAACGAGTTTGACTGTGTTTGACGTGTCAGAGCGTGGGTTTACCCTGTCCTTGATTCCACACACATACAGCGAGACCGTGCTTGGGATGAAACAGACGGGTGATTTAGTCAATTTAGAATGTGATCTGTTAGCAAAATATATGGAAAAGGTCGTCGGGCAGTCGAAGATGACGCTCGAGTCTTTGGCGGAACAAGGATATGGAAAGGCGGGATGGTAATGTTTGATTCGATTGAACGGGCGGTTGAGGAACTGAGACGAGGACGTCCCATCATCGTCGTGGATGATGAGGACCGTGAGAATGAAGGGGACTTTGTCGTACTCGGTGACAAGATGACACCGGAAACGATGAACTTTTTGATCACGGAAGGGAAAGGACTCGTCTGTAGCGCCGTAGCAGAAGAAGTGGCAGTTCGTCTCGACCTCGCGCCGATGGTGACGAACAGTACAGACCCACACGGTACCGCCTTCACGGTCAGTGTCGACCATATCGATTCGACGACTGGTATCTCGGCGAGTGAACGGTCTCACACCGTTCGTGAGTTAGCGAACCCATCGTCCCATCCATCCGATTTTCAACGTCCGGGACATCTGTTCCCGCTCATTGCGAAGAAGGGAGGCGTCTCCGTTCGCCGAGGTCATACCGAAGCGTCTGTCGACCTGGCGCGTCTCGCAGGAAGTGAGCCGGTCGCGGTCATCTGTGAAATCATTCGAGAGGACGGGGAGATGGCACGCGTACCTGATTTGGTACAAGTCGCTGAACGCCACGGGTTGGCATTCATCACTATCGAAGCGTTAGTCCGATATATGGAGGAGAACCTCGTCACACGTGTTGCGGACGTGTCCCTACCTTCCTCAAAAGGAACGTTTCGCATGATAGGGTATGAGAATCGAATGGACCGTGAAGAGCATGTGGCGCTCGTGACGGAGACACTTGAGGAGGTCCCGCTCGTTCGCATTCACTCCGAATGTCTGACCGGTGACGTCTTCGGTTCGTTCCGATGTGACTGCGGTCCGCAACTGGACACGGCGATGGCACGAATCGAGCAGGAATCGGGCATCGTGCTCTATATGCGTCAAGAAGGGCGAGGCATCGGACTGTTGAACAAACTGAAGGCGTACGCCCTTCAAGAGAATGGATTGGATACGGTCGAGGCGAACGTGGCACTCGGGTTTCATCCGGACCTTCGGGACTATCGGGTGAGCGCGGCGATGCTTCGTGATCTTGGCGTCACCCGTGTCCGGCTCATGACGAACAACCCCGATAAAGTCGATGCCTTGGAATCATGTGGCATCACAGTCGTCGAACGCGTTCCGATTCATGTCGGTGCGCATGAAGCGAACGAATCGTATCGCCTGACGAAACAACTCAAAATGAATCATATTGGAGGAACATGGACATGACCTATACATTTGAAGGAAACTTAGTTGGAGAAGGCTTAAAGATTGGAATCGTCGTCGGACGGTTCAACGACTTGATCACGATGCGTCTGCTTGACGGGGCGAAGGATGCCTTGAAACGTCATGGAGTGAAGGAAGAGGATGTGTCGCTCGCTTTCGTCCCAGGAGCATTTGAACTTCCGCTCGTCGCGAAAAAAATGGCGATGAGCAAACAATACGACGCGGTCATCACGCTCGGAGCCGTCATTCGTGGTGCGACCCCGCATTTTGATTACGTCTGTAACGAAGCGGCAAAAGGGATCGCCCAGGCGAGCTATCAATCCGAAGTCCCGGTCATCTTCGGCGTGTTGACGACGGAGACGATTGAACAGGCGATTGAGCGTGCAGGAACAAAAGCAGGCAACAAAGGGTGGGAAGCGGCGACTTCTGCCATCGAGATGGCCAATCTGTTAAAGCAAGTCTAATCAAAACCGGGTGGCGACCACCCGGTTTTTCAAATGGGTAAACTAGGATGAAAAAACTGAAAAATGGGTAAAATAAGTGCATGGAACGAATGCATGTATTTGAACGATAAGGGAGGTTTGGCACATGGCAACTTCGCACGAATCATTGACGTTACAGTTACAACAACAAGAGCGACTCCATCACCTGCTTTCGTCACTCCTCAATCGCTTTTTAACGACAGAGATTGCGGATTTCAAAAAGCGGGTTGACCAATCGCTAGCCGAACTTGGACATTATTTCGCGGTCGACCGCGTCTATGTCTTCGATTACGATTTTACGAATCAAGTCTGCCATAACACGTTCGAATGGTGCGCCGAAGGAATCACGGCTGAAATGGACAATCTTCAAGACGTGCCGATTGATGTGCTGCCCGAGTGGGTGAATACCCATGTGGCGGGTGAGACGATGTATATTCCACGGGTCGTCGATCTACCTGAAGGGAGCGCCGTCCGCGCCATCTTAGAACCGCAAGCGATTCAAAGTTTGCTCGCGGTCCCCATGATGCAAGGGAAGTCGTGTCAGGGATTTGTCGGGTTTGATTCCGTCGTCTCGGAACGGACGTACACGGAGTACGAACAACAGGCGCTACAAGATTTCAGCAATGCGCTGCTCGGGGCGGTCGAGCGACACCGCATCGAGGCCGGGAGGGAAGAAGCGCAGCGGGTCCTCGCCGAGCGTGAAAAAGAATTGATCGATTATCAAGAGGGGCTTGTCCGCACGCTGTTACGTTTGTCCGCACTCCGGAACAACGAGACGGGGAACCATATCGAGCGGGTGCAGGATCTATCGACGCTGTTCGCGACGATTTTATACGATCATCACCATCCGGAAGTGTCACCGCTCTTCATCGAAGGAATCCGTCTCGCGGCACCGCTCCATGATATCGGCAAAATCTCTGTTCCGGACGCAATCTTACTCAAAGCGAATCAACTGTCCGACCAGGAATGGGTATTCATGCGTGACCATGTGCGTGTCGGCGGCGAAGTGTTGAAAGATTTGCAGACACAGTTCCCTCAGAACTACTTCATTCAAATGGCCTATCACATCGCGCTGTATCATCACGAGCGCTGGGACGGCACCGGGTACAACCAAGGACTGAAAGGGGAAGACATCCCGCTCGCGGCTCGAATCGTCACCATCATCGACGTCTATGACGCACTACGGACGGTCCGACCGTATAAACCGGCCTATACTCATGAGGATGCGATTCTTGCGATGCGAGATATGGAAGGGGCGTTCGACCCGACTTTGTTCGAATTATTCCTGGTTCATCAAGAAGAAATCGCCATTATGTTCGATCAGACATTTAAAGCACACTAAAAAGGAGACGTCCCCTCGGGGAGCGTCTCCTTTTTGATTAGAACGTTTCAGATGTTGTTTTCGCTTGCATGTGGAGTTGGATGTAATCCGGGCCACCTGCTTTTGAATCCGTACCTGACATGTTGAATCCACCGAACGGCTGATAGCCGACGATTGCGCCTGTGCAACCACGGTTGAAGTAAAGGTTCCCAACGTGGAAGTTTTGGCGAGCGTATTCTTGATTCATACGGTCACGTGTGAGGACCGCCCCTGTCAAGCCGTATTCTGTGTTGTTCGCGATATCGATTGCTTCTTTGAAGTCTTTCGCTTTCGTGAAGGCGACGATTGGTCCGAAAATCTCTTCTTGCATGAGGCGTGCTTTCGGGTCGACGTCTGCGACGACAGTCGGCTCGATGAAGTAGCCTGTTGAATCGTCTGCTTTCCCACCTGCGACGATGCGTCCTTCTTCTTTTGCGACATCGAAGTACGATGTGATCTTCTTGAAGGCCGATGCATCGATGACTGGTCCCATGAAGTGTTCGTTCTTCTCTGTGTTTCCGACAGAGAGTTCGTTCGTGAGTTCGACGACACGGTCGAGTACCGTATCATACACGCTGTCGACGATGACGGCACGTGAACAAGCCGAACATTTCTGACCAGAGAAACCGAATGCCGATTTCACGATCGATTGTGCAGCGAGCTCGAGGTCGGCTGATTCGTCGACGACGATCGTATCTTTTCCACCCATCTCCGCGATCACGCGTTTGAGCCAAATTTGACCTTCGTTCAACTTAGACGCACGTTCGTTGATGCGGAGTCCCACATCACGCGATCCTGTGAAGCTGATGAAGCGTGTCTTCGGATGGTCGACGAGATAGTCCCCGACTTCTGCACCCGGTCCCGGGATGAAGTTGAGCACGCCTTTTGGAAGACCTGCCTCTTCCATCACTTCGACGAATTTCGCAGCGACGATTGGCGTCGTCGAAGCTGGTTTCAAGAGAATTGTGTTACCGGCGACGATGGCCGCAACTGCTGTACCGGCCATGATTGCGAATGGGAAGTTCCATGGGCTGATGACGATCCCGACCCCGAGTGGGATGTAGTCATACCGGTTGTATTCGCCTGGGCGGCTCTCCACTTTCTTGCCTGGTTTGAGTTCGAGCATTTGACGTGCATAATATTCCATGAAGTCGATTGCTTCCGCTGTATCCGCATCTGCCTCGTTCCACGGTTTACCCGCTTCTTTGACGAGGTAAGCCGAGAACTCATGCTTACGTTTGCGGACGATGTTCGCTGCTTTGAACAAGACGTCGGCGCGGACAGCCGGGTCGACATGGCGCCATGAGTCAAATGCTGTGAGTGCTTCTTGCATCGCACGTTCTGCGAGCTCTTGGTTCGCTTTTGACACGCGACCGATCACTTCTTCTTTGTTAGCCGGGTTGTAAGACGTGATTTTACCTTCCGTCGTAACCTTTTCCCCACCAATTACGAGCGGATAGTCTTTCCCGAGCTCACCGTTCACTTTCTCGATTGCCGCTTGGATTGCTTCGGCATTCTCTTTTTGTGTAAAGTCTGTGAATGGTTCATGTTTGTATGGAATCATTCTCGTTCCCCCTTAAAGTGATGTTGAGCGTTAAAGCGCTTACGTCTGTATTGTATCGAAATTATCGTAGAAATCCTAGTGAAACAATTTTCCAGAAACACATGGCATTGGAGCAAGAAATCGAGACGTGATAGGATGGGGGAGAACACGGCTTTAGAAAGGACGAACAACATGAAAAAATGGTTCATTCCGCTACTCCTCGTCTTCATGCTCGGGGCATGTGGGAACGAGGAAGAGACGGTGGTAGAAGAGACAGACCGCGCATTGCCGCACGCTGTCACGAACGTGTACGCAGACTATCAGACGGCACTTGAGTCTGGAGACGCTGAGGCACTCGCATCAATTGATTATGCTGGCCGGTTGACCGAGATTCCGGCGACTGGTGCCGTCACCCGTCAATTGTCTCCTGGTGAGATTTATAAGAGCTGGGTCAACGAAGAGGAAGACGTGGCGTTCCTTGTCCATGAGATGATCGATGAAGAAGGGAACCCGCTCCCGAACCGACTCAGTAAAATCGCTGTGAAGGAAGGGGATGAGTGGTCACTAGTCATCACACCTGCCGCTTTACCAAAAGACGTGATTGCCGAGGTCGGAGAGTTACTCATCGGTGTCCAGGCGAACGAGTACGGAGTGAATGCCGAAGCGAACGCCCGTCTCGCCGAGATTCCGGAAGATGAGGCTGGTCCGATCTATGACCAAGTCAACGCACAGACGGACTATATGGCGCTCGAGGCAGACAATAACGTCTTCCTGCTCATGGCGGAAACGTTGACGGTCGAGGAGAACCAAACCATCATGACCGACTATTTCAAAGCGTATGAGACGTGGTACACCGATAACGAGGAGACGCTCCGAAAAGCGGCTGCAACGGAAGATCCAGTCGAGTATATCGAAGTGCTTGACCCGTTAAAGACAAAATTAGAAGAAGCGATCGATGGCTATGACGAACAACTTGTCGACCCATCGTTTGGCTAAGGAGGAACAGCAGATGCTCGCACCAACATTTTCATTACCGAACCAAAACGGAGAGATGGTTTCATTAAAGGACTATCTCGGCAAGAAAGTCGTCTTATACTTCTATCCTCGAGATTCGACACCTGGTTGCACGACCGAGGCATGCGATTTCCGCGATGCGTTGCCGAAGATGGAAGGCGCGGTCGTCCTTGGGGTATCGGCCGACAGTCAAAAGAAACATCAAAACTTTATCGCCAAGAATGACCTCCCATTTGATTTACTCGTGGACGAGGAACATGAAGTGTCCGAGCTTTACGGCGTCTGGCAGTTGAAGAAAAATTACGGGAAAGAATATTACGGCATCGTCCGTTCGACTTTCTTGATCAACGAGGACGGCTATATCGAACAAGAGTGGCGCAACGTCAAAGTGAAAGGTCACGTCGAAGAAGTCGTGGCTGCCATCCGTTCGTAAAACGAGAAACTGAAGGAAAGGTCATGAACGGTTTCAGACTGTAGACAACGCATGGGTCTACAGTCTTTTTTGTTCCCTTAAGAGTCTCGCCTGCCCGTAATTGGTCGCTGCTATCAAACCGCTTCGAGCGTGCTTTATACGGTTGCAACCACTCCATTTCTGATTGAGATGTAGTCTATCGATTAACGGTTCGTAGTGATCATGAAATCCGGGCTCATGCAGTTGAATATATTACAATCATATTTCGAAATAAATTTTAAGAATCTTTTAGATACAAGGGTTCAACGAAAATATTACAATTATATAACGTTTTGAAAACGCTTTCTTTAGGCGGTGTACCTTGACTCGATTGTGAATGTTCTGAAAAATATAGGGAGAGCGCTCAAATCAAGAACGTAGGAGGAGAGCAACACGGTGAATCAAATTGAAAGTTGGCTGACGAGTTTATCCAATCTCGTCTGGGGGCCACATCTACTCATATTACTCGTCGGGACAGGGATTTTCCTGACCGTCCGTCTCGGATTTATCCAAGTGACGCGACTTGGGGTCGGTCTGAAAGAAGCATTTATTCCGAAACCAGAGCAACCGAAGAAAAAGCAACGCGGGGACATCTCGCATTTCCAAGCACTTATGACGGCATTGGCGGCCACGGTCGGTACCGGAAACATGGTCGGTGTCGCGACGGCGATTGTCCTCGGGGGACCGGGTGCTGTCGTTTGGATGTGGTTATCTGGTTTCGTCGGGATGGCGACGAAATACGCTGAGGCTATCCTGGCGGTCAAATATCGTGTCGTCGATGAACGAGGCGAAATTGCCGGGGGTCCGATGTATTACTTAGAACACGGACTAAAGAAAAAGTGGCTCGGCGTCTTGTTCGCCGTCTTTGCATCGGTCGCAGCCTTTGGGATTGGGAACGGGGTCCAAACGAACTCGATCAGTCTCGCCTTGAACAACTCGTTCAACATCCCAATGGTTGTGACAGGGATCGTCATGATGGCGGTCACGGCATTCGTCATCTTAGGTGGTGTCAAATCAATCGGAAAAGTCGTCGGAATCTTCGTCCCGTTCATGATTTTCGCATATGTCGGGAGTGGGCTCGTGATTCTCATCATGAACCTTGAATTGGTACCAGGTGCCTTATCGACAATGTTCTCGAGCACATTCAGTGCTGAAGCCATCGGTGGGGGTGCGTTAGGTGCCGCGATTCGCTACGGGGTCGCGCGCGGTGTGTTCTCTAACGAGGCAGGACTTGGATCTGCACCGATTGCGGCCGCGGCAGCGAAGACCGACTTCCCGGGACGTCAAGCACTCGTTTCGATGACACAAGTGTTGATCGACACACTCATCGTCTGTTCTATCACGGGACTCACGATCGTTATGGGTGGTCAATATACGGAAGGGCTTGAAGGAATTGCCTTGACGCAAGCCTCGTTCGCTTTCTTCTTAGGACCTATTGGTGAAATCATCGTGACGATCTCGCTCGTCTTCTTCGCCTACTCAACCGTCCTCGGCTGGTGTTATTACGGTGAACGTTCAGCGTATTATTTACTCGGGGAAAAAGTGATCGTCCCATATCGTGTCCTCTACATTTTAGTCGCGGGACTCGGTGCGATGACGACGAACTTGAATTTGATCTGGTCCATCTCGGATGTGTTCAACGGTCTCATGGCTATCCCGAACTTGATTGGACTCTTGTTCCTCTCAGGTGTGGTCGTCGCCGAGACAAAACGATTCGAACTCGAACGGAAAAAAGAACGGCAGTCATCTGCCGCTTGATGAGAAAACCCGCCGGACAGCACGTGTCGGCGGGTTTTTGTCATACCTTGAATTGGCGAATCAGTGAATCAAGTTCTTCCATCTTTTGTTGCGACTGTTCCGTCGCATGATTCAACTCGGCGAAACGTTCGACGGACATCGTCACTTTTTCAGCGATTTCTTGCGTACCGAGTGCTCCGTTGTTGACGGTCGTCGCAACGTCTTGGATGACGCCGATCATGTTAGACGTCAATTGTTCGAGCTCCCCGGCAGCGGCGGCGAACTCGGTCGCAGTCGTTTCGAAGCGACCTGCGTCCTCGCTATATTGTCCGGCTGCCTCTTCAAGTTGGTCATAGTCTTTCAAGACGTTCGTGTCGAGGAAGTGGAGCATCTGTCCAGAGCTTTCATTCAAATGATCGACCGAATGAAGAACGGTCGTCGAGATGACTTGAATGCGTTCGACGGTCGCCCGGCTCGTTTCGGCGAGTTTTCGAATCTCGTCGGCGACGACGGCGAATCCACGTCCGGCCTCTCCGGCACGTGCCGCTTCGATCGAAGCATTGAGTGATAATAGGTTCGTCTGCGCGGCGATATCGAGGATGTCGTTCGTGAGCGTCGCGATCTCACGCACGGCTTTCGCATCTTGCATCGCTTTCTCCAAGTTCGTGCGTGTCGACTGTAGGACGCTGATGGCGTTCTCTTTCGCCTCTACCGCATGTGACTTGAGGGAGAGGGCGCGTTCATCGATTTGTCTCGCTTCGGTTTTCCGCTCATCGGCCATCGTCACGATGTGATGAATCGTCCGTTCCATATCCGAGGCGGAAGCGTTCATCTCTTGCGCGCTTGCGGCCGTCTGTTGCATACCGGCGGTCAAGTCTTCAGTCGTCGCAGCGGTCGTCGTCATATATGTGTCGAGTTCTTTCAACTCTTCATACATATGAGTAGATTGCTTCGTCACTCCTGTCGTCACGTCGTTCACTTGAAGAATCAACTGACGCAAGTTGGCGATGAACTGGTTGAAGTCACGTGCGAGTCCGGCGAACTCGTCACGGCGCTTCACAGGAATCGATGTCGTCAAATCGCCATCGCTCGTGGCGAGCTCATGCATCTTCGTCTTGAACTCTTTGAGCGGCTCAAAGATGGAGCGGAAGATGAAGAGCATCATGAGGATCGTCATGACAGCGGCGACGCCGAGCACGATGAAGAGCGTCATCTGAACTTGCTCAAACATCTTAGCTGCTGCGGCGGTGTCCGATTGAATCGCTTCGCGGTTCAAGTTGACGAGAAGACCGAGAGAGTTCGAAAGCGTATCGGCACTTGCGGTTGCCGTATCGCGAATATACGCTTCTGCGGCCTCTGTACCGTCTTCATTTGAAATACGAATGAGTTCATTCATGACCGTTTGGAAGTTATCCCAATTCGCACGGGCTTCATCGAAGAGCTGTTGATCTTCTTCCATGATAATCGTCGCTTCATAGCCGTCCATCCGTTGTTCCAAAATGGCGACGGATGCTTGAATGTCCCGTTCGATGTTTTGTTTCGTCACGGCGTCATCCACGAGAGCGTGACGAATCAAATGACGACGGATTTCGAGCAGTTGCTTATCGACTTGATGAATCTGGTCCATGCCTGGCACCCAGGAAACGGTCATGTCTTCTTGAGCTGCTTTTGATGCGTTCAAGGCATACCAAGAGTAACCGCTTACACCGAGAAGCAGCACAAACATGATGCTAAACGCAGTGATGAGTTTATTCCGAATCGACATACGATTCCTCCTTACGAATCTTTTCTACCATTAGCATAATCAGAATCGCACATCGACCGTATAGCTGATTTCGAAAGCGGGTCAATATTCGGAGAAGATTTCCCTAGTTTCTCAAAAAGGAGACATTTTCTCACAAGATAGATTTCCTTTTTTGTCTTATGAAAAAGTGGTATGATAATGAACGATGTATTGAAAACTGTTGGAGGTGGGAATTTTGGCTCGTATTACAGAAGCTGAAGTTCGGCACGTCGCCGGACTTGCCCGACTTGCGATCACGGATGAAGAAGTGACGCACTTCACGGAGCAATTGACAAAAATTCTCGAGTTCGCCGAGCAACTCGATGAGCTGGATACAACGGGCGTCGAACCGACGACCCATGCCCTAGATTTGAAAAACGTACTACGCAAAGACGAGGTCCGTCCATCGCTTCCACGTGAGGAAGTCGAACGGATGGCACCTGACTGGGAGAACGGTCAAGTCCGTGTCCCTGCGGTCTTTGAGTAAGGAGGCCTTTCATGAGTTTATTTGACCACGGTGTAGCGAAACTGCATACGTTATTAAAAGAAGGCGAAGTCACGGTCACGGACCTCGTCAAAGAGTCGTTCGAGCGCATCGAAGCGACGGATGATCAAATCGGTGCGTTTTTGACGCTCAATGAGGATGCGTTTGAGCAAGCGAAGCGCATGGATGAGCTCGCAAAAACGTCAGACAACCCGCTCTTCGGCATGCCGATCGGTGTGAAAGACAACATCGTCACAAAAGGGATGCGGACGACATGTGCCTCGACGTTCCTTGAGAACTTCGTCCCTGCACACGATGCGACGGTCGTCGAGCGTCTTCATGACGCCGGTGCCGTCACAATCGGAAAGTTGAACATGGACGAGTTTGCGATGGGTTCATCAAACGAGAACTCGGCGTTCAAGCCTGTCCGTAACCCGTGGGATCCGACTCGTGTACCAGGAGGTTCTTCAGGCGGTTCAGCAGCATCGGTCGCAGCTGGGCAAGTCCTCTTCAGCCTCGGTTCGGATACGGGTGGTTCGATTCGTCAACCAGCCGCATATTGTGGTGTCGTTGGGATGAAGCCGACATACGGTCTCGTCTCACGTTTCGGTCTCGTCGCCTTCGCGTCGTCACTTGACCAAATCGGCCCGCTCACGCGCACGGTCGAAGACAATGCTTACTTATTGAATACGATTGCGGGTCATTGCGACATGGACTCGACGTCAGCCGAGGTCGAGGTGCCGGACTATACGGCAGCGCTCAACCAGGATTTGACGGGCATGAAGTTCGCACTTCCGGAAGAGTTCATGGCAGAAGGTGTCGCACCTGGCGTCCGTGAACAGATTGAAAAAGCAATCGAGACGCTCAAGTCTCTCGGTGCGACAATCGAGACGGTTTCGATTCCGTCTGTGAAGTATGCCCTCTCGGCGTACTACTTGCTCGCGTCGTCAGAAGCCTCTTCGAACTTGGCTCGTTTCGACGGTATCCGTTACGGACGTCGTGCCGAAGCGGACACGCTCGACGAAGTGTTCACGTATTCGCGTGAACAAGGGTTCGGGGACGAGGTCAAACGCCGGATCATGCTCGGGACTTATGCCCTCAGCTCTGGTTACTATGATGCGTTCTACAAGAAAGCCCAACAAGTCCGTACCCTCATGAAGCAGGACTTCGCGAAAGTGTTCGAAGAGTATGATGCCATCGTAGGACCAACTGCTCCGACGACAGCTTTCAAACTCGGCGAACAGCTCGACGATCCGCTCACGATGTATGCGAACGATATCATGACGATTCCGGTCAACTTGGTCGGTATCCCGGCCATCTCGGTCCCGGCAGGTCTTTCAGAAGGACTTCCGGTCGGTCTTCAAATTATCGGGAACTACTTTGATGAATCAACACTTTACCGCGTGGCCCATGCTTTTGAACAAGCAAACGGCGGTTTCAAGATGCCACAGCTCTAAGGAGGACGTACGATGAACTTTGAAACGATCATCGGGATCGAGGTGCACGCCGAGCTGAGCACGAAGTCGAAGATTTGGTGTGGCTGCTCACGCACTTACGGTGCCGAAACGAATACACAGACGTGTCCGATTTGTCTCGGACACCCGGGCGTCTTGCCTAAATTGAACGAAGAAGCGGTCAACCTCGCCATCAAAGCGGCAATGGCACTCAACTGTGAGATTGCGACAGATACGAAGTTCGACCGCAAGAACTACTTCTACCCTGACACGCCGAAAGCGTATCAAATCTCGCAGTTTGATAAGCCGATCGGTTCAAACGGTCACGTCGACGTCGAAGTCGACGGAGAGATGAAACGATTCCGCATCGAGCGCGTGCACTTGGAAGAAGATGCCGGGAAGATGAACCACACGGGCGAGAAGCACTCGGTCGTCGACTTCAACCGGACCGGTTCACCACTCATCGAGATTGTCAGTGAGGCAGACATGCGCTCACCGAAAGATGCGGTCGCGTATCTCGAGCGTTTGAAAGAAGTCCTCTCGTTCGCTGGCGTCTCGGACGTCAAGATGGAGGAGGGGTCACTTCGCTGTGACTGTAACATCTCGGTCCGTCCATTCGGGCAGGAGAAGTTCGGTACGAAGACAGAGCTCAAGAACTTGAACTCGTTCTCAAACGTCTTAAAGGCACTCGACTATGAAGAGACGCGTCATCGCAAATTGCTTCTTTCAGGTGGCGTCATGCGTCAAGAGACGCTCCGTTACGACGAAGCGGCGAAAAAGACGATTCTCATGCGTGTCAAAGAAGGGGCAGCGGACTACCGTTACTTCCCAGAACCGGACCTCGTCCGTCTCGAAATCGATGAGGCATGGAAAGAGCGCATCCGCGCGACGATTCCTGAGATGCCGGCAGCTCGTCGTGAACGCTACATGAGCCAATACGGTCTCTCGGCATACGACGCAAAAGCCCTCACGTCAACGCGTGAGTTCTCGGACTTCTTCGAAGCGACGACAGCGGCCGGTGCGGAGCCGAAAGCGGCAGCGAACTGGCTCATGGGTGAAGTGCTCGGTCACTTGAACAAGTCGGATGAAACGGTCGAGACGATGAAGTTGACACCGGAATCACTCGCCGAGCTTATCCGCTTGATCGCAGAAGGGACGATTTCATCGAAAATCGCGAAGCGTGTCTTCACGGCGATGATGGAAGAAGGCGCTGAGCCGAAAGCGTATGTGGAAGCGAACGGACTCGCCCAAATCTCGGACGAGAACTTGCTCCGTGGCTACATCCTCGAATTGTTCGAGGCGCATCCGCAAATGATCGAAGACTTCAAGAACGGGAAAGACCGTGCGAAAGGCTTCATCATCGGCCAAATCATGAAACAGACGAAAGGGATGGCGAACCCGGCACTCCTCGATGGCTTGTTCCACGAAGAGATCGCAAAACGCTAAGCAGGCGGCGAGACACTTGTGTCTCGCTTTTCGCTCGAGTTGAGCATAGGGGAGAGAATCAATATGCAACGGAAACGTGCGCGGGTCATTTATAACCCGACATCTGGTAAAGAAGTGATCAAACGGGAACTCCCGTACATTTTGAACCGCCTCGAGGATGCGGGTTATGAGACGTCGACGTATGCGACGAAAGCGATTGGTGATGCCACGCTCGAAGCAAAACGGGCCTCAGCGGCCGAGTTCGACCTCATCATCGCCGCAGGCGGAGACGGGACATTGAACGAAGTCATCTCGGGGCTCGCCCCGCTAGAGAATCGTCCGACAATCGGACTCATTCCGGTCGGGACGACGAACGACTTTGCCCGGGCGATGCGGATCCCACTAAGTGTGGTCGGTGCACTCGACGTCATCTGTGACGGATTCGAGATGCCGGTCGACCTTGGGGAAATCGAAGGCGAGAAAGGTGACATCCACTATTTCATCAATATCGCCGGTGGCGGCATCATGACCGAGCTCTCGTATGAGGTGCCATCGAAGTTGAAGACAGCACTCGGACAGCTCGCCTATTACGTGAAAGGGATGGAGAAACTGCCTCTCATCAAACCGACGTATATCGAGCTCGAACACGATGAAGGAACGTTCCAAGGCGAGGTCATGGTCTTCCTCACATCGAACTCGAACTCGGTCGGTGGATTTGAAAAAATCTCACCACATGCGTCGTTGAATGACGGGTTGTTCGATCTGTTCATTTTACGGAAATGTAACTTGTTCGAATTCATCCATGTCGTCCGTTTACTCCTTCGGGGTGAGCACTTATCAAGCTCACTCGTCGAGCATGTGAAGACGAGCCGCGTCCGGATGAAGACGACCGAGCCGATGAGTCTCAACATCGACGGTGAGTACGGCGGGGAATGCACAGGTGAAATGCGGAACTTATTCCGTCACTTGACGGTGCTCGCACCGAACGCCCGAATTCGCGAGATGGAAGATTTGAATGCACAATATGAACGCGAACAGATGATCAAGCAATTGTTCAATGTTTCGCTCGATAAAGCAGAGTGAAAAGATAGGAATGACGACATCTGTCATTCCTATTTGCAATGGAAGGAGCATTCGTATGCTACCAGTGAAAAAGAATGATCGTCTCGACGTCCACGTCCACGACTTGACCCATGAAGGGGCGGGTGTGGCACGTGTCGACGGCTATACGCTGTTCGTCCCGAACGCGTTACCGGGTGAGACGGTCGAAATCGTCGTGACGAAGACGAACAAGCAGTATGGGTTCGCCCGATTGTTGAACGTGAAAGAAGCGAGCGCCGACCGCGTCGAGCCACCGTGCCCGATTTTTTATCAGTGTGGCGGCTGTCAGCTGCAACACTTCAGTTATGAAGGACAACTTCGCCAGAAACGAGAACGTGTCGTCGATGCGCTCAAGCGTCTTGGTCAGTTCGACGTGCCGGTCCATGACACGATCGGGATGCCAGAACCTTGGCGCTACCGCAACAAGGCGCAAGTCCCGTTCAAACAAGAAGGAGACCGTCTCGTTTCAGGCTTCTATCGTCCTCGTTCCCATGATATCGTCGAGATGAGCGAATGTTTGATTCAAGATGAGCGCAATGATCAGGCGATCCAAGTCGTCCGTGATGTGTTGGATGCTCGCGGTGTGCCGGCGTATGACGAGAAGACAGGACGTGGGGTCATCCGTCACGTCATGGCCCGTTACGGGTACCATTCGGGTGAACTCATGATCGTCCTTATCACGAAGACGACGAAATTAAAAGGCGTGAATGAGATCGTCGCCGATATCGTCGAGCGTCTCCCAGACGTGACATCGATCATGCAAAACGTCAACCCGGACAAGACGAACGTCATCCTCGGAGCGACGAACAAGTTGCTCTATGGTCATGAGACGATTGAGGATAAAATCGCAGGACTCACATTCACGATTTCTCCGCACTCGTTCTTCCAAGTCAACCCGGTCCAAACGGAGAAGTTGTACGGGAAAGCGCTGGAGTACGCACAACTGTCAGGTACGGAACAAGTCGTCGATGCCTATTGCGGCATCGGGACGATCAGTCTGTTCCTTGCTCGGAAAGCAGCGCATGTGTACGGTGTTGAAGTCGTACCGGAAGCGATTGAGGATGCGAAACAGAATGCGCTCGTCAATGAGATCGATAATGTGACGTACGCATGTGGTGCAGCGGAAGATGTGCTTCCACAGTGGAAGAAAGATGGCGTGAATCCGGACGTCATCGTCGTCGACCCACCACGTAAAGGATGTGCCGAGTCGTTCCTCGAGACGATGGTCGAGATGGGACCGAAGCGAATCGTATACGTCTCCTGTAACGTCGCAACACAAGCGCGCGATATGCGTTACCTCGCCGACCGTGGCTATAGATTGATGGAAGTGACACCGGTCGACATGTTCCCACATACGGCGCATATAGAAACTGTATCGTACATGGAAAAGATATAATTAAAAGTCCCACTTAAGGCTCATTTCTCTGTCCTTAATGGTGACGCGCTCAACAAGTGATGCAATTAGCATACGTTTTTCATCGGTGGTCGAGTTCTCCCAGTCAAAATAGGGGAGCTTAGCCACCGTGTTTTTAATTTTATCTAAGTCTATAGAGTAATCCTCTAGTTCTAATTCTCCTAACGCTTCCTCGATTGCCTGTTTTTTCAGTTGCAGGTGTCCTACTTTTTCTCCAATCATTCCGTACTCGATTTTTCCTAGGCTGTATAAGTCAATGAGCTTACTGATTTGTTCGTTAACTGCACTAAGCTGTTTCCTCAAATTCTCGATATCGTTATTGGGGTTACTTCGACCGTTCTTAATACTCTCTGATTCTACGTTATGTGGAGTAAGAGACTTGATCCGGTCAATGACATACTCTTCGAGGATGTCTTTTCGAATTTCACATTGGGAGCAGTGTTCAACAGCTTTCATGTGAGTGGCAGCAGACTTTTGACTCGCGTAGCAACGATAGTATCGTGCGTAGGTACCATCCTTACGTTTGGCTCCAGTTCGTCCGGCCACACGTGACCCACATTGTCCACAGTAAGTGAGTCCAGACAGGAGATAGCTTCTCGCAAAAGGGTTCGTCTTGCTCGTCTTCTTCTTCATCATCGATTGGACCATGTCGAAGTCTTCTTTAGTGATCAACGTCTTATGAAGTCCCGGATATAGTTTGTCCTTGAACGTCAGCATCCCGTAGTAAATAGGGTTCGATAGTACCTTCCGACATGTGGATTCGTACTTAAGGACACCAGGATATTTAAGACCGATATAATCAAAAATCTGTTTGACACCTTTCCCATTCAAATACTCCCGATAAATCTCTTTCACGCACTGCGCCTCAATAGGATTGATAATTAACTCACCGTCAATATAGTCATACCCAAAGACCACACGCTTAGCACCGCCCCCGTGATACAAGCCTGCCTTGGCTCGTTGTTCTCTACCCATCAAAGAGCGTTCCTTGATCTGTTCTCGTTCCAATTGAGCAAATACCGAGAGAATACCAATCATTGCTCTGCCGAATGGCGTAGACGTGTCGAAGGATTCGTTCATACTCACAAAGTCTACCTTGTTTTTTAGCAAGACATCCTCGATCAGATGCAGGGTGTCCTTTTGTGAGCGACTTAATCGATCTAGTTTATAGACTGTCACGATATCAACATCGTTTGATTCAATCGCTCTGATTAGCTTTTGTAAAGCTGGGCGTTCTGTATTAGCACCTGAGTAACCCGGATCAATGTAAATACCCTGAATAATATATCCTCTCGCCTTTGCATACGCTTCTAGCTTCTCTTGCTGTGCTTCCACCGAGTAACCTTCATTCGCTTGTTCCTGGGTCGATACCCGTACGTAGAGCGCGGCCCGTTTCTGAATCATAGCAATCGCCTCCTTCTCACTATCACTATATTCCATCTCGAAAACAAGAACAATAGTTCGTTAAATTAAGTGGAAGCGTTTCAAATTCGATATTCAGAGCATCTCATTATTGAAATTCATGTTGAATTCTATCGAGTAAAATTGAATGCTGAACTAATTTATATAAGTGGAGGTCAACTCAGATGAGATTTTCAAAGGACAGTTTTGTCAAAAATCCGATTATCACGGTTTTGGGAGCGGGATTATTAATCGTGTGTCTTATTACATGTATCCAATGGGTATCAGGCGAGATCAGAGAAGAACGAGAAATTGTCGCCTTAGAAAACGATGCGAATAAGAAATTAGAGAAAGTTGGTTATGGGATGAGCGAGGATGAAGTGGTATCGGTTCTCGGTAAGGTTCATAGTTCCACCCAATATGAAATAGACGAGAAACTCTATAAAATTCTCACATATGCTATCGAGGAAAAGTCGACATACCATTTGCGAATTATCTTGGTTGATGGGCGGGTGGATTCTAAGGAATTGGTTCATAGTTAGTAGTAACATTGGCGCCACTCTGAATTCAGTGATTAACGTTGTATCAATCCATATTTGAAAACATTTGGAATGGAATTTCACTTACAATACTATGAGTTTTACATATAATTCTTAGGAGGCGTTCATGGTGAGTTTTTATGAAAGAACATGGTTTATTATCCTAATGTTGATTTTTATTTTCCCTGTCGGATTGTATCTAATGTGGAAGTATAAAAAATTCAACAAAGTAGTACGGATCATTATCACTGTCATATGTGTGATTGCATTAATTGATAATATATTTGGAGAATCAAACGCTGGGAATACTAGTGTAAAAGAATCTACAACTGCAGAAACTGAGGCGAATGAATCGACTACTAAAAAAGTGGATGACAGTGAGAAGAAAAATAAAGAAAATTCTGAAGACGATAAATTAGAGCAAGAACAGACTGAAAAGGAAGAACAGAAGCGGTTAGAAGAACTTGAGAAGGATAAAGCTAAGGCTGAAAAGGAAGAACAGAAGCGGTTGGAGACAATCGAAAAAGAGAAAAAAGATAAAGAGCGGGAGCAGGCAGAGAAAAAGAAGGCAGATCAAGAAAAGAGAAAGAAAGAAAAAGAGGAGATTGCCTTAAAAGAGAACATGTTTGATGAACAACTCGAATTACAGGTTCAAGAATATGCAAAAGGACTTAAATTGATTAGTGAGTTTTTCATTTTTGTGGGTGATAATCCTCAATTGATGAATACAAGCGAGTACAGAAAATCAACTGATGAAATGATTGCTATGCTTAACCGCATGTTAACTAGTGCTAATAATTTAGAAGCCCCAAAATCGAAACAGGATGTCAAAAAAGATTATCAAGACATAATTACTACAACTCTTCATGCAGTTGATTTATTTGTAAGTGGCGGAAAAACTTATGATATGACCCAAATGGAAGAAGGAGCAATGAAGATGCAAGAAGTTAATGAAAAAATTGAATCTTTCGTTGATAAAGTTAACTAGAATCGCTATTTCTATTTGAATAATGATTGTACTCAAAAACCACCCTCTCGGGTGGTTTTTTTGTTTGCGCTACTATTGTTTTTTAGAACTTGAAATCCGGTGGCGACATGACGGCTACGAGCTTACCAATGACTCGAACGTCTTCGGCGGCTTCGTTGATAAACATCTGGGACTTGTATTCTGGGTTTGTACTACTCGGTTGAAGGACGATTCCATCCTCTAGTATTGCCACGCGTTTTAATGTTGCGTCGTTACCGTTGCAAATGACTGCGGCGACTTCACCTGATTCTACACGATCTGTTTTTGCAAGAATGGCGTAAAAACCATCAGGGATTATTTTATTCATCGAATCTCCACGAACAATAAGACCAAACAATTTATCTTTCCCATACTTGTTGACCAGTCGATCACCAATCTCTGTATCGGTCAGATTCTCGATAGCCTCTAGCGGAACTCCAGCAGATATACTTCCATACACAGGAATCTTATGCTTGGCTACTCCAATGTTCGTGATCGCCTCCGGGGGGAGGGGGGGGCCTTGACCGTGGGCGGTATACTTATTATCTGACACGAAATAACTAGTTGGTAATTTAAAAAATTCTGCGATTTCGGCGACTTTACCCATTCTAGGGGCAGCCCTACCTTTTTCCCATGCCGATACGGTAGTTGTGCCAACACCTAACTTTTCGGCTAACTCGCCTTGTGTCAAATTGTATTGTAGCCGTTTCTCTTTGATCCTACTTCCGATGCTATCTTTCAATTCCTCATCTTTATACACTTCTTTCACCTCCTAACCGACAATTAATTATAAATCAATTGCACCAAAATGTAATTCAATCATTATTAAAAAAGAACAAAGAACTATTTTGTATAATTAAATTGCAATTAAGTGTTGACTATTGCAATTTAATTGATTATTATGATGTCAAGGAGGTGAAACAAGTGAGACGTTTTACCATGAGACAAGCGCGACTTATGGCCGGACTGAAGCAACAAGAAGTGGCTGATAAACTAGGCTTATCCTTGAATGGGTATAGAAACATCGAAAATTACGAATCGAAGTTTCGCGTAGATACAGCCTACCAGTTCGCTGAAATCGTGGGATTAGATATAAAAGAGGTTATTTTTTTTAGAGATGATTGCAATTTAATTGCACTTTAGGTTTTTGCACAAATAATTATAGGAGGCGCACCATGAATCAGTTGGTTAAGACGTTTGAAGGTCAGAACGTGCGAATTGCCGGAACATCAGATAATCCTTTATTTGTTTTATCAGATGTATGTAAGGTACTCGAAATTGGTAATCCTAGTCAGGTGAAAGTTCGACTTGAGGAACACCTCATTACAAATGAGGTGTTCCAAACTGCAACCGGAGCTAAGTTAATGACAGTCATCAACGAGGACGGACTATACGACGTCATCTTGGACAGTCGCAAACCACAGGCTAAGCGATTCCGAAAGTGGGTGACGTCGGAAGTCCTCCCATCGATCCGTAAGCACGGCGCATATATGACGCCGGACAAAATCGAGGAGGTGTTGCTGAATCCGGACACGATTATCAAGCTGGCTCAGAACTTGAAAGACGAGCAGGAGAAACGATTGGAAGCTGAACGAATCATCGTTGAACAGCAACCCCTCGTCGAATTCGCGAACACGATTGCGAACGACAAGCGAGGCATTTTGATTCGGGACTTCGCGAAGGTCATCAGTAAGCAAGGACTTTCCATCGGAGAGAAGCGTTTGTTTCAGTGGATGCGACATCGTGGGTACCTCATGCGAAACAACAGACCGTATCAGCGCTACGTTGAAATGGGAGTGCTAGAGCTCATCGAGCGTCCAATCGTTCGCACAGAAGGCACAGAGATCAAGTTCACGCCACGGATCACAGGCAAGGGTCAGGAATACTTCTTCAACAAGTTGCGTGAGGAGTATCAACTGGTTAGCGTGTGATGACCCGAAAGGAGGCACGGGGATGGGATACAAGGACGTTGTATTATTAGTGTTTGTATTAACGGTGTTAATACTTTTAGCACTAGCGATGTTTGAACAAGAAATAAAAATGGCTATGCGAAAGCGGAGAATTCCGACCCAAACGTATAGGGTATTCGTGACCGGAAATTACAAGGGATCTTTCATCGGTGAAGGTGACGCTAAAGTACCTATCAACTTTCAATTCGAAGACGGAATACGTGTAGAAAGTTTAGCTAAAGCCAATCCAAGTCACGACATCTACATGAAGGCGAAGATTGACCCGAAGACATGGGAAGTCCTCTCAGTCGAAGGCTACACATTGAAACCCCAGGAGGAAGCGGAATGAGTGAACAACAAAAAGCCCCTGCTGGAACAGAGGCTTCAGATAATTTAGTCAAAAAAATAGATGTAATTGAATCGATTGCTAGACTGTTAGATTCTGCAAATAATCTGATTGAAGCAACGACCGATTACACGTTAGAAGTTCGTTTGGTTAAAAAAACTAATCCTTGATGTTTAAGGTGAAGTTGATTTCTTCGTTACAAACTGGACATCTTTGTTTGCCTGGTTTGATTGAGATAAGAGATTTACAGTGCGGACATTCAATATCGTAGGATTTGTTTTGCACTGCATGAATTGTTTTTTCTCTTAATTGTTTCTCCAGGTCTCTTGAAAATTTTCTCATATCAGATTTGCTTCCTAAATTATATTTGTTTTTCATGTTTTCACCTCCCTTCTAATTATGATTCTACTTTATAAATGGAAAATAAAGGCGAGGAAAATAAAAAACGGATCGAACAAAAGGAGAATGAAAAATGACGAACATCAAAACTGATTTAACGAACGTATCCACCAAAGATTTGAGTGAGGAGTTAGCTAAGCGCACCGGAGTTCGAACTCGTGTTGTGGATGTTGATTCAAAAGTGATTTTGTTTGAAGGTGCGGAGCAAGAAGTAATTTCCGGACCGGCAATCGTTATCATCAATCAAGACTGAGGAGGAAGCGGAATGAGTGAACAATTGAATCAAGAATTGACAGGTGGAAAGTTGAAAAGTTGGCAACGAAGTCGACAGGAAATCGAGGAGGAAGAGCGTGAACGTGTTGATGGGTTGGTCGAGTCCATCAAAGAGATGGACATTCCATGGCGGCATGCTCTCCAAATGTTGACTAAGGTGACAGATACCATTGAAGAATATGAGCGGCGACGGATCAAGCGACTTGATCAACAAACGGCAATGATTACCGAAATTAAAGATTTGTTGTTAGAGGCTAATCGTTTGACGCTTAAGAATTCAAATAACGCTCGTCGTTTAAAAGTATCGGTTGTCTCAAATGACGAGAATGAAAGAATCATTATCGAATTACCGTTAGCAACACTGAATGAGGCACTCCAACAGAAAGCCCCTGCTGGAACAGAGGCTGACTAAATCACTGATTTCGATTTTTTTCCTTATGAATTTCTTTGCAACAGAAACCACAACCGTCAAATTCTTTTTTGTAAGGTTTGACCGAAAATGCATCTAAAAACTTCGCGTTTTCTAGAGCTTCTTCAGGGCTGGTTGCGCCAGGGATTTCAACCATCTCATCAGGCTTATGCGAACAGGCATATGTGTGAATTTCATGCTTTCCATGTTCAGCCGGATTTGGATTATAACCGTATTTACTCATACTCTCACCTCCCTTCACTGGGAGGCTAGCACAACATTTGGTAAATAAATTTCAAAAATAGCAGATTAGGAGGTCAAAGTATGAAACCGCATACAATTGTGATGCACCCGTCACTCACGAAGGCTAGCGAGGTGCAAGTGAAAACGCATAGTGGTACGGAAGTACGCTTTATCAACTTTGAAGAAAAAGGTTATCTCGAGATGATTGTTGATGATGAATTAGGCGAACGTGCATCTGTCTTGATGAACGTAGCGGACATTGACGAGGTATGTAAGGCGATGTGGATTTGTGCAGAGACTGCTGAAAGTGGTGGGGAGGTTGAGGAATATGGGACGGAAGAAAGATAATTTTGAAGCCTTGGGGTACACATTTCGAGAATTTCGTAAGGACGGTACAGAAGTTGACACGAGCAAGCCTTTGTATATCCCAGCGGAAAAGACATGCGAGGTCATGAGCATTCTTAATCCGGGCATGAAGTTTGTACCTTGTGAGGATGAGAAGGCAGAAAAAGTGAAATAAAAAAGACCGGTGGCAAGTCCGGTCCCGAAAGGAGAATACATGTCATGCAGGATATCATACACGACGTGGAGATCGAAATCATCAAGCGTCATCTAGCACATGGTCGCTCGGGAGTCGATCACCTAGTGTCCCTGGTCTTTATCGACGAGGAACAACTGAGAAAATTTGATATTTGGAAACAGTATATCACATGTATGTCCGAGTTGCGAGATGTCGACAAGTTGTGTCGCTGTGCTTTAACACTTTCTAGCGTTGATTTTGCAAAACATTACCGTTTTGTCGACTGGGAAAGAGCCGTCGAGTTCGCGCTGATTTCATTGGCACGTTCAAAACGGATGTCCGAAGGGCTGTATCTCTTACGGATGGACCGAATCTATCAAACGGAACAGGAGGGGATGAAATGAGGGGTTATCTGATCGGTAGCATGTCGCCTTATTACGAGGTGGAACGTGAACACGACGAGATGATGTCGTGGGAGGAAGAGCAGGACTATATCCGTGAGATTGAGGAGGCTGAATGATGACGATGGTCACAATCGCAAACACAAGCACCATGACTCGCCAAGAGTGGTTGGAGCTACGCAAGAAAGGAATTGGCGGCAGTGATGCTTCTGCCGTCGTCGGACTCAACAAGTATAAATCTCCATTCATGTTGTTCCTAGAGAAGACCGGGCAGGTCGAAGCAGACGAAATTTTCGAAACGGATGAGGATGGCGCCTTCATCAGTGGGAGCGAGGCGGCATACTTCGGGACAAAGGATGAGGCGGCTGTAGCAGCTGAATTCTCCTTACGTACAAAATTGAAGGTTCGGCGTGATAACCGCATGATGGCCCACAAAGATCACCCTTGGATGATTGCCAATATTGACCGCCGAGTCGTAGGGACGAACGAAATCTTGGAATGCAAGATTGCAAGTGAATATCTGAAAGGCGAGTGGGAGGGTGATGATCTTCCGCAAGAATACTACATCCAAGGGATGCACTATCTCGCTGTGACAGGCGCAGAAGCTGTATGGTTTGCCGTCAAGATTGGTGGAAACAAGTTCGTCTACAAACGAATTGAACGTGACGAGGACGTTATCGAGAACTTGATCGCCATCGAGAAAGACTTCTGGGAGAACCATGTCATGACAGGGAACGCGCCTGATATTGACGGCTCAGATGCCTCGACAGGCTTCTTGAAGGCACTTTATCCAGTCGGAGAGACAGGGGCAGAAATCGAGCTTCCTGACGATGCTGAACCACTGATTGAACAGTATCACAATGCGAGTGAGCAACTTGATCTGTACAAGAAGCAGAAGGCAGAGGCGGAGAACAAGCTAAAGGCATTAGTTGGGGAGGCTGAGATTGGTCTCGCACAGAGTCATCTCGTCGAATGGAAGACGGTGAAGGCACGCGAGATGCTCGACAGCAAGGCATTACGAGCCGAGCACCCTGACATCTATACCAAATTCGTCAAAGTCGGGAAGCCGACACGACGTTTCGCAATCAAGGAGGCTAAATAAGCATGGCAAAAGTAGCAGACGTAAAAAATCAACTCGCGAACCGTGCATCACAGGCACCGGCTCAGACACAACATCCCGAGAAGATGCTGAAGGCACTCATCAACGACAACTATAAAGCGATCCAGTCTCTTGTTCCAAAGCACGTCACACCGGAGCGATTGGCACGGTTGGCCATCAACGCGGCGACAAGGAACCCGAAGCTGTTCGACTGTGACCAGGCGACATTGATTGGCGCCATCGTTAACTGTGCGGCCCTCGGTCTGGAGCCAAACCTTATTGGGCACGCCTATATCATACCGTTCTACAACAGAAAGACGAAGAAGATGGAGGCACAGTTCCAAATCGGATATAAAGGGGCCATCGATTTATCTAGACGTTCGGGCGAATTGAAACAGATTTATGCCCACGAGGTCTATGAAGGAGACGAATTCGACTATTCATATGGACTCAACAAGGATTTGCATCATATCCCTTGTGGTGAATCAAATCCGGACAAGGTGACTCATGTCTATGCGGTCTATCACCTCAAGGACGGCGGAAATGATTTCGTTGTGATGAATAGGGAGCAGATTGAAATGCATCGGGACCGGTTCACGAAATCAAAACACGAAGGTAAGGTAACCGGTACGTGGATAGAACATTTCGTCGAGATGGCGAAGAAGACGGTCATCATTCGACTTCTCAAGACGGCACCACTATCCATCGAACGGGATGACGGGAACGTCCAACACCTCGCTGAGCTCATCAACACGGACAATAGCATCTCTCGTGTACGTGAATCGACAGTGACGAGTCAGGCGGTCATCGACGCCACGTATGCCGAGCCGGAGCCGGTCGAGCAGGAAGCTGAAGTGATTGAACCGGAACCCGAACCAAGCGAACCGCCACCTGTGACGAAAGATGATCTCCCGTTCTGATGTGGCTGCGTCTCCACTACCTGAGGGACGGGCGTCCGGAGACGATGGTCTTCTATGCCCGTTCCAACGAGGACATCCACGACCTGATGGAGGAGTTGTCGGCAGAGTACCAGCGTTATGAGAAATGGAGTGAGTGAGATGGGACAGGGACGTATCAACCGTGTCCGGAAAGAAAGTAACTTCGTGATGATGGATAAAGGTTTTTTGCAAAGCCCGTCACTATCAGCGAAAGCTAAAGGATTGTTGGCGTATATTCTGAGTCTGCCGAACGATTGGATTCTATACAAATCAGAATTAACTAGACATTTCACAGATGGTAAGGATTCCATTCGTACGGCTCTTAAAGAGCTTGAATCAAAAGGATATATCACGCAGGAAGAGATTCGAGACGAAAAGGGGAGGATCATGCATCACAACATCACTGTTTATGAGCATCCTATCCATTGCGGATTTACCGCAACGGATAACCCGCAACGGATAACCCGCAGCGGTAAACCCGCCACTACTAATAATAATAGTACTAATAATGATTTAACTAATAATGACTTAACTGAGAGAGAGACTCTCTCTGAAAGTCTGGTGAACCATTATCAGAATCAATATGGAAATATTCCTGCCACTGTCGTGACTGCGATGGAGAAGTTCCTCGACAAGGGATTCGAGGCTGAACTCATCATGGAGGCAATCAACGTTGCCGTCGAGAAAGCAAAGCGCTGGGATTATGCTGCAGGCATTCTCCGTAAACTCGAAAACGAGCACAACGTGAAAACGCTCGAAGGATATGAACGTCTCGTCCAACAGAAGAAGCAACGGACCGGGAACACCTCAACCCATCAGAAGGTACCCGACTGGCTGGAGAAGGACGAGCAGGAACAACGGATCTACGAGAAGCAGAAGACCGAGGAACTGATGAGTGACGTCCCAACGGATGAGGAGCTCATGAGGCAGTTGCGAGAGCTAAGAGGCACAAGGGAGGCGACAGGATGAAACTCAATGTTTATTTGAAAAGTGGAGAGAAATTAGAGCTACGTTATCCAAAAAGGAAGTCGAGTGAAACCGAACCAGGCTTGATCAAAGACGAAGAATCATTTGAATCATTTATACGTGACGTTGATGCATTAAATAGACTGGAAGAAATGGCGAAAGTTGCGGAATTCATCGTGTTAGGAAATCGTCTGAAACAAATGACTATCCGAATAGAAGATATCGAAGGTTACGAACTTACGGCTTGGAATTACCCAATCGAACCGTTTCAGGAGGCAAAACGATGACGTGCAAGTGTGGGCAAAAGGCAGAAGTACAGCAACCAAACATCTTTGGAGAAATCGAGGATTTGTGCCGGGACTGTTTTAACAGTCTTGGACACCCTGAGGTAAAAACAGAATTCGAAGATGGATTGTTCGAAGCACTAAACATTACTGAACGAAAAGGAGACACGGCGACATGTTGAATTTTGTACACGGAAACTTATACAGCACAGCTCTAGAACTTTCTCGAAAGTTCACAACGAAAAATGAAATCAGACCGGTTTTGAACTACGTGCATCATACAAACGATGGGCGGATGGAAGCGACGGACTCACACCGGGCTATCATGTTCCACGACATCCATGGGTTCGAGAAAGATTATTTAGTTCATCCGAAGACATTCAATATCGCGACTGGTGATTTTCCGGAACTACCTAAGCTATTTGAAAACACAGGCTATGAACATGTCGTCACACTCTCGAAAGAGCAAATCATGTTATGGCTCCAATTGTTCCGTTCGATCAATAACACATTGAGAACAATGAAAGTCGGTCAACGTACGGATTCGAATAAGCCGGTCCATCTTCATTTCAAACAAGACTACGTGAATGTAACTTTAGCCGGTCTAGATGTAAGTATGAAACTGCCTGCATCCGTCCTCAAACCAGGATTCGAACCGATTGCAGTAAATGCAGAATTCATCCGTGACACGATGGAGGTTTTCTCAAAGATGGAGACTCAAGAGATTCAGATACGGTTACACGGAGCTTTGCGGCCAATTCTTTTCGAGGACAAAGGGAAAATTGAAATCCTTGTGTTGCCGATCCGTGGGGGTTATCCGATTGAGGAGGCTGAGGAATGAAAATTGACGCTGAATATACAGAAGAAATCACATGCCCTTATTGCGGTTATGCTCCGGGTGATTCGTGGGAGAGGGCCGATTCAGATAGGGACTATTGCGAGAATTGTGATAAAGAATTTTTCTATGAAAGAAACGTGGCGGTCACATATAGCTCTCAAAAGATTGAGGAGTGCGAATGATGAAAGGAGAATGAGCATGCACGCTCAAAAATGGGCCACATCGCTTCAAGACGCGAAACGGTACTACGAGTATCGGGACGTCATCGTCGAAGCCATAGCGAGGCACAGACGCACCGGAAAAGCCACCTGGTTCCATCACCACAGCGGACGACGTATCTACGTTAGCGACCGCTGCTACTACCTCCTCGCAGGCAGTGACGAACCGGTCCAGGCAGAGATGACGCAGGCAATCACCGAGCTCTTGCGCGGTGGATGGGAACGGGTGATCAACCATGGCACGGAAAAAGCAACGCATTCGCTATAAGGGAACGCGCGAAGAGTGGCTGACACGGATGGACGAGGGGCACCGCTGTACCCTCTTCATCCCGGCCGGCGAGCAACACGAAATCCAAAAACTCGTCAAGGAAGGATGGGAACGACGTGAATACAGAACTGTTGGCCCGACGAAAGGTAAAGCATGAGCGCGCATTGAGACGCGCGAAGAACGAGAAGGAGCGCTCTAAGGCGCAACGTGAGCTTCAAGAACTCGTGCCTCATATCATCCGGCTCACATTCGAGGAGAAGCTCGCGTACAACAAAGAAGTACGTCGGCTATTGGCTAAGAAACTCGGGATACCGAAGAAGGGGGCGAGGAAGTGAGACGCAAGGAGTTGCGACACATCGCCTCTAAAGGGTTCGGCTGGTATTGCTCGTGCGGGGCATGTCGGGCAGAACATAAGTCTAACAAACAAGCCAAGAACCGCTTGTTCCGAAGACGGATGAGACAGAGAGATCGAATGAAAGGGGCAGAAGAATGACGCTCGAACAGTTGAAACATAGAATCGCCTTGTTACC
This sequence comes from Exiguobacterium sp. 8H, assembly GCF_902506255.1. Taxonomy (GTDB): domain Bacteria; phylum Bacillota; class Bacilli; order Exiguobacteriales; family Exiguobacteriaceae; genus Exiguobacterium; species Exiguobacterium profundum. Next base: position 1,477,098 of record NZ_LR733429.1, on the reverse strand, counting down.
CACGCATACACAAGACGAAATCGTGAAGGCGTATACCGAGATGCGAGACATCGCAACAGACTACATCGATAAAAGTATCGATAAGATGCATGCCCTTTCGACTGAGAACATCGAATTGATTGGTGAGAACGCAAGGCTCGAGTCTAAGATTAAAGAACTAGAATCTGTCATCGGCATAGGGTGGCCGGCGCAACTCGAAGGCAACAAACCATACCGCCTTTATCTGAACGGCGAATATTACGGCTCAGGAGGGTTTGCGTATATGGTCGAGCTCATGCACGAATGGGTTGTGGTCCGTGATTGCTATGGGGCAAGTAAGGTTGAGTTTGAGATTAGGGAGGCGGAGAAGTGGAGAAACCAAAAAACATGAAAAAAGCGAGTGATGCTATAAAGTTTTTAATGTTTATCGCGCTGTTCACATTTACTGTTGTCTCGGCATTCTCAAGTGAATGGATCATGGCAGGCTTGGGAATTTTGGTGATAATAGTTCTTCGGTTGCTACCGTATAGGCACAACAAGCGCGAACTTATGTTTCAGATGATTTGGATAATTATCGGAGTCGTCAGTTCAGTCCTCACGGCGCTCATCTTGGCGTATTTGTCTTATTAAACTATGAATTGGGGAGTGAAGGGAATGGATTTTAAAAACAAAACGTCGAAAGAACTGAACATAGATCGTGCTGGAAAATGGATTGCGATTTACCTGTTTATACTCGGACTCGGATTGCTAACGGCAGCGACAGTCAAACTGATTATGTGGATGTTTTAAGGAGGAATAACATTGAAAAAATCATTACGTTCAATCATTGCTATCACATTACTCACGGTCATTCTTGCGGGATGTACAGAGGCGGATGTGGTATCCGACAACCTGTCCAAGTCAGCGGATTCATTCGAGGTGGAGCGACGCGTCGTGTTCTTCAACGGCATCACAGACAACTATCTCCTTACCATCGAAGGGCTTTGCTCGATTTACGAAGACGGCAAGCAACTTGAGGTATCCTGCAAGACTGGCAAGGAGGAATACAAGAAGCATTTCTTAGGACTCAGTGACAACGTCAGCTATTTTGTCGAACAGACGGACGCCAAATACGAAGACGCCTTCCATTACAAGGTTCTCTTCCGCCCAGAGCAAATCATCCCGGACATCGAACTACAGACGAGCGAATGATAGGAGCGTGGATCATATGAACGCGATGAGAACGTTGGAATTGATACAGAAGTACAACGAATGCCCAGTGTGTGGTAGCAACAAGGTTGGGAATGGCGCAGGAAAGTTGATCGTGGAAGAGGAGAAGTTCTATCGTTCATGCAAATGCGGTTGGGAAGTAGAAACAGACGAATATGGAAATGAAGTGCACTACAACTAATGACCGATGAATAGGGGGCGGATCAATATGGATATGAGCAAATTCGAGAAGATTGACGGAGAAAAAGCTTTAATTTTACTTGCTGAGGGTCAAAAAATATTTACCGCCAAAGGTGAAGCTTGTTATATTGACAAGCAAACGAAAAACGTAATGATGAATTGGGGTGTATATACGGAAGGTGTAGACGTCTCACTAGAAGATGTTTTCCGTATCCAATGGTACATCCCTAAACCCTTCGATGTGCGACAAGCGATGCGAGAACGCCCGAATGAGTGGGTGGGGGCTTACTACGATGACGAACTTGAACAAATTGAACAGCCTTGGTTAAAGGTTGGGTTTGACCCAGAACGAGTGATGGTTGTGAAAGCTCATCACACCTTCAGGGGGAAGCCTTCTAGGGTAATTTCCCCCGCTGATCAGTTGCATCACTACACACCTTCGCCGAAGGATTTGAATAAGTGTATACCAATCGAGGACGTACCCGAGGAGGGGACAATCTACGGAATGAAAACAAGCGTAGCTATTTGTGACGAGGAGACGACACAATGACAAAACCAAAGTGGATGGAACTGAAACAGGAACATGTTAAGGAATTCGCCAAAATGATTAAGAGAAGCGTAGGGAAACGAGGAAAGGATGAAACAAAAACATATTCGACTCTTGATAAAAAAAGTATTGAAAAAGAAGTCGAAGAGTGGGCGAAAAAAATAGAGTCAAAAGAAAAGGAAATATCGAGTTTGTCGAATGATGATATTCTCAAAGATTCGTATGGACATTGGATGGCGCAATCTTTCCCCAATCTAGATACAGGATACGAAAACTTAAGTTTGGATACGGGAGAAGTGATAATCCCAATTTCCACGAAAATTTTAAACCTTACTACACAGGAGGAAAAGAATATGAATAATCATGAAAAAACTATCGGACGTGTGGCGTTAGAACGATTACTCAATAATGAACGTATCTACGATGAAACTGGAGTAGGATATCAGTTATCAGAACACGTAAACCACCCGTTCTTATATGTTTGCGTTGATCAGCATAATATCGTTCAAGACGATGCGGAGTTCGCCAATCCATTAGCCCTTCATGAAGTGTTTAAAAAGCACTGGTACGTCGAGAAAGAAATGAGTGAACACTTAAAAGCGGTTGTAGAACAATTCAAAAAATCTGAGAAATTAGCTAAGGCGATGACCGAACAAGGATTGTTATATGATCATGTTGTTATCGGAGATGAGGACCATAAAGAGTTCTTTGATCACTTAAACAATTTAACCGTTGAAGAAAAAGCAGAATTCACGAAAATTCTAGAAGATTCGAATTACAGAGTTCCATTTAAGGTCAATTACAGCGTTAAACGATTCCATGGGATGAAAATCGCTGGGCAAGACAAGCTCTTCACGGAAAAGGACTTGGAACAACGCGGATAACCAGTAAAAAGGAGCGTGCATGCGATGGAACAGATGAAGTGGACCGAGACGCGCGTCAAGGATGACAAACGCCTGCGGAAGCGCGTGGATGAGCTCTTGCAACGCTATTATCGTTTGCCGTTGCTCATCCAGCAGGCGGAGGAGACGATCAACGGAGGACCGGAGTATCTACCGCCGTCCTCTTTGGTCGTGAATTACACCCCTAGCGAGGTCCAGAACAACCCGCACCCGATGAAGGAGCAGCAACACCATGATTATGCGGTCAAACAGGCGAAGAAGGAGTTGGTCGTACTCAAGAACGAGTTCGGGAAGCTCCATGCGATCCGCTTCTATCTCTCGCAAGACGAGCTCACGGTGTGGGACGAGAAGTATAACCGACGCTTCGTCCGCGACACTCATGTCATCGACCGTCTAGGTTGGGGGAACGAGCGGTATTATAAGGCACTGGACGGTCTCAGAGGGCAGATCGCCGATGTGTTCCGTCTCTGGTAGCGGTTTCAAAAAAGAATTCTGACTGTTCCGTTTTTGAACAACCATTTTATCCCTTTCCTTGTATAATATTTTGGACATCCGAATGGATGATCATCCCAAGGAAGGGGAATTACATATGTACAAGACTTGGAACAAAGCACTCGCCGTCGTCGTGACGTTGACGATGGTCATCTCGCTATTCGCGGGAATCCCGCCGAAAGCACAGGCGGAAGAGAGCAACACGTACGAGGCGTTACCCGCACCACCTATGATTATGCCGATGGCCGTGAATCCGGACTATCCGCAGATGGAAAAGCCTTATGTTGAACCATATTTGATGGAGGACGGAAAAGGGAGCCTGTATGTTGAATGGGATGAAGTGGAAGGTGCTGAGAAGTATCAAGTAATTCTATTCAACGGGTCCTACCACAGTTATTGGGATACTCCAGCCGACCAACCTTATTTCTCAACAGCCGGCAAAGGAATGTTCCCTACTGCAGAACAGTTGGAAGCTGGTCAAGTCGATTTCAGACGTGATGGCACTGGGACAGATTTTGCGGTGAATCCGCAAGCGTTATATCAAAAGGCGTATGAGAAGAATGGTGGGTTAAACTATTCGACCTCGAACAAATACTATGTCCGCGTGACTGCAGTGATGCAGGAAGGTGCGTATCCGATTTCTTATGCGACAGAGGTGGATCTCTCGACAGAAAAACCAGATGTACCTGTAGATCAACTTGATCCAGTAGCTCAAGTTCAGGCGGAGGCCTTTATTAGTAGTACGGAGGAAGGATTTGAGATTACTAATGAAAATGAAATGACAGATTTGCTTGGAAATGAGAATTATTCAATCATTCAGGAAAATGTCACTGTTGCAAATAATTTGTTACGTGATATTTCGGTTGAGGATTACCTCACTGAAGTTGATGAAACTGACAATAGCATTATAGTTGTTGATCCATATGAAATAACTCCATTTGGAGTTGGAGTGACTAAGCTTAAATTTTATTTTTGGGGTATAAGAGTGTACCTCTCAAAATACACACTTACATCTACAGGAGGAGCCTTGACTATGTTGGGTATTGCTAATGCTAAACATTTACTTGGCACTGTCGCAGCGATAGTAGGAGTTCCATTGCAAATGGTACGACATGGAATAAGATTTGATTTATTTTACGCTGCGACTATGAATTGGAAAGTGAAGTTTGTCAGGAATGTAAGGTGGCAATAAAATGTCTTTTTGGGAAAGGACAATAAAAAAGTTTTTTAATCCATATTTGGAGCCAAAAGACATATTGTTTACTCTGATAGTCCTAGTTTTTTATCAATACTGTGTATATACAGATAATCAGTTTTTATCACACGTGGTTACACGCACAACCATATTGGTGGTATTCATAATTTATATGAGATATCTAATTGCATATCGGACAAAGCAAAAACGGAAAAGCGAAAACACCAGGTAAAAAACAGAAGGAAAACAGAAGGATTTCAGAAGAGTTTTGTCCGGAATCCCGTGTATAGTGAGTAATATAGGCAAGACCAACAAAACAATCTAACGCAGAGAGGCGCTCCTTAGGGGCGTCTTTTTTGTCGTTTGAATCGTGAGGGGCTGGCAGACATGAGCCGTGCGGACAGCCTCCTTCCCCTCCTGTTTCAGCCCCTTGCGATTGAGATGACAAAACGGGAAGGATGGTGGTGAACATGCCGTGAATAAACTGACAGCCAAACAGGAGAAGTTCGTCCTGAATGTCGTATCTGGCATGAGCCAACGGGCCGCTTATCGTGACGCCTATCCGAACAGCAAGATGAAAGATAGTGTTGTAGACGTTAAGGCTTCTGAATTATTGAAAAGCGGTAAGGTAAAGGTAAGGTACGACGAGTTGATGCAGGAGGCACGTAAGGACTCAATCTGGACGCTTGAGAAGTCCGTTGATAGCCTTTATTTCATGATGGAGCAAGCGAAGGAGGACATCCTTTCTCAAGGTGTACGCCAAGCGAATAGTAACGCATTCATCGCCTCAGTTAAAGAACTGAACACGTTGATGAACATCTACGAGCAATCTAAGCTCCAAAATGAATACCTTAAAGCGAAATTGGAGTTGCTCAAATCAGATAACGATGATCTAGGATTGCTGAAAGAATTGATGAGAATCACTATGGAAGATTAGGGGGGTGGTCACATGTCTTCAATCATTTTTGGCGAGAAACAGAAACGTTTAATCAAACTGCCTTTTGATGTCACGCTGGAAGTGAGTGAAGGTACGTAGACGCCTCGATCTGGCAAGACGACAGCGGGTATTTTTCGAATGGCACGCTTTTATCTGGAGACAGAAGATGAGAACCATCTGCTGGTCGGATATAACCAGGAACAAGCGTATCGCCTTTTCATCGAAGGTGACGGGTTCGGGTTGAAAAATATCTTTGGTCGATACGCGAAAGTCAGTCATGACGAGAACGGCGATCATCTACAAATCAGAACGCCGAAAGGAATACGGAAAATATTCTATAAAGGTGGCGGGAAAAGCGACAGTCACAAGGCCATTACAGGTATGTCTCTCGGATCGGTCGTGTTCTTAGAAATCAACTTATTACACATAGATATGATCCAAGAGTGTTTTCGACGAACCTTTGCAGCAAAGAATCGTTATCATCTGGCTGACTTGAACCCGCCCGCTCCGAACCATCCGATTATCAAAGAGGTATTTGAGGTTCAAAAGACACGCTGGACGCATTGGACGATACACGACAATCCAATTTTGACTGAGGAACGTAAGAAAGAAATTTACGATACGCTTTCAAAAAATCCATACTTGTTTGCCCGGGATTGGGAAGGAAAACGTGTCATGCCGGAAGGTGTCATTTACGCGATGTTCTCGATGACGGACCATATCAAACCTCATCTTGAAGGAAGACCGGTCGAGATGTATTTTACCGCTGACGGCGGACAGAGCGACGCGACATCCTGTAGCTGTAACATCGTCACAGAGAGTCGAGGAGCGGACGGGAAGTACGTCTATAAGCTGAACCGTGTCGCCCACTTCTATCACAGCGGGAAGGAGACGAAACAAGCGCGCGCCATGTCAGAGTATGCAAGAGACATCGACGAATTCATCCGATGGTGCACGGACCAGTTCAGCATGAACTATACACGTATCTATGTGGACCCGGCTTGTCGCTCGTTACGTGAAGAATTGAGGTTGATCGGGAGACCGACGGAGAAGGCAGACAATAACGCAAGGGACATCAAAGGTAGCTCGAAAGGAATCGAGGTCGGGATTGAGCGTTTACAGAACGCGATATCGGACGGCCTTTTTTGTTTGGTCGAACGTTCGGACGAACGATATGACCACGACAATCTGATCCGTGAGCTGGGCATGTACGTTCGAGACAAGAACGGGAAGCCGATTGACGATTGGAACCACGCGCTAGATGAGGCGAGATATGCCAATAACTATTTTTATAAACGATATGTCGCGAGAGGGGTGTAAGGATGTTCAAAACGCTCTGGAGTCGCATAAAGGGGGTGTTGCATAGCATGGGATTCATCAAAGGGATCGCAAAGGTCACAGATATTCAAGGGACCACTGTCAGCGATGAGATGTATCAAGCAATTGATCGCTGGCTCTGCCTGTATCAAGGGAATGTCGAGAGCTTTAGCTGGTCATCACGTCCAAAACTTGTCTGGAAAGTCCAAGAAGATGGAAAGTCCGCACGCGTACTGAGAACATTGAACCTACCGAAATTGATTGCACAAGAGATGGCACAGCTCACATTCAACGAGAAGTTCGTGCTGAACATCTCGGACGAGCGGATTCAATCGTTCATCGACGAGACGTTCAAAATGAACAAGTTCGGAACGCGGATGCAGGAACATTTCGAAGTGATGTATGCGACGGGCGGTGTGGCCGTCGAGGCGTACGTCGAAGGTGGCGCGGTTCGGCTCAACTATATTCATGCGAACAGCTTCTATCCTATCGCATGGGATTCGAGCGGGAAAGTATCAGAAGCCGTGATCATATCTGACGATTTCGTTCAAGGAAATGAACGCTATCGCTTGCTACGGTGGCACGTTTGGGAGAAAGTCGGTGACCAAAAACTGTATACGATTCGGAACCGTCTCTATAAGGCGGACCGTAACGATAAGGATGACATCGGGATTGAAGTCTCACTCGACTCTGTTCCACGATACGCGGACGTCGAGGCGGTCATCAGCATACAGGGATTGAAGAATCCTTTGTTCGCTTACACGAAACCGGCGACGAAGAACAACGTGGATATCACCAGTCCGCTCGGTATCAGTCTTTTCGCCAATGCGATTGATACCATACACACCATCGACTATGTATTCGACAGCTTCGAAAATGAGTTTTCGATGGGGAAGAAACGCATCCTTGCTAGTGAACAGGTGTTAGAGACCGTGGACGAAAAGGGCCAACTGGTCACCCGATTTAATGCCGATACGTCCGTCTATACGCCGCTAAACTTTGGAGATACTGATACTCCTATCAAAGAAATTGATTTTAGCTTACGAGTCGAAGAACACTTGTCAGCAATCAATGGGCTACTGGAAACATTGAGTGCGCAGATTGGGTTTAGCTCAGGGACGTTTACGTTTGATGGACAATCCGTCAAGACAGCAACAGAAATCATCAGCGAGAAGTCCAAGACGTATCGCACGAAGCAGACAAACGAGGTCAACAGTATCGAACCGTTCATAAGAGATATCGTCGCCATGATTCTGGATGTCGCGACGGCAGCGGGACTCATCCCACCACCTGGTGACTATGAGATCAACGTCGCGTTTGATGACTCAATCGCCGAGGACAAGAAAGCGACAACGGAGCTCCAAATCCTACGAGTCGGGGCGGGGCTACAATCAAAATTGGATGCAATCATGCTTCTCGATCGTCTGGACGAAGAAGCGGCGCGTGAGAAGTTGCGACGTATCCAAGAGGAAGAACGGGCTGTCATGACACGTGACCCGCTCATGAGCGGAATCGGGGAGGGACTAGACGATGCCGACACCGACCCAGTATGACCAATCTAGTTTGTTCGTCAACGAGCTCTATCTCGAATTAGAGCGTGAGATGCTGACGAAGATTGGACGGTTATTGGCAACAAATAAAGTCATCACCTCGGACAATGTCATCAACTGGCAGGTCGAGCGGTTGCAATTGCTCGGCCGTTTGAATGATGAACAGATACGATTGATCGCCAAGACATCGCGAAAGACACCGGAAGCGGTCAAGCAATGGTTGAACGAAGTCGGGATGATGTCTGCTGAAGAAATCGAACCAGGCATACGGGAAGCATTACCCGATCTGCCTGTACCGGCAATCAGTGAGTCGAACCGGATTCTCGAAACCATCCTACTCTTTGAATCGAATGCACAAGACACGCTGAACCTGATGAACTCGACGATGCTTGCCACGTCGACACAGGCGGCGCGAGATATCGTCTCCAAAGTGACTGCCGAAGTGCTGACAGGAGCGAAGACGCACGATCAGGCATTACGTACCGCTGCACGACAGCTCGCCTCTCAGGGCGTGACTGCCCTCGTCGACAAGGCGGGGAAGAAATGGTCCGTCGAGGGATACATGCCGATGATGACGCGTGCCATTTCCGCTCAGACCGCTGCTAAAGTTCAAGAAGCACGGATGGACGACTACGACATCGACTTGGTCGAGATCAGCTCACACGCCGGGTCTAGACCGTCACATATTCCGTATCAAGGAAAGATTTACAGTAGGAGTGGGAACAGTCGACGTTATCCGTCTTTGAGTGAGACGTCCTACGGGTCGATCACTGGTATTGTGACAGGAATCAACTGTCGGCATGTCATGTACCCATATGTACAAGGGAAGTCCATCAAGCGATACGAGCCATATGACAAAAAGGAAAGTGAGGAACTGTACAAGCTCACTCAACGTCAACGGGCTATCGAGCGGGAGATACGGGCCGCAAAACGAGAGTTACGGATGATGGAACAATTACGCGATGAGACAGGCATCGCAGAAGCAAAAAAACTGATACGTGAGCGGCAAGCGAAGATGCGTCTATTCATCGATGAGCATGAACTGACACGCCGCCGTAATCGTGAACAAATTGTTTAGGGAGGGATGTAGATGTCACGTGTAGTACGGGATGTACAGGGAGAGGACGGTAGGTTCCGCGTCTCTGGCGTCATCAAGAACCCGACAAGTCTAGCGGCCACGAGTGCAAACGCACTTGTGTTCAGTTTGCACTTCGATTCTGATACCAAATTGGTCCCTACCCAAAGTTGCCGGTTGAAGTATAACCGGACGGACAACATCAACAGTATTTTCACTTCTTATGTATACCTTCGCAAGATAGACGCCGCGCCACTCACTCCACAGGCCTTTTTCAAAGGTGGGACGCCACGGTATGGCTCTGGTGACGTGGTGATTGAGAGTCGGGTCGAGACGAGACCGAGGAACACGATTTGTAATGCGCAGTTCGTCGGCATCAACGGCTGGGTCGACGCTGCGGAATCTTACAGAATCGCCCGAAACACAACAGGTGAGATTTTCCAAGACATCAAAATCCCGTTCGCCGATTTCTTAGAGGGTGACGCGGTCTACGAGCTCGCGCTCGTCATCGGGGCATCTGATGCATCGATCGTCACGGGTAGTTTCAGCTTCGATTTCGTCGAGACGCATCAAGGTTACTGATTCATGGTCCGTTTACTCGTGGTGGACGTTAAATAAAACGTAGGACTTTACTCAACTAGGAGGGCAACACCATGCATAAATACAATCTTTTACCGCTCAACCTTCAATTCTTCGCAGAGGCGACCGGAGGAGCGGGGCAAGACCAAACAGGACAGCAGACGACGGACACGCAACAAGGAACCGGCGGAGCTGGTACAACTCCACCAGAAGAGGGAGGGCAAGGCAAGACATTCACCCAAGAAGAGCTCAACAGCTTCTTGGCCAAACAGAAGAACGACACACAGGCGAAACTATTGAAACAATTCGGTGCGGATAGCGTCGACGCTGTGAAAGAACGACTTGCGAAATTTGAAGAATGGGAATCATCCCAGCGGACCGAGGCCGAGAAACAGGCAGCAGCGCTCCAGAAGACACAAGAACAGTTCAACCAGACGGCGGCCGAGAACGAAGCGTTGAAGGCGCAGATGTCCGCCATGAAGTCGGGTGTCAAAGCAGATTCCGTCGAGGACGTCGTCACCTTGGCCCGTTCTCTTGTGAACGATGAGACGCCGATTGACGAGGCGATCAAGAAGGTAGTGGAGAAATATCCACATTTCTCACAGGAAGCTGTGGATAAACCCAAAGTACCGAAATTCGTTCAACCAGGAACCGGACAATCGACCGGAAATTCGTTCGAGGAACAATTCTTAGCCGCCTTCGCACCGAAAAAGACTAACTAAAGAAAGAAGGAATCAACATGGCAGCACTTAACTATGCTGAACTCTATACACGGGCGCTGAAGCAACGCTTCACCGTCGGATTACGATTCGTCGATCTATATAACGCCCCAGCGAACGCGACGTTACGCTGGACGAATGCAAACACCGTCCAAATTCCACGCATCGACGTGAACGGGATGACGGACTACAACCGGGATGTCATCGGAGGATTCACCCGTAACGTTGATAATAGCTGGGAGACGAAGACACTCACCCATGATCGGCAATGGAAAACGCTCATCGACCCGATGGACATCGACGAGACCAACCTCTCGGTCTCAATCGCGAACTTCACATCGGTCTTCAATGACGAACAGAAGATCCCAGAGATGGACAAGTTCATGGCATCGAAGCTTCATGCAGAGTTCACGGGTTATGGTGGGGTCCCTGTGACAACGGGCTTGACAACTGCCAATATCCTCAGCATCTTTGATGACATGATGGAACAGATGGACGAGGCCGAAGTACCTCAGGATGGTCGTTTGCTTTACGTTACGCCTACAATCCACAAGTTACTCAAGCAAGCGGATCAAATCCAACGTCAGATGATGGTGACGGCTAACAATGAGCAAGTGTCTCGCGCTGTACGGACACTCGAAGAAGTACGGATTATCGTCGTACCATCAGACCGTATGAAGACGGCCTATGATTTCACAATCGGAGCGGTACCGGCGGCCGGGGCGGAACAAATCAACATGATCTTGATTCATCCTCAGGCGCTTGTCTCACCACAGAAATATGCGATTGCATCGCTCGACAGCCCTTCTGCGGTCACCGATTTGAAATACCTCTGGAACGAGCGGTCATACTGGGACGTCTTCTTGTTCGAACGTCGCGTCCCAGGCGTCAAGATGCATGTGACACCCTAATCTGCCGGACCCCTTGATGCGTACGGTATCTCTCGCCGATGACTTCATGGCAGACACGCAATGGTCGCTACAGTCGGGAGCTGGTACGACGAAGACGGTCGACACGGTGAACACGCTCGATATCCAATCGCTTAAGCTCGCCGTCGACGGGAGCGTGACTACAATTGGCTTCATGCGTCGGACAAACTTCTCCCTCGACGTGAGCGATAAGACAGCCGTTGATGTGACGTTCTTTGTAGCTGATGTCACAAAAGTGAACCGTGTCGTCGTTTTCCTATCGAACCAGACGAACTTTGCGAGCTATAAGTCGAAGATCATCTTGGCATCGGATATGAAAGACGGATGGAACACGGTCAGCTTCTCGATTGAGAACATGAGCGAGAGTGGCACGTTCGATCAAGGCGCGCCCGTTGTCGCCATCCAGCTTCGGTTGGAGGCGGTGAGTGGAGAAATCGCATCGGTCAGCTTCGATCGTTTGGATTTCGTCACGGCTGATCGTGGCTTTGTGTTGTTCACGATGGATGACGGATGGGATACGCAGTTCACGGAAGGCTATCGCATTTTGAATGCACAAGGAATACCCGGCAACATTGGATTGATCCCAAATGCGGTGGGGATGGCTGGTAAGATGTCGGCAGAACAATTCCAGATGGTCTATGACGCCGGCTGGGATTTGTTGAACCATACCGCCACGCACCCAAACTTGAGCACGCTGACGAAAGAAGCGCAACGTATTGAATTGAACACATGTCGCGACTATCTCGTCGCACAAGGGTGGACGCGCGGTGCTCATAGCGTCGTCTATCCGTTCGGTGCCTACAACACGGACACGCTCGATGTCTTGTCCGAGGAGGGCTACGTCTGGGGCCGGACACTTGTCAACGGGCTCGAAAGTCAGAGTCCAATTAACAATTATTTCGTGCGTACTGTCAACCTCGTCCCGTCCGTCACGGATGAGAAGGCGAAGGAGTGGATTGATGAGGCGACACTGACCGGAACAACAATCGTCTTCCTCAACCATCGCTTCGGTACCGATGCCGATCTCGGGGACACGATGTTCTGGACGATTGATCGGTTCGAGGAGTTGGTAGCATACACGGCTACGAGACAACAACAAGGCGCCATCGATGCTCTGAGCGTATCGGAATGGCTATCCATTAACTAAAGAGGAGGAATTCACATGCCAATCGTACAGAAACGAAACAAGCAATTGACGGTCCCGGAAGAAGCGGTCAAACGTTATCTTGATGACGGATATGACTTGATCGAGGTGGACCCGAAGACCAAGAAAGCGGTCGTCAAACATAAGGCAACCGGCGGTATCGTCATCTCGCCTGGTGAGCATCAACAGGTCGTCAAAGAACTTGAGAGCGCACAGGAAGAAATCGAGAAGTTGAAAGCGGAGAATAAGAAGCTACAAGCCGAACTCAAGAAGCAAGAGAAGTAAGGGGGTGTCGATATGGCACTCCCTTTTATTGATATCGATTACTACCGTAACGACTATGTCGGCATCGAGATTGAGGACGATGTCGTACTTGACCGTCTGATTCGTCGCGCGAGCCGAGACATCAACACATTGACGAAACGGCGTATCGGGGACTTGAGCACATGGCACCCGGACATCCAAGACATGGTGAAAGAGGCGACTGCCGCCCAAGTCGAATTCTTGTTCGTGAATGGGGAGACTGCGTCAACCATTGTTCAAGGGACGGCAGCAGGTGGTGGAGTCCGGGTTGGGAGTTATAGCGAAAACGAGGCAGGCGGTTCAAGGAATACTTCGTTGGACGGGATGTATGCGGATAACGTCGTGAGTGTCCTGTTGCCGTCAGGTCTCCTGTATACAGGCGTATCCACTCGACGTGGCGTGTATCGGGGTGGTTGTATTGGCTAGTATTCAACGACGGCTACTGATTCACGAAATCACGTATGAGGAATACGACGAGAATGATCGCTACGGGGCGACGTATAAAGCCCCGGTGCAGGTCAAGTGGGTAAGGATTGAACCGAAGCGGACGGTCATGATCGATGCGAACAATACCGAAATCGTGTCTACGACGCTGTTATTTGTAGACTCACTTAATACCAGTCCTCGCTTTATCCCGAAAGAACAATCGAAAATCACATTCGAGGGCATCGTATACCGTATTCAAAAGGTGAACACTTATTACGCAAACTCCATCCGTGTCCATCATTGGGAAGCGGTGCTCGTATGATTAAGTTTGATGTCAAGATTCAGTTGGGAGATATCGAAGGCAAGATACAGAAGCGGGCTAAAAAAACCCAAGTTGTGTTAGATACGCAGATTTTGAAAGATACGAACACGTTTGTCCCACAAGATACCGGGGAACTGATTCGTTCAGCCATTCGAATGTCCTTAATCGGACAGGGGCGTCTAATTTGGGCGACGCCCTATGCGCGCCGACTTTACTACAATCCGCAATATCATTTCTCGAAAAGCCCGAACCCGAAAGCTCAAGGTCTATGGTTCGAGGCGGCAAAAGCCGTATATCTCGGTGATTGGGTTGCGCTTGCTGCCAAAGAGATGGGAGGTCGTCCACAACGATGAGAGCACTTTTAGACGCATTAGCGGACTATCTGGACACGGAGCTGACCCTCTATGCTCCCGTGAAGGTCGGGAACTTGGATTCGAGCACGGATGCGATTTGCATTCGCCAAGCTCCTTCACCAGATGGACCACGATATTTGAGCGGTAGACGCTTACGCTATATCAATTTTCAATTGTTGGCCAAGTCGGAAGATCAACAACAGGTTCTCGATGCCATGGAACTGATGTCCGAAGCATTGGAATTAAGCAACGGAGACATCGTTGTTCCAGATTTCGAATTTATCAAATGTGAGGTCACTACCGAAACTAACTGGGTCGAGGAGACAAGTACAAATCAACATATCTACACCGCACTCTTCCAATGTCAACTAATCAGAAAGGGGTAACACCATATGTCATTCTTGTTGCAACATAACTACAACATCACGATTACTGAAGGTCTAGCGAGCACGACAGAATTACTCATCGCAGAAGGGATTACGAACTTAGATTTTTCACCGAGTGAGACTGTTACAGAAGATTACTACTATGCAAACGGAGGAGCGGCGACTAAGGATGTAACAGGTACTGTCCTCACGTACGCGTTCACTGGGCATCGTCAAAGCGAGGATGCGGCACAAAACTACATCTTCTCTCTTTTGACTGAATTAGGGCCGGCGCGTAAGACGAACTTCAAGGTTGTCGAACCAGACGGCGCAATGTATGAAGGCGAAGCGACAATCCACGACATCAAAACTCCAAGTGGAGATGCGAACGCGAAAGGTGAAATTGCATTCTCCATCACGTTTGACAAGATTCCGACGTTCACACCAGCGCCACCACCAACACCTTAATAAATTATATCGACGCACAAAATATTAATCGGAGGGATAAAGCATGGCGATTAAAAAGTTTGAGTTGAAAAAAGCATATGAAGATTTACAACTTGGAGAAAAAACGTATCGCTTAGATTTATCGGACGCGGCAATGCAAAAGTATGTACAAATTCCGAAGTTGTTAGAAGATTTTGAGAAAAACAATAAGAAGATTGATGCTTATTCAGCTACCGAGGAACAAGTTTCTGAACGTTTCAATCAGCAACAGCAAATGATGAAACAGTTGATTGAAACTTGCTTAGGCGAGGAAGCGTACGATTCTTTATTTGAAGAATGCGGAGGATCCCATTTGCCCTTGCTCCCTGTATTCGATTACTTGAGCGGGGTGATTCTTCAACACATGAATGAATTGGGGCTTGTCGAGAATGAGCAATTGAAGAAATTAAAACGAAAGGTGAAGTAACATGCGATGTTCTGGCATGAACCGGAAACAAAAGCGAAACAACGGTGGAGAGACTGGGAAATTGACGTAGATTTATCTTTCGATACGGTGTTGCGATTCATCGAACTCTTCCAAATGAACGAGCTGGAAAAGGCGGATCGTCTTTATCATGGGTTCGAATTGTTTGTTGACGAAGAGACCATACAATTTTTCGATGAATATTTGATGAGCATCGATCGCATTGATTTTATGATCGTCTTCGCAAAAGAAAAACTCGGAATCGACTTCATGAAAGAAGCTTCTGATCAAACGTCCGAACTGATTGAAGGCGATGACACAGGAAGCGATGATGAACCTAAACCACCATCATTCGATTTCATTGAAGATGCGAGTCGCATTTACTCATCATTTCTGAAAGACTACCAAATTGATTTGTACGAAAAACGGGGTTCGCTCAGTTGGGCGGATTTTTTGTCGTTGCTGGGAGATCTTTCAGATGAAACAGAATTCAAGCGTGCTATGCATTATCGTAACAAGCCAATTCCGGCCCCGATCAATGAAAAGCATTACTCGAACAAAGATGAAATCAATCACATCAGAGCGATGAAAGAGCGTTACGCATTCAAGTCTGAGCGGATGCGTCAGCTTGTACTAAAGGCACAAGAAGAAGCCTCGTTGCGACAGCTTAAAAACGCATCGGCGATATTTAGAGGTGCTTACGAACGTAAAAAGAAGGGAGTGAAGTCTGATGGCGGCTGATGGAAGAGTTGAGATAGACACGACATTAAGCACTAAAGGGCTTCGCTCTTCTGTTGCATACGTGGAACAAGAATTGAATAAAATTAAAACGAAGGCCACTTTAGTATCAAAGAGTTTATTGCGGAATGGAGATGGGATATCTCAGGTTGGCGGTATCATGACAAGGACGTTCGGGACTGCCACAGCCGTCATTGCTGCTGGTCTAGGTTTTGCCACAAAGACCGCAATGGATTTCGAAGCACAGATGAGCCGAGTGGCGGCCGTCTCTGGGGCGACTGGTAGTGACTTGAAAAAGTTAGAATCTCTCGCTCGAGAGATGGGAGCCACTACACAATTCTCAGCATCTCAAGCGGCTGAAGCACTGAATTTCATGGCGATGGCTGGGTATGATACGACACAAATGATGAACGCTTTACCTGGTGTCCTTGATTTAGCGGCGGCAGGAGGTACTGAACTAGGATTAACAGCAGACATTGTCACTGATGCAATGACAGGTCTTGGTATGAAGGCAAATGAAACAGGTCGCTTCGTCGATGTCATGGCAGCTACAATCACAAAATCGAACACCAATGTTGAAATGCTTGGAGAAACGATGAAGTATGTTGCACCGGTTGCTGGTGCTCTTGGAATTAGCATTGAAGACTTATCTGTAGCGGCCGGGCTTATGGCTAACGCAGGTGTCAAGGCTTCGATGGCAGGTACTGCGCTCCGAAGTGGATTGACACGATTAGTCGATCCGCCGAAAGAAGCGGCAGATGTGATGGAGAAGTACGGCATCGAGCTACAAAAGAATGCCGATGGTTCCGTGAACCTAGCCAAAATGATGCAGGAGTTACGAACGAAACTCTCAGGCGTAGATAAAGATGCACAAGCGGCCGCGATTTCTAGCATCTTCGGTCAAGAGGCAATGGCGGGATGGGCCGCTGTCGTCAACGCTAGTCAATCAGACTTCGACAAGTTAACAGAATCCATTGCCAATAGTGAAGGCGTCGCCTCAAAGATTGCTAAAACGATGAATGACAACTTGGCTGGATCTCTAAAAACACTCCGTTCTGCAGCGGAAGATTTAGCTATTGCTATCGGTTCTCACTTGACCCCGATTCTAAGAACGGTTGTCGATGCAGTGACTGGTGTCATCAACAAGTTCAACAGTCTTTCGCCGACAACACAAAAAATTATTACGATGATTTTGTTGTTCAACTTAGCGCTTAATGGATTCCTGCTCTTTATAGGATTTGTATTGACGGTTGTGGGTAATTTGATACTTGCGTTAAATGCATTACCACCCGTAATTTTAAGTATTTTAGGACCCGTATTTATAGTCATTGGTGCTCTATATGCATTAGGCGTCATTTTTATCATTCTTTGGAATCACAGTGACACGTTCCGAAAAATTGCGACTCAGGCGTGGGACGCTGTCAGCAATGCGGTATCTGCTGCATACAGTGTGATGGCTCCTCTCATTCAAGCACTCGGAAAAGTAATAGCGGAATGGGCAATCGCGGCTGTCGAATATATCGTGATGTTCGCAGGAATGGTTGTTCCGTTTCTACAAAGTGCAGGTCAGGCTTTCTTAACATTATGGGGGAACATTACAGGAGGAGCGGGAGGCGCTCTAAGTTCAATCGGAGGTTTCTTCTCATTCATATTAAGCATTCTATCCCCTGTAATAGAGCGGGTCGTGGCATTCGGAAACGAATTCCAGGAAGCATTTAAGAAAGCACTCAATCTTGATTTCTCAGGTATTGCTGAGATTGTGGCTCAATTCATCCCCTCCTTGATTGGATTATTATTAGGTGGAATCCCACGGCTTGTCATCATTGGATTTAACATCATTCAAACGATTGCAGATTCGATGGGGATGACGTCAGGTGAATTGATCACCAAGGTTGCAGATATTATCGTACAGATGATTGAGTCCTTTACGGCTCAACTCTCGAACTTCATCACTATCGGTACAGAGATGCTGACTTCGATTATCGAAGGTCTGGTTGCCTCGTTGCCGATGCTCATCGAATCATTGACGGGCATTATCGAAATGATTACCTCGCAACTTACGACGAACCTAGCGATTGTAGCGGGATTGGGAATTGAAATCATTACAGCGCTCGTTAATGCGATCACTGTTGCACTGCCTCTCTTAATCGAGATTGGTATTCAAATCCTGACGACGCTAATCACTGGAATTGTCGCAATACTCCCTCTTCTGATCACGACAGCGATTGAAATCTTGAATGTACTGATTACAACAATCGTTAGCTTGCTACCGATTATTATAGACGCTGGGATTCAAGTTCTAATGGCTCTAATTCAAGGGATTATTGATATGCTACCAGCCTTGATTGATGCGGCTATTCTTTTGTTAACTTCTTTAATCGATGTGATCATTACGAGCTTACCAATCGTGATTGATGCGGGGATTCAGATTTTACTTGCCCTGATTGACGGAATCATTCAAATTTTACCTTCTCTAATCGATGCGGCGATTGATTTGGTCATGGCGCTGGTCGATGCCATCATTGAAATGTTGCCTGCATTAATCGATGCCGGTATTCGGATTTTGTATGCTTTGATTGACGGTATTGTACAAATCGTGCCTCAGTTGATTGATGCGGCCATTGAATTGGTCCTAGCGATTGTCCAGGCTTTGTGGGATAATCGTCAGAAAATTATTGATGCAGGTATTGATTTGATTAAGGCGTTAATCAAAGGGATATGGGAAATGCGGAGCGAAGCAAAAGATGCGATGTTTGATCTGGGTGAAAAGATTATTGAAGAAATTAAGAAAGTGGACCTATTACAAGTCGGAAAAGATATCATAAACGGTTTGATAAGCGGTATCGGTTCGATGGCAAGTGCGGTGACGAAGAAGGTTCAAGAAGTTGCCGGAAATATAAAAGATGCAATCACGAGCAAACTAGATATTCATTCGCCTTCTCGTTGGATGCGAGATAAGGTAGGTAAAATGATTCCTGCGGGTATAGCAGTGGGGATTGATGCCAATACAAGTGAGGCACTCGCGGCGATTGATAACTTGAGTGACGATCTGATGTTCACATCATCAAGTCCAGTCTCTGGAATGATGAATGGAGCGGGAACGACAGCAAATACGGGTGATGCTCGTCCGCAAATGATCGATGTATCAATGTACATGGACGGCGAGTTGATGGCACGGGTCATCGAGAGATTTATTAATACTGCTCAGCAAGATCGTACCTCACTCAAAATCTACGCGAAAGGTGGGGCGGTCTGATGATCGAGTTTGAATTTTTAGATGGCACTAAAACAAATACAGATGAGTTCGGACTCACCGTGAAAGAGTTCGAGGTGGAACCTCTGACGCTTCGTCATCGTTTCGAACAGATTGAGATGCTAGAAGGGAATATCCCAATGGGAAGCACGCATGAACAGAGGCGGATCATGATGTCCGCCCGTCTTTTTTTAGATGACCCAAATGAATTCCCTTTGTACCGAGATTGGATACAAGGGGTTTTCGCACGTTTGCAGCCTTGCTATATCACAGACCCTCGTCAGCCATTCAAGAGATGGCTTGTAATTCCAGAAGGAACTCCAGAGTATGAGCATAGGAATTATGGGCGGGTTGTTTATGTGACGTTGAACTGGGTCACATATGGTCTTCCGTATGCAGAAGCAATCACGACAACACTGACACCATACGAATGGGGGCAGGGCTACTTTTGGGGTGCTGGTCTTGAATGGGGAGAGAATCAGTACTCATTCTCGAACACTAACCGGTTCATCATCAATAACTTCGGAAATGTTGAACTGGACCCTCGGAAACATAAAGAATTTCGAATCGTCTACAAAGGTGCTTCAGACGGTTTGACCATCACAAACCTGACGAATCAAGAAGTATTTGTCTATAACGGAGTGTCTGGTGTTGATGATGAAATCGTACTAGACCGGATATTCACTACAAAGAACGGATTGAATATTGTCCGCGATACAAACCGTCGTGTCATAACACTTGCAGCGGGAGCGAACGAGTTCATTTTGGCCGGAACCTCATCACCTTTTGAGATTTCTTTTGAGTTCCGTCCATTGTTCTACTAGGAGGGATAAAATGGACCGTTTAGTCACATTACGCACCCTTGATGGTCAGGAGTTTCTTCTGAACTCGTTTCAAACTTTCGAGCATGAAGTAGATTTTGATCTTGATGTGATTTACTTCGAGATTCTCGAGACGGATATTGACGTCGAGGGAATCACTCATTTACGTGCACAGAACTTGATTGAGTTTGAAGGTATTGAATATGTCATCATAAGTGTTACAGACGCTTCAATCGGAGAGCGGTATCGTCGTCGTATTGTTGCCCATCGAAGGTTTTATGCTGATATATATAAGGATTGGGTACTCGAAACCATCTCAGGTACATTCGATATCTTGACCCTTATGTCATTCATCTTCCAAGGGACTGACTACCGAGTTGAGGTTCAAGGTGATTTCGACACCATTACGACTGAAAACTTCGGAAATCAGCGGCGATCCGCTCTTTTCTCAAGTGCTTTACAGCGATTCGGCGCCGAGTTCCAATTAGAAGAAAGGCGAACCGGGAACTGGGTTGTTCTCAAGAATATCATCGGAGACGATGGGGCAAAGCAGTATCGCTATAAGTACAACCTGAAGAGCACCCGTAGAGAGGAAAATACAGAGGCGTTATTTACCTACATCAAAGGATTTGGAAAGCCGATCGAGGACGAGGATGGAAATGTCGTTGGTTACGAAGTGACTGATGAATATATTAGTCCACTCGTCGCAGAAAGGGGCTATCCACTCATCGAGCATGAACCGTATTTTAACGACAACATCACTCAACCTGAGACGCTCCGTAGAAAGCTCGTTGAAAAATTGAATGCATCACAGCCTGAACTCATCATAGAGGTTGATGCCGTCGATATCGCAGATGATGAAACGGTATCACTTGGAGATCGCGTATTTGTGATTTACGAGACGATGCCTGATTTTGACTACTACACACGCGTCTCTTCCATTCGTCGTTCATACGATTATCGAAGAATGATTTTTCGAACACAGGTGACGTTGGCGAACATCAGGCGTGAAATAACAGACACCATCAGTACATTGTCGATTCAAGAACAATCTGTCTCAACTGTCGTCGATCCAGACGGGAACATCAAGCTCCCACCATCAATCAACGGTTCCTCGACGGCAATCAACGAGGCGAAAAAGCAACTTGTGTTCGATGATGGGATTCGTGGTGTGAACGGTTCACAGGTGGTTCGATTCGAGCGAAACGGGATCACGACGAGTCAGAACGGTGGCGCCTCGTTCACACCGGCGGTCACGGGTGCCGGGCTCAACTTGGCGAACTCGTATGGCTCGTTGGCACAGGCACGGGTCGTGAACCTCGAATCTGATTTGACTGATATCAACAATGGGCTGACCACGCTGACTGACGATTTGAATAGCTTGGACGGCCGTGTCGTCACCTTGGAGGGGTATCTTCCCTCGGGTAGAGGTGACACGCTGAGTCGGCCGATACTAGGACCCACAGACGATGGGTTCTTTTATTTTGACCGCGATTTGTTGAAGATGATCGTCTGGAACGGTGTTGCTTGGACGAATATGGACGGTACCACACTATAAAGGGGTGAATTTTATGTCATTGAAACTACAGAACCTCGAGGCGCTGACTAAGCCTCTCGATATCCCAAACTATCAGAAGTTCAACTTTGGACGAACGGATTCGTTGCATAACTTTATCTATTTGGATGAGCGGATCACGAACCTGATTGCTGGTGTTCCGCAACCATCCGAGGTGGTCGACGCCCGGATTGATTACAACGGCAACACATGGCCGACATTATCCGATCGAATCAACCAAGACTTGCAGACAGTGTATGACACGATTGGTGATTTGGATGACTTTGGTCCAGACCCGCGTACACTTGTTGATTCGATTCGTGATCGTGGAATCAACGTTCGCGATTACGGGGCGACTGGTGATGGAAATACGGATGACACAGCGGCATTTCAAACAGCGATTGACGATGCAATCAATCTTCAAGTGCCAGTATTCATACCAGGTGGAGTGTATCTGTTAGATCATCTCAACTTGCAACAGGGACTCGTCATCATAGGTGCCGGGTTCTTCTTCACACGTTTGATTCACACAGGTACAGGTACGTTCGTACGAAATAATACAGGCATATCAATCGGACAGGTGCAAATTGAGGGCGTCAACCTCGTTATGAACGGAGGGACGACAGTAGGTTTGTCGCTGTCGAAGGTGTTCTTGAGCATTTTTCAGCGTCTTCGTATTGATGGGGGAGGTAGTACTGGTGACGCTATCCTGTGCTCGGATGGAAACGTAGGCTCCACTTTCTACAACCGTTTCTTCCAAATTGCAGTTAACGGCGCAAACAAAGCGCTAAATCGAGCATTTGCGTTCGAGACGAGCGCAAACAGTAATAGTGTCGTCTCTTGTCGAGTCGTCGCCTGCCAAGTTGGCGTCGGAGTCGATACCTTTTACACGAACCACAACACCGTTTCAGACTGCGCATTCGAGGTCGTTGATATCGGCGTACGTCTGACTGGGGCGACCGGATGTTTGATTCAAGGGAACCGGTTTGAAAATCCTCCACCTACAGCGTCAGGGGTTGGTGTCCAACAATTATTGGCAGACAGCGGGATATTCATCGGTAATCACGTGATTGGTAATTTTTACACAAACATGGCTGTACAAATAGACAATCAACTCGAACAGTTCGATATCGGTACGGAATTAGATTATGGCGGCCGTTTTCGAGCGAAGTTCTTCAACCAGATTACTGGGGGTGGCTGGCTAACTTCGATGGACATGAGGAATTTTGCAATTTTGAATGCTGCCTATGTGAACCATCAGGTCAGAACAGCGGCACCGGGTGCAGCGACAACTGGATCGATTGCATATGCAAATGGATTAGATGGAGGATGGCGTCCAAAGGGAGACATCGAAGGACCATTTGTCCGTAAGGCGAACGGTCGTTGGGAATCGCTACTCGATGACTATCGAAATTCGCCTCCAGTTGAAGGAACATGGGAGCGCGGCGATATCATCTATCATCGTTCTCCAAGCACAGCGACTGCAACGAATTTCCTCGGTTGGGTTTGCGTCACGTCAGGCGCACCGGGTGTCTGGAAGCGATATGGAGTAGGGCAAATCGAAGCATAAAGGAGTGAAGGTGATGGCGATCATCACGAACAAGACATTGAACAACGGACTTTTTTTACAAGGAGTCTATGGACGGATCGATACGATATCGGGATATAAGGGAGGACTCGACTTCTCTCTCAACTTCTACGTGTCACGAGATCATTTCATCCAAGGGAAAGGCTACATTCACCAAGAAATGCATCATTTCATCCCGGACGTGGGCAACCGTTCGGAGAATTTCATCCGGCAAGGATATTTATATTTAAAAACGTTGGAGGAATACGAACGAGCGGACGACGTTTGGGAAGAAGGACAGTTCTAAATCTAATTCGAGGAAGGGTATTATTAGGAGTAGTATGTTTAGAAAAATCTACGATTATGTCGAATTGAAGTTTAGCAACATGTAAACAACAATTTTTATCTTGAACCCAACTCATTAGAATTCTCCTCTCACTATCGAAAGTTAATCACGTAATTAAAATTATAGATGTTAAAGGAGTGAAAATCTATGGTAAGCGAATCTCTACGGGAACAAATCATTAATCGCTATCGAGACGCACTTGAAGAGTGGACTTGGTCACCACGTGATGCAGACGATGTCGAGAATGAAGTGGAGCAATTCGAAAAGTTATTACTAAACTATAAAACCGAAGAAGCATAACGGGGGTGAACAGATGCCGGACATGGCAAGGATGCAACAAAAGGTGGAAGATTTAGAAGAGAAAGTGAACGAGCTCAAATCGATGTTGAGCCAAGCGAGCAAGACGAGCCACGACGATGACTTACGGTTGCACGAACGGATCGACGAAGTGGAGGGGCGTGTCCGTGCAGTCGAACAAGAAGTTCGCGAAGTCGTGCTGAAAATCCCGAGCAACATGAAGGACTTGGAACGAAATATCCTAAAAAAGATGGACTCCGACCAGGTCGACCAATTGAAGAGCGTGCTCAAATCCTATCGGAGCATCGTGGCCAAACTGGGCTGGGCGATCATCGGGATCGTCAGCTCGGTCATCACGGCGCTCATCTTATCGTATCTGAGCCTCAACTGAGGGTGAACGGAGACAACGGAAGGAGGTGATCAGATTTGGACTGGTTCATCAAAGGATTGGGATGCCTCGTGTGGGGATGCAAGAAGACCTCACGGAGCATGGACACGGAAGTACCGCAGGACCAAGAGACGTTGCGCGAACAACTCGTCGCATCGCTCATCGCACAAGCAGAGTCAGAGGGGGACAAACACCCCGAGAAGGCATGGGATGCGTTCTCGAAAGACATCCGCAACCGATTGAAACAAGCAGGATAAACAAAGGGACCCGTGTGGTCCCTTTCTATTTTGGAAGGAGGAATTGGTATGGCTGAGAAAGCGATCCTCCCGTTGAACCGAGCCCGGTTGACGGCGGGGTACAAGAACGCGGCGTATCGGAAACGAATGGGATTTACCCATTACGGCGTGGACATGGCCGATCTGACACGCAAGGACATGTCGGTGTATGCCCCGTTCGCGATGAAGATCGTCGCAGTGGGGAACGATGACCTGATGGGCCGAACGATCATCGGGGTCAGCGAGAACCCGGTCGAGGTACACCACGGACCGAAGAAAGGCGCACATCGTCTCGTCGTCCGGATGGCGCATCTGGACAAGGTGTTCGTCAAGAAGGGGGACGTCGTCAAACCGGAAGGGAAGAAGATCGCGAACTACGGATCGACAGGGAAGTACGGAAACTCGCCCCATCTGCATATCGAGATCGACACGGACGTCAAGTTCCCGACCCATTCACCGACACTTGCGAGTTCCTCGAACATCTGGAAGGCCGGGGCAGACACGACGATCAACCCGATGGACGTGTTCAAGGTCGACCAGAAGGGCGAGCGTGGGATGAAGCAATCCTTCTCTCACGCGAACGCCTCAGGAGACTGGCTGAAGACGGACGACAAGACGACGCTGAACCTGCAGGGGAAAGTCATCAAATCGAAGGGGGTATAAATCATGGACGTGTTCACAACGACCGTGTTATTCGCGGCGACCGTTTTGGCGGCGGTGACGATGGGGATGGTACAAGTCATCAAGACGATCGGGAAGGTGCCGGCGAACTATATCCCGGCGGTCGCGGCCGTCGTGGGGATCCTACTCGGCCTCATCTCGTTCCCGTTCACGGATCTGGACGTCTACTCACGTGGATGGGCGGGCTTGATCGCAGGTCTTGCATCGACCGGTCTCTATGAGTTCACACAGGACCGGAGAAATCGAGCCAAATGAAAAAGAGACGGCTTCCCGTCTCTGATAATTGATTTCATGTACAATAAAGTTACTGGGCATGTGGAGACGGTGGCGTGGTTGGAGAAAGTAGAATAAGATGAATGTATCATGCCTTCGATTGAATCAATCGGGGGCTTTTTGTGCAAACAGTCGAAAGGAGAGTCGGAGATGAGGAAAATCATTGTTCTGGAACACCTGTCGTTAGACGGTGTGATTCAAGCACCAGGTGGGAGAGAAGAAGATTTGAGTGGGGATTTCATGCATGGGGGATGGACGGAACCTTTTTCGAGCCAAGAGCTCGGGATTTGGATTCGGACGCAAATGCATAGTGAGTTTGATTTGTTGCTCGGTCGAAAGACATATGACCAATGGGCGAGTTACTGGCCGAACCACGATGACGTCTGGCCGGAAGCCAATCGGGCGATGAAGTATGTGGTCACGCGGCAGTCAATGGATACAAGATGGGAAGCGACTACGTTTTTGACAGAACCGGTCGAAGTATTGAAGCGACTCAAACAAGAAGAGGGACCCGATTTACACGTCTGGGGAAGCGGTGAACTCGTGCACACGCTACTCGCAAACAATCTCATCGATGAATACCGATTGATCGTATATCCTATCATTATCGGTTCAGGCAAACGACTTTTCCCGGACGGCAACATCTTGCCACTGCAACTCGACGTGATCGAGCAACAGCTGATGCCGAACGGGGTCCATGTTGTTCGGTATGGGCGCCTTCAATCGGAAGGGGGGAAGATATGAGAATCGAGCAACACCTCGAAATGACCGTATCAGAATCGATGGATAAGGAGCTAACTGAGCTATTACGACATGCGTTTCCCTCAATTTATCCGAATCGCCGCTACTTCAAGCAATTACCCCATTTCCGACTCATCGCGTATGAAGACGA
Organism: Exiguobacterium sp. 8H; assembly: GCF_902506255.1. GTDB lineage: Bacteria > Bacillota > Bacilli > Exiguobacteriales > Exiguobacteriaceae > Exiguobacterium > Exiguobacterium profundum. The sequence goes on along the minus strand of NZ_LR733429.1, from coordinate 1,450,579 downwards.
ACGGATCATTGGACAAGTCGGGTTAGACTTTCGTGTGATGAATATGAACGGGGAATCGATTCACGTGCTCGGCATCATCGATCTGTGTGTCCGGGAAGAAGTTCGGGGACGTGGGGTCGGACGGGCACTGATGGAAAAAGTCATTGCTCTTGGGGAAACGTACCCCATCGATTTTCTTCTGTTATTCGCAGACCGACCAGACCTCTACGAACGCATCGGGTTTCACACGGTATCTAACACATGCACGTGGCTTCAAATCGATGACGAGAATCAGACGATACGAGGGATCGGGGAGGCGTCGTTTGAAGAATTGATGATTCGTCAGGTGGGAGACAAACGATGGAGCGACGGAACACTCGATTTGCTTGGATATTTATACTAGGGGGATATCGATGAATCTTGAACAGGTGACAAAAATGTATGAGACGTATGCACAAAAAATCGCGGACCGAAAACAAGTGTATGAAACGATTGCTGATACTTTTGACGTGAAGCAGGCGCTCTATCCGGGGAGTCACGTCGACGTCGCCCCTTCCCTCGTCATCCCTCATGTCATCTATGTCGACAGTTTCAAAGGGACGATTCGTTTCTTCAAGCAAATTGAAACGGTACAGGAGCTGATGGATCAACGAAAGGAATATGATGAGCCGTGTACGATTGAATTTTTTGGTCAGGACTATACGCAGCCGCTCGACATCGAACCCGTTGACTTGATCATCTCGCAATATGCGGGGTTTGTCGGTCAGGCGACGAAACAATATTTGAAGCCGCGTGGCATCTTGCTCTGTAACGATAGCCATGGAGATGCGACGTTGGCGCGATTCGATGAAACGTTCGAGCTGATTGGGGTCATGGGAAGTACAAATGAACTCATTCAGACGGGGCTCGACGATTATTTCCGATTGCCGAAAGGGAAAGACGTCGATGTAGCCGAAGTGAAGAAGACGATGAAAGGTCCAATGTATACGAAGTCAGTTGAGAATTATGTGTTTCAAAAAAGGAGGGATTGAATGAAGCAATATACGATTCGAACTCGTAACGTTCCGCTTTCCCTGCATGACGCGGTCATCACGGAAGCGACATTTATGGGTTCGACAATCCGTCTCGTTTTTGCGGATGGCATCCGTGACTTGTTCAAGAAGGAAGCGGTATGGACGGGACGTGCCGTCGTGACAATCTCGAACGTAGACCGGGATTCTTCGTCGCTCGTCCGCTTCGGTGAATCGTCTTATTCGGTATGTCCGATCGAACAATTGGGTCAGTTTGTTAAAATGGGGCGCTTCGAAATCATCGATGAACTGTACGGATATCGGCAACTATTGTTCCGCTGCATGTGGTTGACCGATACGATGTGTGAAGCGGTGGAGCTGAGTCTATCCCATTCAAGTGAGCTCGTCATCCGATGGGAAGACGAGCCGTCCGAAGCGATGTATGAATCTGAATCATTTTGAGGCAAGTGTGAGACCGACATGATCGGCGACCGCTCGCGCAACATCTTGTTTTGATAGGTGATCTGTTACAATTTTTTCTGCATGGATTTCAGATTGAAATGCGGACTGGCAGCGAACAATCTGCGCTTTCCCCCAAGAGTTGAACCATTCGAAACGTTTATTCAATCGTTTCACGAGCGTCTGTCGATGCGCTTCGAGGATCAAATGACGTACGTCGATCCCGTCCCGCTGAAGCCGACCGATGATTTCGTCTACATACGTTGCGTCCACCAATGTCATGGGAACGAGGATGACCCCATCGAAGGACGTGGCAATCTTCGACAACATCCGATAGTTGAACTCCCGCCATTCCGGATGGTGCTGAAAATCGGGCTGTTGAAGGCTTTTTGGCAATTGGTTCCGAATGAAAAAGCCGACTTGTTCCGGGTCATAGAGAAACGCGTTCGGCAACTGTTTCTCAAGTAGCTTGGCACAGGTTGTCTTGCCCGAGCCGAATGCACCGTTAATCCATATAATCATCAAAGTCCCCCCATTTTTCATCATGTCGTCTTGCAATTATAACGTATAGTTGAGTTTGCAGAATCCTATAGATTGACTAAAGGAGATTGAAACATGTTATCGATTGATGTATATGTTGTCCATGCTTTTTCAAAAGATGGAGAAGGAGGGAATGCGGCTGGGGTCGTATTACATGCAGATGCCTTAACCGAATTAGAAATGAAACAGATTGCGAAGAAGGTCGGTTACAGTGAGACTGCCTTCGTGAGTCAATCGCATCATGCGGAAGTCCGCGTCCGTTTTTTCACACCTGAAGAGGAAGTCGACCTCTGTGGTCATGCAACGATTGCAACGTTTCATGTATTGAAAGAACAAGGTCTACTTGGGAGTGGACGATTTACACAAGAGACGAGAGCTGGTGTGTTAGAGGTCGAGATCCGAAACGATTTGACTATTATGATGCAGCAGCGACTCCCAGAATTTTTACCCGTGATAAATCATCAAGAAATTGCTGATTCACTTAAGGTTCCGCTTGAGGTATTAGATGATCGTTTTCCGATTCTGATCGGTTTCACTGGACTCCAGGATATCCTGATTCCTATCAAATCGCTTACTGAACTATTGTCTATTCAACCGGACTTCGAAAAAGTGAAGGAAATCAGTCGACAATCTGACGTGGTTGGGTACCATCTTTTCACTCTTGAAACGATGGAGGATGGCATCGCCCATACACGAAATTTTGCGCCACTATATGGAATCGATGAAGAATCTGCCACTGGAACGTCGAACGGTGCGCTGGCTTGTTATCTGTTCGAGCAATCTCTTGTTTTGAAGAAGTCGTCTACGCTTGTCATGGAGCAAGGATATGGAATGAAACTTCCGTCAGAAATTTTGGTAGAACTAACTGTAGCAGGAGAAGAAATCTCACACGTCACAGTTGGAGGAAAGGCGACTACTCTGAGCGTACAACATCTTGATTTCTAGGAACTCAAAAGACGAGCCGCGGCTCGTCTTTTTCATGCTGTCTTAGGATTAGGAGATTCTATTTCTCGTAACGCATCGACTCGTTTGTATTCTTCAGTATCGGTCCACAGCTCGTCTTTCAACGGGTTGAGACGTCGTTTCATAATACGTGATACCTGCATGACGGCGAGCACGACGTTGAGGGCAAGACTGATGAGTGCGAGCGTCCAGTTCGCTGCCGGATTATACGAGACGCTCACGTTGAACGTACTGCCGACCGCAAAGAAGTAAGGGAAGGTCATGACCCACATCATCCAAATCGAGAGCGTTTGGGCACGGTTCTGCATCCATGTTCCTTTCGCCCAAAGGAGGGCAGGGATGGTCGCGGCAATGTTCAACGCAAATCCGGAATAAAATGCGTTACCTGGTGCACACGAATAGACGTAGGAGATGTTCCAAATCCCATATGCGATGATCCACAATTTCGTCTGGTCCGGCCAAATCATATCGACTCGCTTACCGGACGTCGCAAAGATGCCGAACCAGCCACAAATGGTGAGGATGTTCAAAATTCCGGCGAAGGCGTTGACGTAGTTCCACCCACCGGAGATGTAATTCATACCGTCGACGACTCCATCAAATCCCATGAAGCCGACTTGAAACTCCCGTATAACGGCCTCCATGATATTGATGGCAAGAATGGCCGGGACGAGTACTAAATACCAAGGATGTTTCTTATGGTAGTTCGTGAAGCGGATGACCATGTAGATGAGCGCGCCGGCGAGTGCCGAATACACCTTCACCCAATGGAACCACGACGTGATTTCCGAATCGACGACAAACAACCAGATTGGAGTCAGTGCGATCGGTAACGCCATGAACATAAGTTGGCTCGCCCGTTTACCAGAACGGACGAACTCGTTCAACCCCATCAGCAGTCCAAGGACGACGAACCACATGACAACGTTATACCAAGGCATTGATTCGAAGAAAAACATAACATGACACTCCTTTCGAAAATGAGATAATCAGAAATAAATGCAGTGACTAAACATACCGAACGTTCGTTATGTTTATGTGAAAAGTGTAACAAAGCATTGTAAACGCTGTCAATAGGATGTGGGAGCTCACATGGAAGTGTCGAAAGTTCGCCACATCATTATGGTATAATGAGCGTTGAAAACAGAGGAGGGTGCGAGATGATGATGAACGAAGGAAAGTTGAAAATCTTACAAGCTGCGCGTGAAATCATCGTCGAACAGGGCATCAAAGGCACGACGCTCCGAGGGATTGCGGAGCGGGCCGGATTCAGTACGGGTGCGATTTATCATTACTACACGTCCAAAGAGGCGATTCTATATGACGTGATGGACGAGGGGCTCGGTGAGGTAAAACGCATTGAGACCGTCTCCCATGACGATCGAAAGGAAGCGGCGGTGATTATCCAGGAAATCTATGAAGGTATGCAGGAACGCCTTCAAAAAGATGCGGAGAGCCGACTTCAATTTTATCTCGCCCACGAAGCGATGATTGGCAATGAGGACATCGAACAAAAGTTCAAAGAGAAATATGAAGACTGGATCACGCGCATTGAAGCAATCTTTGTACGGGCTTACGGAGTCGAGCAAGGGCCGATGACTCGGGCGGTCGCGACATGGACGATGGCCGGGATTGACGGGATGGTGCTGCAGACGCTACTTCGCACGGGAACGATTGAACCGGAATACACGAATCGTGTGCTTCATTACTTATTGACCGAAGGATTCCCGCACTTTTTTCAACTCATTCGCTCGAAAGAAACGGATCATGAGTAATGTCAGTTGATACAATCCGACGGACATAATAGAATAGATGAGTGATTTTGTTGGACTGTATGGATGAAAGGAACTGATTTTACGATGAAAGAAAACTTTTGGCGCGACCTTCCGCGTCCGTTCTTTATACTTGCCCCGATGGAAGATGTGACCGATGTCGTCTTCCGTCATGTCGTCGCCCACGCGGGACGCCCGGACGTCTTCTTCACAGAATTCGCGAACACGGACAGCTATTGCCATCCGGAAGGAAAAGGTAGCCTCCGTGGTCGTTTGACGTTCACTGAGGACGAACAGCCGATGGTCGCCCACATCTGGGGAGACAATCCGGAATATTTCCGTCAAATGAGTATCGGGATGGCCGAGATGGGCTATAAAGGACTCGATATCAATATGGGTTGCCCGGTCCCGAACGTGGCGAAACGTGGAAAGGGGAGCGGTCTTATTCTCCGTCCGGAAGTTGCAGCTGAGCTCATTCAAGCAGCAAAAGCCGGTGGTCTCCCTGTCAGCGTCAAAACGCGTCTAGGTTTCGCGAAGCTCGATGAGTGGCGTGACTGGTTGACGCATCTCTTGAAACAAGACATCGCCAACTTGTCGATTCACTTGCGCACGCGCAATGAGATGAGTAAAGTCGACGCGCACTGGGAAATGATCCCGGACATCGTGAAGTTGCGGGACGAGATCGCCCCGGATACGCTCATCACCATCAACGGGGACATCCTCGACCGTCAAATGGGACTCGAGCTCGTTGAGAAATACGGGGTCGATGGTGTCATGATCGGTCGCGGGATTTTCAAGAACCCGTTCGCGTTCGAGAAAGAGCCTCGCGAACACTCGATGGAAGAACACCTTGATCTATTGCGTCTGCAACTGGACCTTCAGGATAAATTCCAAGAAGACGTGCCGCGTTCGATTTCGAACTTGCACCGTTTCTTCAAGATTTATGTCAAAGGATTCCGTGGGGCGAGCGAGCTACGCCATAACTTGATGGAAACGAAATCGACGGATGAGGTACGAGCGTTACTCGATGCCTTTGTCGAGAAATATCATGAAGAAGAGGCAGCACTCGCTGAGGCGGTTTCGACAGTCGAATAGTTTTTTGAAGGGGGTCAGTGAATACTGGGTCCCTTTTTTATATGAAAAATAGTAGATGACGATGAAACGTTTAATCTGGCTGATTCGTATGTAATGAGTGGAAAGAAGAGGAGGGGTGAAGATGAGCGAATGGCGCGAATCAGCAGTCGGGCTAGGACTTGTATTTGGCACGGTTAGCGGAATCGTCATCTCTTTATTAGTTGATTTTCCGTTTATATACGGTATTGTCATCGGTTCAATCATCGGATATGTGATTGGTCTTTTCATATCCATTCGTGCGATCAAACGATAGCGACCCATTACAGAATTTCCGAGCGGGAAAGCCCACTCCTTTAGGGGTGGGATGAAAGCTCGGCAGGATGCGGAGTGTCAGTAAAGAATCCGAAGGTTTTGGCGTTTTAAGTATCTGGAAATCTTCTTGTTGCAGTTTGTTGGTCAAACTGACACGATATGAATATGGAAACCAACTACAGAAGAACTCATACTACTGTTTCTCTAATCAATTATCACTTCGTCTTCTGTCCTCGATACAGAAGAAAGATATTCCTTCGTAACGATGTAGAAATACGTTTCAAAGGTTTGATGTCCGAAATATGCGAAGAACTGAATATCAAAATTATAGCCTTGGAATGCGATAAAGATCATACGCATATGTTCCTTGACGCCCCTCCAACACTGAGTCCTGCTGACATCATGGCAAAAATAAAGAGAGTAACATCTAAAAAGTTAAGAGAAGAATTTCCTCATCTTCAACATTTGCCGAGTCTCTGGACACGATTCTATTTCGTCTCCACCGCTGGAAGTGTATCGAGCGAAACGATTAAACGTTATGTCGAACAACAAAAAACAAGGGGGTGACACCGTGTCTCAGACGCTGACAGTTAACATTAAACTGAAGCCGACAAAAGAACAGGAAGTTGTTTTAAAAAGCATGGCAGAAACATATATCGAGACGGTCAATCAACTTATCTCTGATATGGCGGATGCTAAAGCGACGCTCAAATTGACAAGTAAAAGTGTTTGCGCTCATTTGCCTAGTGCCGTCAAGAACCAGGTCATCAAAGATGCCCAGAGTGTCTTCCGGAAAGTGAAGAAGTCGAAATACAAGGTCGTCCCTGTCCTGAAGAAACCTTATTGCACATGGAACAACCAGAACTATTCGTTCGATTTTGAGTCCATTTTTCTTCCAATCATGGTAGACGGGAAGGTCAAAAGGATAGAGATCCGTGCCGAGATGGTCGATCGAGACAATCGTAACTTCTCCCTTCTGAATAACAAGTTGGGCGCGGTGCGCATTACGAAAAAGTCTAATAAGTGGATGGCCCAAATCGCCGTTACAATCCCCACGACGGAGAAGACCGGTACGAAGGTTCTTGGTGTCGACCTCGGTCTAAAAGTCTCGGCGGTCGCATCGACTGATTGCGACAAGGTGAGGTTCTTTGGGAACGGTCGTGAAAACAAGTACATGAAACGCAAGTTTCGTGCGAGACGGAAAGAACTCGGTCAAAAGAAGAAGCTGAACGCGATCAAGGAACTGGACAACAAGGAGCAGCGTTGGATGAAAGACAAGGATCACAAGGTGAGCCGTGAGATCGTCGACTTCGCAAAAGAGAACAACATTTCTGTCATTCGCCTAGAGAAGCTAGCGAATATCCGGCAGACGGCAAGAACAAGCCGTAAAAACAATAAGAATCTGCATACATGGTCGTTCTATCGCCTGGCATTATTTATCGAGTACAAGGCGAAACTAGAAGGGATCAAGGTTGAATATGTCAATCCTGCGTATACATCTCAGACATGCCCTTCTTGCGGGAGTCGGAATAAAGCGAAAGACCGTACCTATTCGTGTTCTTGCGGATTTAATAAACATCGAGATGTAGTCGGTGCGATGAATATCCGATACGCACCTGTGGTTGATGGTAAAAGTCAATCAGCCTGAGAATCTATATGATCTGTCTCAGGAGGGGTGATGGCACACCCTCATCTGGAGGTTTGAGCAAAACAGAAATGGACTGCGCTCACACAAGCACTTCAGAATCCCACTCATCCCGCGAAGGGTGAGCTTGCGGCTTTAGCCGTGGGAGTGTCAAATGAGTGAATTCCAATTTATTGTGAGCAATCACCCACTAAAAGAAGTCGAAAATCCATATGTCGAGTTCTTATCTATCAACGAGGCCATCCAAAAAGGCATCGTGTTGCCTGACATTCTGACAGACGTCGAGGACCTCGACCGTGATGAAAAGATTTTGATGAACGTCGAGTCGGAAGAGCAACTTGACGAGATTGAGATTAAACATAGTCTCTATTATGCGATGGAGAACGTCGAGGCGTATTCTTCAAAACCGCACGTAGTAGAGTTGCGTTGGCGTTATTCCGATGCGAGAGCCGAACAGCTCGTCGAATATATAACCGACCATTTGAAGACGGCGGAGGAAGTCGAGATTTGGAAAGTGTGGGTCGATGAACAGACCAAGCCGAAAGTTCAATCCATCAAGCTCGACGAGTTGACGATAGATGCATTACGATTCTTAGGCGAAGTCGGATTCGTACGACCGGAGTGCCTTCGAGTTACAACATCCTAATCCGCGTGCAAATAACGTATTGTCCTCCCTGACGAGATTTCTCGTTAGGGATTTTTGATTTCTCACCTCACTTGAATAAAGACTGCTATATTATGGGGAGAAGAGTCAGGAGGGAATACCATGCATATTCTAATCGTAGAAGACGACCGGACGATCGCCTCCGGTCTCCAATATTCACTCGAACAAGAACAATTTAGAACAACGTTATGCCAAAACGTGGCTGACGCGACGCTTATGATTGAACAACAGTTACATACAATTGATTTATGCCTCTTTGATTTGTCACTGCCAGATGGGAGTGGATATGACTTATGTCGGCTCGTGAAGCAACAACAAGACATCCCTGTCATCTTTCTGACGGCATTCGATGATGAAGTGAATGTGGTGATGGGACTCGATATGGGAGCGGACGACTACATCACGAAACCGTTCCGTGTCCGAGAACTCGTTTCACGAATTCACTCGGTACTTCGTCGATACAATAAAAACGTACGCTCGCCTCTGTTGACGATTGGTCCAGTTGAAATCAATACGCAAGATGCAAAAGTAAAAAAGAATGGGGACGAAATTTTGTTGACAGCGCTCGAGTATCGTTTGTTGCTCATCTTTGGGAGGCATACAGGGCAAGTGTTGTCACGGGCCCAACTACTCGATCAGATTTGGGATGTGGGTGGGGAATTCGTGAACGATAATACGTTGACCGTTTATATTAAGCGACTCCGCGAGAAACTAGAGGATGATCCACAACACCCGATGCTTATTACGACTGTGCGTGGAATCGGATACAAGGTGGGGCGTTAATATGTTGCGAAACCAAGAAATAAGAATATACTTGTTCACTTGTCTATTTTTTATTGGAATAGCTGTAGGTATTGCCGTCTTATTCATGTCCATAGAGGCGGCCGTTCTGGTCGTCCTATTAGCAATCATACTTTTCGGCGTTACGTATCGTTTCACGGCATGGCGTTATCGAGAAATCGAGCAGCTCTCGGGATATCTTCAAGAAATCAGTAATGGCAACTATACATTGGATGTCCGTGATAATCGCGAAGGGGAGCTCAGTTTGTTAAAGAGCCAACTCTACAAAGTGACGAAAATGCTATCTGAACAAGGCGCGTATCTTGAAGAAGATAAACAGAAGTTAACGGATGCGATCTCCGATATCTCCCATCAATTGAAGACACCGCTCACCTCGATGACCGTCATGGCGGATCTCCTCAGTGACCCTCGTCTATCCGAGGAAAAGCGTCAAGAATTCACCCATAACGTACAAGTACAACTTGAACGAATGGAGTGGCTCTTGTCTTCTCTTCTCAAACTATCAAAAATTGATGCCGGGACAATACATTTCAAGCGCGAATTGGTATCTGTCCCTGCGCTCATTGAAGCCGTAGCGGAACCGATGCTCGTACCGATTGATATTAAAATGCAACGACTCCATGTTCAAGGCGAAAAAGATGTTACATTCGAGGGTGATTTGAAGTGGACGACGGAGGCACTCATCAACATCTTAAAAAATTGCGTGGAGCATACGCCGGAACAGGGCGATGTATTCATCGAGTTTAGTGAAAATACGCTGTATACAGAAATTGTGATTCGTGACACGGGGATTGGCGTCGCAAAACAAGACCTCCCGTACATTTTCCAACGGTTTTATAAAGGTGTGAATGCGAGCGAAGAAAGTGTCGGGATTGGGCTTGCCATGGCACACAGTATCATTATGAGCCAGGAAGGTGAGTTGACTGTTCGAAGCGAACCTGGGGTCGGAACGGATTTTCATATTCGCTTCTATAAAGCAGTTGTCTGACCGCTAAGTGACGAAATCGTCACTTTCGAGTCACAGACGAGTCACACTCACTCGGTACACTCGAAGTAGATCAAGTACTGGAGGGTGCAAACATGAACATATTAGAAGTACAAAACTTATCGAAAGTATACGGCAAGGACGAGATGGAGGTCAGAGCGCTCGATGACGTCTCGTTCACGGTGAAGAAAGGTGAATTTGTCTGTATCGTCGGGCCTTCGGGTTCGGGGAAATCGACATTGTTGCATTTACTTGGTGGTGTCGATGTGCCGACGAGTGGACAGGTGTTGATTGATCAAACAGACATTTATGCATTGGACGAGACGCAGCTTGCCATTTTCCGTCGTCGACAAATCGGTTTGATTTATCAGTTTTATAACTTGATTCCGATTTTAACTGTCGAAGAGAACATCACGTTACCGATGCTATTAGATGAACAAAAAGTGGATATCGCTCACTTGGAACGCATCATCGGCATCTTGGGCTTGTCAAATCGATTGACCCATTTACCAAATCAATTATCGGGAGGGCAACAGCAGCGCGTTTCCATCGGTCGGGCACTGATTAGTAATCCAGCTATTATCTTAGCCGACGAGCCGACAGGAAACTTGGATAGTCAAAATAGTGAAGAAATCATGAGCCTGTTAAAACTGTTCAATAAGAAATTCAATCAAACGCTCATCATCATTACCCATGACGAGCGGATTGCCTTACAGGCGGATCGTATCATTTCGATTGAAGATGGCAAGATTGCGAAGAATGAGGTCGTCCGCGCATGAACATCATCAATAAAATGACACTTCGGCATTTGCGCGAGAACAAACGACGCTCGCTTGTTACAATCATCGGAGTCATCATCTCTGTATCGATGATTACAGCTGTCACAACGCTCGGATCTTCTTTTTTGGATTTGATGATTCGTCAAGACATCGCAGATAACGGAGAATGGCATGTTCAGTATCTAGATACAAACGAAAAGCAAGTCGAAGCTATTCGGGATGATGCGAACACGAAGGCTGTCATCCTTTCAAATGATGGTTATGCTCAACTAGAAGAGTCACAAAACGCTTACAAACCATACTTATATGTTCGAAACTATAACACATCCGGATTGAAGAGTTTTCCAATTGACTTGACTGAGGGGCGTCTACCGGAAAAAGAAGGCGAAGTCGTCATTTCAGAAGGGATTCGCCAAAATGCCCTCGTCACCTATAACATCGGTGATGAATTGACACTTGAGATTGGAGAGCGGATTGATCCGTCATCAGGTCACGTGTTGACACAAAATGATGGTTTGATCCGAGAAGATGAGACGATTCTCGAACAATTAAACGTTGAGGATACGGTGACATTGACGGTTGTTGGAACGATGGCTCGACCTGACTGGGAACCGACTTGGTCGCCAGGGTATACAGTCGTCGGATTCATCGATGATCAAGAATTGAATGGAGCAAGAGTCGATACGTTCGTCGCCTTGAACGATGTAGACAACTCGATTTATTCGGAAGCGAAACAGTTGATGACCGAACAGAACATAGAACGTGTCGCCTACAATTCTTCGTTGCTTCGTTATTATGGAGTGACAAATGACGATGGCTTGCGTAAAACGCTATATGGATTTGGTGGAATCATCATGGCGGTCATCGTGATCGGTTCGATTTCTCTAATCTATAACGCATTCGCCATCAGTGTGTCGGAGCGTTCTCGTTACCTCGGAATGTTGGCAAGTGTCGGGGCTACGAAGCGACAAAAGCGGAACTCGGTCTATTTTGAAGGGATGGTTATTGGGGGAATTAGCATTCCACTCGGTATCCTGGCGGGGATTACGGGTATTGCGTTCACATTCCTATTCATCAATGCATTTGCCGAAAAAGCGTTAAACGTGACGGAGAAGTTTGAAGTTGTCGTCACACCGATTACTTTACTATTAACTCTCTTCATTTCGAGCGTAACCATTTTCATTTCCTGCTATCTTCCGGCGCGTCGAGCCTCAAAGATTTCTGCGATTGACGCCATTCGTCAAACGCAAGATGTACGATTGACGTCAAAACAAGTGAAGACGTCAAAACTAGTTCGTCGTCTTTTCGGTTTAGAAGCAGAGATTGGGTTGAAGAATACGAAGCGCAACCGTAAACGGTATCTGGTTACCGTCTTCTCGCTCGTCATCAGTATCGTCCTGTTTTTAGTGGTCAGTTACTTCACTGATCGTCTCGAACAGTCCCTTGACATGTCTCAAGCAGACTATGATTTCGATATTCTTGTGAATGGTTCAACGCTTGATCAAAATGATTTACGACGTTATGAATCGTTAGATCATGTGACGAACGGAACATATTTTGAAAATGCAACGGTCCAAACGATGGTCAGCAAATCTCAATTACCGAGTGCGATTACCAAGAACGAGAATTTGGCATCAACGATCGTTGACGGAAAATTTATGTACTACGTATCCCTCTATCAATTAGATGATGAAAGTTTCAATGCGTACTTGAAACAAATCGGAGCGCCTGTCAGTCGTTTTGAAGACGGGGACGTACCAGGAGCCGTCTTGATTGATGAGATCTCGTATCAAGACATGGATCAGAAAAAATTCATCACTTCAGAGACGGTCGAAACAGAAATCGGTGATACGTTTGAATTGAGGGACGAGAATGCAACGGGCGACGCGGCACCGCTTAAAACGATTCAAGTTGGCGCAATGACAGATATCGCCCCGACCGGTGTGATGACAGGTTCTCTTGGATGGCTAGATGTGATAGTACGAGAAGGGACGTTTGAAGAAGACGCAATCGGGGATTTGATGAAACAATCGAGTCCGTCAATCGCGTTGAATACAGATAACCCCGAGGACACACAACAAGTGATTGAAGCGGAACAGAATTTGGATTTGTATGTCTTTAACATATCGGAACAACGGGAACAACAAGAACAGATGTTGTTACTTTTATCAATATTTGTGTACGGGTTTATCGTGCTAATTTCGCTAATCTCGATTGCGAACATTTTTAACACGATTTCAACGAGCGTCTCACTTCGTCGTCGTGAGTTTGCGATGCTTCGTTCGGTTGGGATGACTCCGAAAGGATTCAATAAGATGGTGTACTATGAAAGCATTTTTTATGGGGTGAAAGCCCTTGCGTATGGGATTCCCATCAGTCTTCTCATCATGTACCTCATCTATCGAGCGCAAATCAATACGTTTGATGCTCCGTTTACCTTGCCGTGGAATAGCATTTTGTTTGTCGTCATCATGATTTTCATGATTGTGGGTGCCTCGATGCTATATTCCGTTTCAAAAATAAAGAAAGATAACATTATCGACCGATTGAAACAAGAAAACGATTAAGAAGATTATTAAATATTCATGACAAACCATGAAGTACAAAACAAGGGGCTCAGTACATATTGAGTCCCTTTTTTATGATTTCATGACAAACAAAACAAGATTGCCAAAACAATACGAAGAACGACCAAAATAAAAATATTTTGTCACAGCTCTTGTTAATTAACCAAAAATAGGATATTTTTGATATATCGGATGACGATATAACGAATAACGATACAAAGGAGCAGGATACGTGACACAACAGTCAAATACAGGCGCATTAACCGAGGCGGTTTATTATATATTATTATCTCTGCAAGTCCCGAGGCATGGGTATGGGATGATGCAATTCGTTCAAGAATTGAGCAATGGGCGGGTTCAACTCGCGCCAGGTACATTATACGGCGCCCTCAGTAGTCTAGTAGAGAGAGGTTGGATTCAGGCGCTCGAAGGTACGGGGCGGAAGAAAGAGTATGAGATCACGGCAACTGGTCGAGAGGCACTTCGGTCGGAATTAAGGCGACTAGAAGAACTGGTGCAGCACGGACATGAATGGACGAAGGAGTTGGATACATGAAGACGAAAACGGTCTATCGCATATTTGTTGATTATGAGAAGGAAGAGAAGTGGCTCAATGAGATGGCTCAAACCGGTTGGGCGCTTGAATCCTTTCGTTTGATGCGATATGTGTTCAAACAAGTTGAACCTGGGACGTTCACCTACCGAATCGAATTGTTGTCCAACTTACCTTCTCACCCCGAGTCGAAGGCGTATATGGCATTCTTAGATGAAGTTGGAGTCGAAGTGGTCGATACGTCGTATCGGTGGATCTTTTTACGAAAACGAACGAGTGACGGACCGTTCCAATTGTATTCGGATTTTGATTCGATGATTCAGCGGGAGAAACGAATCATCCAACTGTATGGAGCAGTGGGACTCGCCAATTTTGTTGTGGTGGTAGCGAATCTTTCCAATCCATATGCGCAGTGGACCATCCTATTGAACATAGCTGTCGTCGCGATGTTGGCTTATGCGGTCCAACATCATACTCGGAAAGTCAGGACACTAAAAGGTCTCAAAGCGATTGGAGAGATGAAGTCGTCAGATTGAGCGCATAGGTTAGGAGGAGCAAGATGGATTCACCAGAATGGAAAGATTGTATCATTTGTTTTGGGTTGATTGCGGGGACGACACTCGGTGTAATCCTCTCGTTCTTCTTCCATATTCAATTGACATATGGGATTGCGAGCGGGGCGATGATTGGCTACATTGGCGGGCTTGTCGTATCGATTTGGAAGCAATGATGAATCAGGATAACATTCCTCGTCTCGATGACGAGGTTTTTTAACTAAATCAGGCGAGAAATCTCCCTCCTCTAAGCGTCTCGGGGCGTAGCCCAGCGTAGGCGGGAGATGAATCGCCCGGTCCAAAAGTCTTATCTCCCTATGACAGATGTTACGAACAAAAGTTCGTGATTCCGTCAGATTCTCCCTCCCCTTCCGCGGGTATCGGACGAGGAGGATACATCACGATCTGCTGGAGGGAGGAGGGACGGACATGCTGAAGGGCTATAAATACAGGCTCCACCCAACGCCTGCACAGGCCGAGTTCCTGGTCCGGACAATCGGCTGCGCCCGGTTCATCTACAACAAGCTGCTCGAGGACCGCATCGCCATCCGCGAGGAGGCGAAAGCGGGGAACGGAGCGAGACGGAAACCGGCGACACCCGCCTCCTACAAGCCCCTGTTCCCGTTCCTCGCCGAGGCGGACAGCCTCGCGCTCGCGAACGCGAAACTGAACCTCGACACCGCGTTCGCGAAGTTCTTCGCCGGGACGGGCGGCTTCCCGAACTTCAAATCGAGACGACGGTCGCGCGCCTCCTACACGACGAACAACCAGCATGGAACGATCCGCATCGAGGCGGGCAAAGTCCGTCTGCCGAAGGTCGGGTTCGTGCGGTTCACACAACATCGCCCGTTCGAGGGCGTCATCCGGTCGGCGACGGTCTCGATGACCAAGACAGGCAAGTTCTTTGTCTCCATCCTCGTCAAACAGGACGATGCACCATGGATTCCAGCCAAGAACAAGGTCGGGATCGATCTCGGCCTGGAATATTTCGCCGTCATGACGAACGACGCGATGGTCTTGGAGAAGGTCGACAACCCTCGCTTTCTCCGAAAATCTGAGGCGAAGGTCAAGAAGGCGCAACGGGCGCTGTCGCGAAAGAAGATCGGAAGCAAGAACCGTGAAAAAGCCAAATTACTTTTGGCTAAGAAACACGAAAAGATTGCCAACCAACGCAAGGACTTCCTTCATAAGCTGTCGAGACGGATCGTTGACGAGAACCAAATCATCGTCGTGGAGACATTGAAGTCGAAGGACATGATGCAAAACCATAAGCTCGCCAAGTCCATCGGGGATGTCAGTTGGTACGAGTTCGTCCGTCAACTCGAATACAAATCAAACTTCTACGGACGGACGCTCATCAAGGCGGATCAATGGTTCGCATCGACGCAGATCTGTTCTTCTTGCGGCGTAAAAGGCGAGAAGAAGGCGATGGATGTCCGTGAATGGACGTGTACCTGTGGCGCGCATCATGACCGAGACATCAACGCGAGCATCAATCTGTTGATGTTGGCAAACTAAAACGAATTCCTTCAGGGTGGGAACCACCCGACGAGCTTGGTAAATAATCGTGGCTAATAAAAGTACGATCTTCCCAAGAAGCTCCCCCTTCAATTTGCGAAGCCAATAAGTGGCGAGTAGTTCACTAGATTGTGACGGATGATATGAGATTGGGATCTATAGGTATAGAGGGATTATACGAAGGGGGTAACTGGATGGATGACCAGGTCATCATCGATTGGTACTGGGAACGATCGGAGTATGCGATTGTCGCGACGAAGAAGAAATACGGAAGCTATTGTCATCGTGTTTCTTATAATATTCTACAGAATCGCGAAGACACAGAGGAGTGTTTGAACGATTTATATATGAAAGCGTGGGAGTCGATCCCGCCGACACGTCCGCTTCGACTCGGAGCGTATTTGACGAAGATCGTGCGAAATCTCGCATTACAGCGTTATAAGAAGAATCATGCAAAAAAACGTGGCGGTGGGGAAGTACCGCTCGTCTATGAAGAACTAGAACATGTCCTTACGGAATCGATGAAAGACGAAGACCTCGTCGACGTGTTGAATGAATTTCTAGCAGACCTACCTCGACTGACAAGGGTGATGTTCATGCAACGTTATTTCTATTTACACTCGATTCAAGAAATTGCAACGACACATCAGCTCGGTGAGAGCCATGTCAAAATGACCTTGAAGCGCACGCGGGATGCGTTACAGCGAGCGCTTGAAGCAGAAGGGGTTCGCGTATGAAAAGTGAGCAGATCCTTCGACTACTCGGGGAAGTCGATGACCGGTATATAGAGGAATCGATGATGATAGAGCGAAAACCTTATCAACGACTGAAATGGGGAGCAGGATTCCTCATCGCTGTCGCTGCGGGATTCATGCTCTTCACATCGAATGTCTGGAACGAACAAATCCCGCTATCCACGGATTCCACTGCGAATTCCGTTCACATTGTCGATCAATCAAAAGTAAAACCAGATATTTCCGAGGAAAATATGATGGAGATGACAGAGGATGAACTATTCTCAAAATGGAATCCGGTCGTGGTCAGAGGAACGGTCACGAACATCTGGCATATCGAGATTGACTTCAACGGAGAGACAGAATATCAGTCTCTTATCAAGATACAGGTATCCAGCGTGTATCGTGGGGATGTGCGAGTCGGGCAAGATTTGATTGTTCGTGCTGATGCCATCACGGAAACCGGACAGACAACAGATGCATCCGTTATCTCGCACGTGAAACAAGGCATGGAAGGAATTTTCATGCCGATTCCATACGATGACGAATTTGTCTGGGAACAAAATGAAGCGACACTTCGATTGAAAGACATTGCCGATTACGGTTTTCCGGATGGGGAACGCTATCTGTTTTTAGATACACCGAACGGATTGTTGTTCGAGCGGGATGCTTACCCGTCCTTACAAGGTTTGGACTCACTCGATGAAGTAGAGCACTGGATGATGACTCGATTTTCAGAATAACGGAGAACTCAAATCGATAAGGGGGAAATGGATATGGAACGGAAGATTACCGTAAAAGGGACAGGGAATGTCTCATCTCGACCTGATTTGATTGTGATTCACATGGACCTTGTCTCGAAAGCGCCACGATACGAAGATACGATGACCGAGGCGACAAGTGCGGTGTCCCATCTTCAAAAAGCCATCACGAGCGCAGGGTTTGACAAGACGGACCTTAAAACGAGTGACTTTTCCATCGATACGGAATATGAGAGCTATCGTGATCGAGATGAGAATTATCGGTCGCGGTTTGTCGGATACGTCTGTAAACAGAAGACGAAGCTCGAATTTGCGCTCGATACGTCCAAACTATCGGACGTCATCGAACAAATCAGTCAATCTCGCGCAAATCCTACACTCTCCATTCGTTTCACGATGAAAGACCCGAATACGATTGAAGATCAGCTATTGGTGAGTGCTGCGGAGAATGCGAAGAAACGAGCAGAACTTCTTGCGAAGGGAGCAGGCGCTGAACTAGGGGACTTGCTTCAAATTGACTACACGTGGGGGGAGATTCACCTGTTTTCGCCTACAAACGTCCTCTATAGTCAGGACGTCGTCTATTCGGAATCACGGATGCCCGAACTCGAACCAGATGACATTGACGTCAGTGATTCGGCGACATTCGTCTGGAGTCTCAAATGAGGCGACTGATTTTCTTGATGCTCCTTTCACTCTCGATTGCGCTGCCCGCATCTGCCCTTTCCTGGGCCTATACGTTTGTCGTGTTCGACCGAAACGCATATGAAGTGCTCGACACAACAATCGAAGAGGATGCACTCGGTGACGTGATCGGTGAAGTGGAGACAGTGGTCAATGATGAGACGGGACGTTACTACGGGAATGCTTCGAACGGATATCCGATTGGGACGGTGTACCGTGAAGTCAACGGGGAGTCTGTGGAAGACGTCATTGCGGTCGAGGACGGTTCGGAGTGGAAGCGAGCGGAGTATCGATTCGAAGCACCGTATCATTCACGTGATTTTATCACCTTCTTCGGCTATTTGCTGCTCGGGATGGGCATCATCATGATAAGTTGGTCGTTCTTCAAGCGAAGTTCGCTGTACCAAAAAGAAGCATGAACGAACGTGGAAATGGGAACGGGAATAAAGAAAGGTTCGGTAAAGGGGGATTTATCATGAACATCTTGATTATTTTTGACTCACTATATGGTCATACTGAAAAGATTGCTCATGCGATGCAGCAAGAGCTGTCGAAAGACCATGAGGCACGTATGGAACACGTATTGAATATTGGATTAGGCGACTTGGCACATGTCGACCTGGTCATCATCGGCTCACCGACACATGGGGGATACGAAACGGAAGACATTAAAGTATTTTTGGACGGAATTTCGGACAATGCGTTACGAGGGAAACGGACGGCTGCCTTTGACACGAGTGTCGTCAAAGAGAAACAGAATCCGATACTTGGTAAAATCATTGATTGGTTCGGTCATGCCGTCAATCGGGTCGAAGGGGAAATGATTGAAAAAGGGGCGACGGGTGTCCAAAAAGAGTCGTTCCTCGTCGATGGGACGACGGAGATGTTGAAGGAAGGCGAACTCGAACGCGCGAAAGCGTGGGCGCGTGAGTTGGTCGGATAATACACGAAACGCATTCTGATAACAGAGTGCGTTTTTTAGTTGAAGAGGACGAGAAGAAGAGAAAAGCGGGTAAATATTAAATAAGGCATAAAGAACGATAATTGTTCTCTATGCCTGTTCGAAAGATTAATTCACTTCAATGATATCTTTTACAATTGTTCGAAGTCTTTCTGTGTATTCTTCAATTTCATAGACATGATTAATTTTGTGGCGAACGTTAGGCTCATCTCGGAAAGTGATGTATTTGTTCGTTAATGAATTTAAATGTAGACGACAAACCCATTTCCGATTACTATCATCAATCAAAATATTGAAGTAACTAGCGTTATCTCTATAAAAAATTCGGTCTTTATCAATTACTGATCCTAATAATACTTTCACTGTCGCATATCCTTCGATTTCTTCTTGAGTTGTTTCAATGATTGGTTGTGCTGGAATATCGACCGTTATTTCTTGCTCTTCTTCATTGGAAACAGGATCATCTATATTTGGCATTGCAGTGGGTTCTGTTTCACCCGAAATTGCATGCTTGATTCGTTCATTTAAATTTTCACTGATAAATTGATTGAAGGCTTTAGAAACAATTGGTCGGAACTTATCGACCACAGTTTGTGTCTTCATACCAAGGTAGCATTCTTGAATGAGTAGTTTGATTAATTCATCACTCGGTGACTGAGACAAGGTCTTTAGTTGATCTTTAATTGCACTGAGATATTTAAGTTCTTCCGCTGTCGAAAGAATTGTATTTACGTTGAATTCTTGTTTTTTAAACTTATATAGTTCTTTGATTTCATTATCTTTAATGTTTGATAATACGATTTCAAAGAAAGGAGTGCTATCCATCACATTAGGAGATTCTAAATCTGTATAAAAGCGATACATGTCACCATTTGTCAAGATTGCAAATTTTGCTTGTGTCGTTCCAAAATACCGAAATAATTGAGAATCATGTTTTGTTAATCGTTCATTAATAGATTTAGCTTCAATTAGAATTGTTGGTTTACCATCCTCCATAATGGCATAATCAACCTTCTCGCCTTTTTTTATACCTACATCAGCAATATATTCAGGAGTAAATTCTGCTGGATTGAAAACGTCATATCCAAGCGTTTGGAAAAACGGCATAATCAGAGCGGTCTTCGTGGCTTCTTCTGTCGAAATTGAGTGTTTAAGTTGTTTGATGCGTTGAGAAACAGTACGAATATCTGAAGAAAACTTTTCCATTATAATAACCTCCGATATTTGCATTTATTAAGTTAATACTACCTTTTATTATCGTGATAGTAAATTTGTCTTTATATAGTTTTTTAATTGTTAAGGAGATTGTCACAATAGAAAGGGTGATATCCATGAAAAAAATGGAGCGGGATGTATTTGTCGGTTGGATTGTCGTCGTGCTTGTCCTCTTGATGCATTTTCTGATCACCGTGTCTCTCGGCAACTCGTACTTTGCTGAAAGTTCGTTGAATCGAATGTTGTGGCTTTCGAGTTTTTCGGCATTCTTAATCGCATTCGTCGCAGCCTTCTTCCAAAAAACGAACACTGTCTTCCTAGCGGTTCGTCGTGGGCTACTGTGGACCATCGAGTTGATGGTCGCCTTCACCATTCTCGCTTGGGTGTTCCGTTCTTTCGAAGGACTGTATGCGAATGCTGGTCTCTACTGGTTGTTCGGTGCCGTCTTAATTGGACCAATCTTTTATATGATGGCGTTCCGACGTCAACATTCGAAACGAATCCGCACCCCTTGATTGAAACGCTTCCTCTCAAAGGAGGCGTTTTTAGATTGCCTCAGGATGGGAAAGGATAGAGAGAAGAGAGATTGGAGGAGAGTGCGATGAGCCAGTATTTTTCATCATCTTACGAAGAGTCGCGAGAGAAGTTCTTGAACTTACTGTCTGAAGTGAAACGATTTTATCCGAAAGCGGAGCTGTTGACACACTCGATCGGGGATGAGAGTATCGACGTCATTTTAGGAGAACCGAAACGAGAACGAAAAGCGATGATTCTCATGACGATCGGGGAACATGGGATTGAAGGGTATGCGGGCGCCGCGGTGACCCATCAATTTGTACAAACGCAACTCGCGCATGTCCGTCATGAGACGACGGGGATTTGTCTCATACATGCAGTGAATCCATGGGGGATGAAACACTTTCGACGTGTCAATGAACACAATGTCGATTTGAACAGAAATTACGTCATTGATCGTGAGTCGGTCCCATATAACGTGAACCGTGAATATGAGCTGATGCGCCATCTCTTCGTACCGGATGGAGTAATTGACGACTACCATGAGGCGCGTGAACAGATCTATTCATTTCTCGGCTCTGGAATTAAGCTTGATGGCTTCAAAGCGATGAGTGGAGCAAAAGGGATGGGGCAATATCAATTCCCGAAAGGTGTGTATTACGGGGGAGAAGAAGACGAACCGTCTGCCATCTTTTTAAAAGGGATTCAACATGATTTACTTGAGCGCTACGGAAAAGTCGTCCATCTCGATTGGCATACCGCACTCGGACCGACGAACGAGGTTACGATGGTCATCAGCAAACGGGACGGTCGCACGGAAGATGAGTTAAAACAAGCGTACGGTCTAGTCAACGTCAACGTGTATGACCCGGACGAGGTACTCGGAGATTCGACGAATCATTTTTACTACGTGCGCGATACGGAATACCCGGACAAGGGTCTCGTTTCTGCCTTATTTGAATTCGGTACGTTTGGGACGTCGACAAAAGCATCCATCCGTGAATTTTTAACGATTATTTTAGAGAACCGGCTGTACTTTGAAGGGACAAAGGACCCTGAGGCACGAAACGGTATTCAAAACGAATTCATGGCGATGTTCTATCCGGAAAACGCGGATTGGCGAGAAGCTGTTTTACGAGAAGGAGCGAAAGCCGTTGAAGGTTATCTAAAAGGTGAAGCGCTCTGGCGCGACACATAAGAGGGTTTCTCGAAGTTGGAATAGGGAACAATGAAGTTGTGAGTGTTTTCGCTAAATAATGACTGTGGAGGTTGGATGATGGGATATATTACAGCACATGACGGTACAAATCTATACGTAGAGGATGTCGGGTCTGGGGAACCGATTGTCTTCTTGCACGGCTGGCCAGCAAACAACAATATGTTCGAGTATCAGAAGAATGCGCTCGTCGAAGCGGGATATCGCTACATCGGCATTGATTTCAGAGGATACGGGAAATCTGATGCCCCGGCGACAGGTTATGACTATGAGACAATGGCGTCTGATGTGCATATGGTCGTTTACGGACTTGGCTTAAAAGATTTCACGCTCGTCGGTTTTTCAATGGGTGGGGCGATTGCAGTTCGCTACGCTGCCGACTATAAAGAGGATGGTCTGAAAAAGTTAGTGTTAGCGGGAGCAGCAGCACCAATCTTCACACAGCGTGCAGATTATCCATATGGAATGACAACGGACGAAGTCGACGCGTTGATTGACGATACACGGGCCGACCGACCGAAGATGCTCGAAGGGTTCGGAGAAATCTTCTTCGAGAAAGAACATTCGAAACCGATGCAAAACTGGTTCCACCATCTCGCGCTCGTCGCGTCGAGCCATGGGACGATTGCCTCGGCACAGGCGTTACGTGACGAAGATTTACGAGATGCCCTGCCGAAAATTGATGTCGAGACGTTGATCATCCATGGAGTACATGACAAGATCTGTCCTTTCGCATTCGCCGAGCAGATGGAGCAAGGCATCTCGAACGCGCGAATCGAGCGCTTTGAAGAGAGTGGACACGGTACGGTGCTGGATGAACGAGAGAAATTTAACGATACGTTGTTGCAGTTTGTTCAATAATCGATGGCCTCCGAATCGGGGGCTTTTTGTATGTCGATAAGGGTAAGAACCAACGAAAACGGGTATAATTCAATTGGAGTTCCCTTCCATTTTTTGAATCACTGAAACATCGCTGTGACTAGAGTCACGATGTTTTTTTGTGTTGTTTTGGAGAAAGGGGGATGAAACCAGATTAGAACATGGATTTAGTTCAACCTGTCCTACCATTCATGGTACAATAGCGGGGTGGATTAACAGATTGAGGAGAGATTTAAATGAATATCGCTTTCTTTTTATATCCGAAAGAAGACGTCAAATATTTGGACCCCGAATCAACGGTACGACAAGCACTTGAAAAGATGAAGCATCATCGATTCACGTCTGTCCCACTCGTTTCGGAGAACGGATTTTACGCCGGGACGATGACAGAGGGGGATTTACTCTGGGCACTCGCAGAACAGCTTCGCGGGGAAGAAGACTATGAAAAAGTGCTCCGGACACGTCTAAAAGACATCAAGCAACGCGTTCGCTATAAGCCGGTCTCGATTACGGCACAAATTGAAGAGCTCGTCGATGCGATCACGGACCAAAACTTCGTGCCGGTCGTCGATGATGGGAAGTATTTCATCGGCATCATCCGACGCCGTGACATCATCGAGTATTACTCGACAAAGTTGAAACAATTGGAGAATGAAGTCCGATAATGAACAAGCCAGAACCGACTTACGGTTCTGGCTTGTTTTACGTTTCTTTCAGCTTCGTTTTTAAAAATAGGAGTAGGGCAAACCTCAATCAAGTGGTGGAAAATGTGGAAGTACATATTCACCTAATTCATCGATGACTTCTTCGGCTGGACGTTCTCCGTCGAAGAGAGCGAAGAAGAGGTGGTTCACGCCGATGGCACGATACGCTTCAAGCAACTTGATCAAGTGGTTGCGACCGAGTCGGAATCCGAGACGAATCGGTGTCGGTGGCTCGTCTGGGTCGTGCGTCAAATCAAGATGCATCGGCATCGAGAACGGACGAAAGGCACGACCATGCGCTTCACCGCTCGCACGCCACGCGTTGAGCACTTGCTGTTGTGCGAAAGGTGCCTGAGGGTAGTACATCCACCCGTCTCCGTTCGTCCCAAGCCAGTCCATGTCTTGTTGTGCGAACCCGGTGATCATCGTCGGGATCCGCTTCTTCGGACGTGGCACGAGCGTTGCCTGTTCGACCTCCCCATAAGGTGATTCAATAATTGGGTAGTTGTTATAGAGCGCCTGCTCCATGACACGAAGCGATTCTTTGAACTGGTCGCCACGTGTCGAGTGATCGACTCCGAGCCCTTTGAAATCGGCGCGACGGTCACCTGAAGAGATCCCGAGAATTAATCGTTCTGGGAACAATGCTTCAATCGTTGCGACTTCCTTCGCCGAACGAAGGGGGTGACGGAGTGGCAAGACGAGCGCGGACGTACCGAGCGCAATGTTTTTCGTTTGACCAAGTAAATGTGTTCCGTAGATCAGCATATCGTAAATTTGACCGACAGCCGGGTCTAAAAAGTTCGGGTCTTTTAGTAGGACATCCCGTAACCAAAGAGCCGTGAAGCCGTAATCGTCTGCCTTTTGGGCAAGCTCGACTTGACGCTCGAGGGTCGGGGTACGCATTTTAAAATTCTCTAAAGGAATGTGGAGGCCGAGCGTGAGCTCGCCCTCCCGGTACATCCGGTTGTAGCTTCTATGATTGTTGAACATAAGCGCCTCCTTAGTTTGCTTCCAAACGACGTGAAATGGCTGTCAAGATGACGGCGATGATGACCATGATGCCACCGACCCAAGGGGTATGCACAAGTCCGATTGAATCGGTGACGAGTCCACCGATTGTTGCGCCGAGGGCAATCCCGATGTTGAAGGCCGCGATGTTGAGTGCGGATGCGACATCGACAGCGGCAGGTACATATTTTTCAGCCAATTGCACGATATACAGTTGAAGTCCAGGCACGTTCATGAAGGCGAGGAGTCCCATCAAGACGATGGCAATCAGACCTGCCACTTTGAACGGAATCATGAACGACATGATGATCATGACCGCTGCGTGAACGATGAACATATAGAACAATGCTTTCGCTGGATTTTCGTTGGCGAGCTTTCCACCGACCGCGTTCCCGATGGCGACTGCGATTCCGTAAACAAGTAAGACGACACTGATCAAGCTCGGGCTGATCTTTGTCACGTCTTGCATGATGGGTGTCAAGTACGTGAAGGCGACGAACGTTCCGCCGTAACCGAGTGCTGTAATCAAGAATCCGAGCATGAGACGACTGTTTGTGAGCAGTTTCTTCATATCTGAGAATTTCGCAGGTGGTGACTGTTTCAAATCTTTCGGGATCAAGAAGAAGCTTGCGATGATTGAAATGACACCGAGTGCTGCGACGGCGAAGAATGTGGCGCGCCATCCGAACGCTTGTCCGATGAAAGTACCGAGTGGGACTCCTGTAACGGTTGCGACAGTTAAACCTGTGAACATGAGTGCGATGGCACTCGCTTTTTTATGTGGTGGCACGAGTTGAACAGCAATCGTTGCCCCGATGGAGAAGAAGACACCATGCGAGAATGCGGTGATAAATCGGGCGACAATCAAAAGTTCAAAGGTGGTCGACATGGCCGAGACCAAGTTTCCGCCGATGAAGACGACCATGAGTGCCATGAGTAACGTCTTGCGGTTCATCCGGTTCGTCAGTGCCGTCAAAATCGGTGCACCGACGGCTACGCCGATCGCGTAACCCGAGATAATGAGACCCGCGAGAGTGATGCCGATGTTTAAATCACTTGCGATCGATGCGAGGAGACCGACCGGGACGAACTCGGTCGTTCCGATGCCGAAAGCGCTGATCGCGAGGGCGAGTAATGCCAACCCTCCATTTTTAGGTGCCTGTTCTTCGACAGGTTGTGTGTACGGTTGATTCATGAGTAGTTCCTCCTAAAATAAATGAATAGTGTGGAAGACGAGGGCCCTTCGTCTCCGGATAGCAAAGACATCTCACTTTCCTCTATTGTTCAGTACGGTCGAAAAAGTACCTTACCGTCTCAAGGGGATGTTACAAGTGAAATGAACTTGTATAGATTTGCTACAGTTGCTATCATAAGTGCATGAAAATAGTTTGAAAAGTACGTACTTTTTAGTGCGGTAGGCACCAAAAAGTGCCTATGTAAGAAATGGAGGAAACGAAATGCCATATAATATTCCGGTCGAAGCGACACTTGACGTCATCGGCGGTAAGTGGAAAGTCGTCATCATGTGTCACTTGATTAAAGGGGAGCGACGGACGAGTGAACTTCGTAAACTCATGCCGAACATCACGCAAAAAATGCTCACCCAACAATTGCGTGAGCTCGAAGCGGATGGTGTCGTCGTTCGTACGGTGTTCGAGCAAGTTCCGCCGAAAGTCATTTACTCACTCTCTGAGTACGGATGGTCACTCAAGCCAATCTTGGACGCCATGTGCGCCTGGGGCGAGTGCCATATCGATCAGTCCGGTGAAGAGGTCATTTCATAACCATCACGGTCGTCCAATACGGGCGACCGTTTTTCGTAGTGACAAGTCGGGTACAGGGACAGAGACAAGGAGGGAATTAGGATGGACGTGAAAACTTTTTTGTTTACAGATGACGGCTCTATTCCCAACCATCCGGATTATCCGGCGCTCCTCTATCGTGGCGTCTTTGATGACCCGAGCGGGATGCGAGAGACGTTTGCCCATAATGAATGGACGAACAGTTGGGTGAACGGGGTGTTCGACTATCATCACTATCACAGCAACACGCATGAAGTATTGGGCATATTACAAGGTGAAGCGACGCTTCAACTCGGAGGGACGAACGGTGACCTCGTCCGCGTCCGCCTAGGTGATGTCCTCGTCTTACCGGCGGGAACGGGACATCGTCGCATCGAGGCGAGCGAAGATTTTCAAGTGGTCGGGGCATACCCGGACGGTCGTGACTATGACACGTTGACAGGAAAGACGGAAGAACGACCGGACAACGTAAAGCGAATCGAACAAGTCGAAAAGCCGAAGTTTGACCCCGTCTTCGGGACGACGGGGCCACTACATGAAGCATGGACAAAGGAGGAAACGTTATGAATCAACGACTACCACATTCTTTATTACTTGCAGCTTTGAAGCAAAACGTCGTCAAATTGAAAGACGGGCGCGAGATGCGCGCACTCGGACAAGGTACATGGCGCATGGGGGAAGACAAATCGAAGCATGATGCCGAGGTTGAAGCGCTTCGGACAGGAATCGACTGCGGACTCCATGTCATCGACACGGCGGAAATGTATGGGGAAGGGGAGTCTGAGAAGTTGGTAGGGGAAGCAATCCAAGACCGACGCGAAGATGTCTTTCTCGTCTCGAAAGTGTATCCATACAATGCGTATGGCGACAAACTCGTCAGCGCATGTGATGCGTCGCTCGAACGACTCGGGACGGACTACCTGGATCTTTACTTACTCCATTGGCGAGGCGATGCCCCGCTCGAGGAGACGATTCAAGGGATGGAACAGCTTAAAGCGGACGGAAAGATTCGGGCATGGGGAGTCTCGAACTTCGACTTGGACGATATGAAGGAATTGCTGTCGCTACCGAATGGAGACAAGTGCGCGGTCAATCAAGTGCTCTATCATCTTGGCAGTCGCGGGATTGAGTACGACCTCCTTCCTTATCTAAAAGAACAAGGGATTCCTGTCATGGCATACGCTCCACTCGCTGAAGGAAGTGACGTGAAAGAAGAGGTCTTCAATAACGAAACGATCAATCGGATCGCGGAGTCGTATAGTGCCTCAGTCGCGCAAGTCTTACTTGCTTGGACGATCCGGAGCGGACACGTCATCGCCATCCCGAAAGCCGGACAGGCCGAGCATGTCGAGGAGAATGCGGCAGCGCTCTTGCTCGACATGAGTGAGGAAGATTTTGCTTCGCTCGATGAGGCGTTCCCGCCACCGACAACGAAACAACCGCTAGACGTCATTTAAAACGATAAAGGACTGGTAATTTCGCCAGTCCTTTTGCATGTTCACTTTGACTGAATGTCAATTTCTGAAAAGATGAATTGTGTTTTTGTTTGAGCATACGGAATAACTTCATCAATAAATGATTCAGCCGCAGAAAAAGATGAGAACTG
This sequence comes from Exiguobacterium sp. 8H, assembly GCF_902506255.1. GTDB lineage: Bacteria > Bacillota > Bacilli > Exiguobacteriales > Exiguobacteriaceae > Exiguobacterium > Exiguobacterium profundum. The sequence continues at coordinate 1,422,315 of NZ_LR733429.1, read as the reverse complement.
TATTTTGATAAGGTAACAGGCGTCACCCGATATGCGATAACAAAATGAAACAGTAGGTTGCTGTTTCAAATAATGAAGAAATGCTTCGTATTGTCCATTCTTCACTGTTGCCTCGATGATACATTGAATTGGAAGACCTAGCTTTTCGTGATCAAGTACAAGCGAGTATTGTTTGATGACTCCAAATGATTCTAGTCGTCGAACCCGCTCGTTAACGGAAGGAGCGGAAAGTTTAATACGTCGTCCGAGCTCACTCATGGAAAGACGGCTGTCTTGTTCTAATTCATAGATAAGTCTGTGATCAATTTCATCGATTTTTAGCATGACAGGTATTTTGCCTCATTTCGTTATTTATTGAATGTTCATAGGTACATTTTGATTGTGGATGAAATGGAGTTGGATGAAAAGACCTTTTATCATATAAGTACAGGAGGTGAAGGAAATGCCAAGAATTAAGTTAGCAGAGCATGGAGGGACAAAGTTTGAACGTTTACTTGGTCATAATATCGAAATTCAAGAAAATTGGTCAAAACTAGGGGATTCATTGAATAATGCTGGTCAACTTTCTCCCAAATTGAAAGAACAAGTCCGTCGAACACTTGCGCAACAAAATGGATGTGAATATTGCCGAGCAAAGGGAAAACCAGATCAAGTTCAATTCGATGAACAGGTAACGGTTGCCGTAGGTTTTGCGGAAGTTTTCTTAAAAATGAAAGGAGAAATTCCATCTTCTATCATTGAAGTGTTAAAAGAAACATTCACGGAGGCGGAAATTAGTGAATTGTGTGCCTTTATTACGTTTATGACAGCATCCCAATATGTAGGGGCGATGTTAGGGTTAGAAGCGGAAATTTGACATATACATATCAAATTCTCCTCTCTTTTTTAGGGAATAAAAAGATTGATTTGCCTTTCATACTTCAGTACGAAGTAAACCCAAATGAAAAGACCACCGGAAGCTTCCGATGGTCTTACTTATCAGTTCGCGAGCGGATGTTTCAAGAGATAGTCTTCGATTTGATCAATCGTTTCTTTCAACACGCCGTCTGCGAATGGTGATTTGAGACCTGCCAGTTCGACGAGTTCGAGGAACGAACGGCTTCCGCCTGCCTGACAGAGCGTGAGGTAATCGCTCCATGCCGCTTCGCGGTCTTCATGCATGCGCACCCAGAACTGGAATGCACATACTTGTGCGAGCGTATAGTCGATATAGTAGAACGGGCTTTGGAAGATGTGACCTTGTTGGTGCCACCATGCGCCCGATTCAAGATAGTCGTTCGTCTCATAATCACGGTGCGGGAGATAGACCTTCTCCAAATCGCGCCACGCCTGACGACGCTCGGCAGCTGTCATCTCTGGGTTGCGGTAGACGACGTGTTGGAACTCATCGACGAGCACGCCATACGGAAGGAACGTCATGCTACCTGCCAAGTGATTGAACTTATACTTGTCGACTTGGTCGCCGAAGAAGAGCTCCATCCATGGCCAACAGAAGAATTCCATCGACATCGAGTGGATCTCACACGCCTCATAAGTCGGGAAGGCGTATTCCGGTGTCGTCAAATGACGGCTTTCATACACTTGGAAGGCATGACCGACTTCGTGCGTGAGAACATCGATGTCGCCTGCCGTCCCGTTGAAGTTCGAGAAGATGAACGGAAGTCCTTCAGACGGTAAGTACGTGCAGTATCCGCCGCCAGATTTCCCTGGTTTCGCCGTCAAGTCGAGGGCGCCGCGTTCCTGCATGTACTGGAAGAACTCGTCCGTCTCATTTGAGAGTTCACGATACATTGTGTTTCCGCCTTCGATGATGAACGACTCATCGCCTTGCGGTGTCGCGTTTCCGTCTGGGAAGACGAACGACTCGTCATAGTAATAGAGGTGGTCGACACCGATTCGTTTCGCCTGCTTTTCTTTCAAAGCAGAAGCGAGCGGGACGATGACGTCACGGACTTGTTTCCGGAAGTTGTCGACCATCGACTCGTCATAACCGACACGCTGCATCCGTGCATAACCGAGTTCGACGAACGACGGGAAGCCAAGGGCGTGAGCGATTTCCGTACGGACGCGTACGAGTTCCCCATAAATGCGGTCGAGCTCATCGCCGTTATCAGAAAGGTATGTATAGCGGGCGACAGATGCGGCTTTTCGGACATCACGGTCTGGTGATTGAAGATATGGGCCGAACTGTGACAAGTTGAGTGTCTTGCCGTCAAACTCGATTTGCGCAGCGGACATGACCTTTTGATAAGCTGTCGCGAGGCGGTTTTCTTCCTGCAGTTTCGGGATGAGTGACTCCTCGAACGTTTCAAGTGCGCGCTCGGCGAGAGAGAACAGTTGGCTGCCCCATTCCGCTTCGAGTTCAGTGCGAAGCTCGTGGTTCGTCAAGACGCGATAGTACGCTTGAATCTCCTTCTCATAGACCGGAAGTGCGTCGTCAAAGAATGCCTGTTCTTCTTCGTAAAACGAATCGCGTGTGTCGACGGAATGTCGGATCGCGACGAGTTGACTTTGTGTCTCAAAGTCGTTCCGTTCTTTGTTGATTTGGCGAATGAGTTCGTTCGCTTCCTCGAGTGTGCTGGCTTGCTGTAATTCGGCAGAATAGTCCGACAATCTGCTGTTTAAAGCGTCCAAGTCGGGCCGTTCATATGACAATTTTGTGAAAGTCGTCATTGTAAGCGCCTCCATCGTGTGAAATTTTTACAAAGTGTAAAAAGGGCTTGCAAAAGCGATTGCACACTCGTATTCTTACGATGTGTAAAACGATTTCGCACTACCTTATTACAACTATACCGTTAATAGGGTAGGGATTGAAGTATTAGCTTTTCGGGTATAAAAGTGAAGACTTCGATTCAATAGAACATGTTGGAGGGATTAAGCTATGGGATTCTTTAAAAAACTTTTTGGTGGTAAAGAAGAACAACTCAACGCGGTTTCACCGCTTACAGGAAAGGTCGTCGACATCACGAACGTACCGGACCAAGTATTCTCACAAAAAATGATGGGTGACGGGATCGCAATCGAGCCGACTGAAGGAAAAGTCGTCTCACCGGTTAGCGGAACAATCGCGACAGTATTCCCAACAAAACACGCGATCGGTATCAACGCGGACAACGGTGCGGAATACTTGATTCACATCGGTTTGGATACGGTAAACCTTAAAGGTGAAGGCTTCGAGACACACGTTACAGAAGGTCAATCTGTCAAAGCAGGCGACCCACTCGTCACGTTCGACCTCGATTTCATCAAAGCGAACGCGCCATCGACGATCACTCCGATCATCATCACGAACCACGACAGCTTCGGCGTGAACAAACTTGTCGCAGAAGGCGACACGGTGACAGCTGGATCTTCGGAAGTCGTCGAGTTGACAAAGAAATAAGAAGACGACCCATGACTCGGGAGCTTAGGCTTCCGAGTATTTTTTTGCGAATGCGGGAATTATAATGAAGAGAGGGAAGGGGGAATTGAGATGGATGGAAAAAATGCACCATACCGGGGATACGGGGATCGGATTCGAATATTACGGGAACGGGCCGGATTGTCGATTGAGACGCTTGCAGAACAGATTGGTGTCGCACCGTACTTTATCCGACGTACCGAACTGAGTGAGGTCTATCCGACCATGCCTTACATAGAGGCGCTCGCAGACGCTTTGCAAATCGACCCGAACTATTTGGCACGCCATATTTGGACGGGCGAGTCGCTCAAAGTCCTCATGCGAGGAAAAGTGCCGGAACTCGAACAGATGAAGCTCGCCTATGAAGAAGCGATGCACGGGAAGTCCGTCGAAGAAATGCAACGGCAACTCGAAGAGCGGATGCGCATCTTTGACTTGATGCACGAAGAAGAGTTACAACGAATCTTTGACCAAGATGAAGAGCCGACGACGCATCATGCACTCGAAGCGCTCGTCGATGCGGTGCTTGACCTCGGACGGTCACATGACACGACGCGTCACATCGTCCCGTTCGCACGCTATGTGGAACGGCTTGTCCCAGACCAATTCGCAGACAACTCATTCCAGTACGCGGAGTATGGTGTCGTGGATAAATCGTATAAATTGCAATGACCGTAGAGCATTCTACGGTTTTTTTGTGCACAAAAAAGTGACCAGGAGAATCCCCTGGTCACTTCAATCAGCGCATCGGACGCGCTTCGTAGCGTACTTTTGGACGAGTGCCGGCGAGTAAGAAGCCGAGCACGATATTCAAGATTGTGAGCACCCATCCGACATAACCGAATGTGTAGGCAAGACTCGCCAGCATCGTTTGCCAGTCGAGCAATGCTGCTGCGTCCCCGCGGAATGTGAAGCGGATGACGGTGAAGCCAATGAGTGTCGTTGCAGTAATCATGATGCCGATCCATGCGCCACCGAAGCGGGACGTTTGAGAGCGTCTGCTGACCGGATACCAAAACGCGAGCGTTCCGATGAACGTACTGCCTGCATAGGCAAGCAGGATTTGCCATAACGCATCCGCGTCTAAGAAGACGGTATAACAGATGAACGTCGTGAGCGTCGTCATAAACGTAAAGATTAAGGCTGCGAGTAATCGTGATCGCATAGTTCGTTTTCCTCCTCATTTTGCACATTCTTTAGAGTAAACGAAAACGAATTTGCTGTAAACGTTATTGACGGTTTTGTAATATTTGTCGCCATTGTTTAATAGCGTTCGTTCCATAGAACAAGACGCCGCCACGATAGAATTTCGAGCCAATCCACAGTGTGATACCGATCGTTCCGATGAGTAACCCAATCGAAAGCGCCACTTCCCATACGGCCACATCGACGAGCATGACGCGAAGGAACATGAGCATCGGAGCGAAGAACGGGACGAACGAGAGGATGGTTACGATGGTCGCATCCGGGTTGTTCAATCCAAACATCGCGACTAAGAACGCAGCGACGAGGAGCATGATGACCGGCATGACCATTTGTTGTGACTCTTCGACACGGCTGACAAGTGAACCGAGGACGGCGAAGAGTGAGGCGTACAACAAGTACCCGAGCAAGAAGAACACGAGTAGATAGATGACAGCCCGTGCGTTGCCGGCGTTCTCGATGACCGTCGTCGCCAGTTCGCTACCACTCGCACTTACATAACCAAACCCAAGGAAGATTCCGATTTGGATGAGGGCGAGTGTCCCGATAGCGGTAACTTTCGCAAGCATATGGGTCACTGGATGAGTCGTTGAGATGATGAGCTCCATGACACGCGATGACTTCTCCGTCGTCACTTCTGTTGAAATCATCGATCCGTACGTGATGATCGAAATGTACAGGAGCATCAACATGACGTAAACGAGCGCCGAAGACGAGAGGAGCTCATCCGAGTTCTCTCCACCGCGTCCGAGATAGGACTCGTCGAGTTGGATCGGTTCGCTGAGGGCAGCGATGACGGCCGGATCGACATCGGACGATTCAATCAATTCCGCATTGCGCAACTGTTGTAAAGATGTTTGCAAGATGGTCGTGAACTCCTGTTCCGGTCGTTCGGAGATGACGCGGGCATCATAGCCGTCGACAAAAGCGACGACCCCATACTCTCCGTCGTTGATGCCGGTCCGTGCCTCTTCTTCCGTGATTTCGCTAGATGCGACGTCTTCATAGCCGAGTGACTTCATCGTGTCGACGAGTTCTGTGTTCTCAGATACAACGAGAGCACTCGCCTGTTCAGAGTCCTCGAATGAGGACATGATGCGGTCGATGTTCGTGAACCCGAAGATGAATAGGATGGTTAGCGCCGTCGAGATGAGGAATGCTTTTGAACGAATTCTCGATTTGAGTGTGAACGCATAGAGCGGTCCAAAGTTATGAAACATGCTGTCCGACCTCCTTGATGAAGATGTCATTGAGCGATACCGGTTGGCGCATGAACGTCTTCACGTTCGCCTGATGACGGACGAGTGCCGACAGGACCGCGTCACTGTCTTCGAAAGAATGTAAGCGTACTAGATGACCGGATTTGTAAGGCTCGATTGTCTCCACGACTGGGAGCGACTCGAGAATGTGAATCTGGTCCGTTTCAATAAAGAGGGCAGGTTCTTCGTATCTCGACTTGATTGTCGGGACGTCACCGCTTACGACGGCACGGCCACCTTTCAAGATGCCGACGTGTTGGCACAATTCTTCGACATGTTCCATTCGATGACTCGAGAAGACGATGGTCGTCCCGGCGTCACGCAACGCGAGAACTTCACGCTTCAGGATTTCAACGTTAACCGGGTCGAGGCCGCTGAACGGTTCGTCTAAGATGACGAGTTCCGGGTTATGGAGCAGGGCGGCGACGAGCTGAATCTTCTGTTGATTCCCTTTTGATAGCTGCTCGACGCGCATCGTTTCATATTGAGGAATTTCAAGGCGTTCGAGCCATGACTTGACCGCGCGTTTGGCATCGCTCCCGCGCATGCCCTTTAGGCTTGCGAGAAAGACGAGCTGTTCACGCACTTGGGATTTGGGATACAGGCCACGTTCCTCGGGCAAATAGCCGACGATGCGATGGTCGACCGCTTTACCGTTCCACGTGATACTCCCATCGGTCGGCTTCAAGATGTCGAGGATCATCCGGAACGTCGTAGTCTTTCCAGCACCGTTTGCACCGAGCAAACCAAACATTTCCCCTTGTGGGACGCGGAACGTGAGGTCGTCGACAGCTTTGAAGTCACCAAACTCCTTGGTGACGCGTTCGATATGTAATGCCATATTCTATTACCTCCTTAGAATGTCTCTTCTTCTATCGTACGCCACCTTGAGCAAAAAGTTTCACTTTTTCTGGTAAATGATTTATCTTGAAATCAAGATAATAAAAGGAGGATGACAATGAAAACGCAGTCTACGGGAATCCATCACATTTCGTCGATGGTACAAGACCCGCAACGTACGCTAGATTTTTATGGACAGGTACTCGGTCTCCGCTTCGTGAAACAGACCGTTAACTTTGATGACCCTGGTACGTATCATCTCTATTTTGGGGACGAAGTCGGGACACCAGGGACGGTGATTACGTTCTTTCCAATCCCGGGCTTAGGGAAAGGGCAGGTCGGGAGCGGACAGGTTGGCGTGACGACTTATCTCGTACCGGCAGGGAGTTTACCGTTCTGGGAAGAAAGACTACAACAGCACGGCATCGCGACCGTCGCCACTGAACGGTTCAGCGAGGCATCACTTTTATTTGAAGACCCGGACGGACTCGTCGTCGAACTCGTCGCCCGACCGAGCTCTAAACAGACACGCTGGGTCATCCCCGGTATCACAGAACATGAAGCAATTGTCGGATTCGCCGGAGCGACTTTGTTGTCGAAAGCACCGGACGAAACCGTGCGCTTGTTGACGGAACTGTTCGGCTTTGAACGGGTCGCAGAGGATGAAGAGTGGATCCGTTTGAAAGGGTCAGCAGATTACGGGAACGTCATCGATGTGAAGAAAACGATTTTACCAAACGGGGTCCCTGGAACGGGAACGGTTCATCACATCGCGTGGCGCGTTACCGACGGAGACCATTATCCGACCTGGCAAGACGCCATCTTTGATCTTGGATTAAGACCGACCGAAGTGAAAGAACGAAATTATTTCCGCTCCGTCTATTTCCATGATGCCGGACGTATCCTGCACGAACTCGCGACGGACGTACCTGGATTCACTGTGGACGAATCCGTTGACACGCTCGGTGAGACGTTGCGCTTGCCACCATGGCTCGAAGCGGACCGAGATAAAATCGTCCGCACACTACCAGCAATCACGATACCGAGAGGAGAACACATATGATTCATCAATTCATTCAAGGTACAAAAGATACGACACTCGTTTTATTACACGGAACTGGAGGGACCGAGCAGGATTTGATTCCGCTCGCGAAAGAACTATCGACCGAGGCGAACATCTTGACGCTTCGAGGGGATGTCATTGAAAACGGGATGTCCCGTTTCTTCCGTCGCCACGCGGAAGGGGTGCTCGACCTTGAAGATTTAAAGAAACAGACAGAGCGCTTCCTTCATTTTTTAGATGAAGCGGCGACAACGTATGGCATCGACCGGGATAAGATGATTCCGCTCGGCTACTCGAACGGGGCGAATTTGATCGGGTCGGCACTTTACCGTCATCCGGCGTTCACTGCTTCACTCCTATTCCACCCGATGGTACCGGACCGTTCATTGACGCTACCTGACTTGTCAGGAACGAACGTGTTCATCTCGGCTGGCGAACGCGACCCGATTTGCCCGAAAACAGAAACAGAAGAGCTGACGTCGACACTCCGAAACGCGGGAGCGGACGTCGAGCTCTTCTATCACTCGGGGGGACATGAACTTCGTATGGAAGAAGTCGAGGTAGCACGGACATGGATCGCCGCATACCTCGACTGATTCATTCAAGCCATTTTTTTCGGTTTGTTCGGACGAGAATAGACGACGAGGACCCCTCGGTCAATCAAATAGGCGGCGAATAAACGTTTCGCTTCCTCAGCTCGCACAGTTCGGTCGATTTGGATATACAATCGGCCGAGCTTTTTTTGTGAGGTGCGCGTGAGCAACCAAATCGAGTCGAGCGTATACTGCCAACTTTGGAGCGTGTCGCCACCGATATATAAGTAGCGGTTTTGGGTGCGCTCGAGCAAGTAGTTGAGCCACCAGACGTCACGAGCCAGTTTAGCGCAGACACCGAGCACGAACGTGAGACCGAGGAAAGCCATGCTAGACAAGACAGGATGAATGGCAGAGAACCCGTTTCGGACGGACTCGAAGGCGACAAGGAGCAATCCGACGGAAAAGACGCTGACGAACCACCAGAATCCGAAGTTAGAGAATGAACGTTTTGGATCGTGCACCATATGATGTCGATTCCGGATGATCGATGCCATTCTCTCCACCTCCTTTATTAGAATATTCTGAATATTTAGTAACACCACTATACTATACTGTACCCAATCCCGTCTATTTGAATACGCACACAACATGCTGAATCGTGAGGATTTTTTGACGTTTCGGCTTGTATTCCTCGAATTATGGGAATGATGACAGTGAAGACATGAAAATTTTGTTGAAACGTAATTTCACTTGGCACAGGAATCGCTTATGATAGGTGAGGGATTTTCCAAGACCTTCATGGATTCTGTCTATAAAAAGAACGTGAAAACATGAAGGTCAGCTTCATTGCAGTCATCATAGAGAACTAGAGGGAATGTTATGAGAAATTATTGGTATGACAATATTAAAGGAGTGCTCGTCCTACTCGTCGTCTTCGGACACTTGTTGACCGATGTCCGCGGCGCTTATGACGATATTTTACCAAAGTGGGTGTATCTGTTCCTGTATACCTTCCACATGCCGTTGTTCATCATGTTGAGCGGTTACTTTTATCGGGAGAACCGCTATTTGCGCGTGATCCAGCTATTCGTGGTCTATGTCATTTGGCAGGTCATTCTTGGGTCATGGTTCGCATTTACAGAAGGGATTCCGATTTTCTCACTTGAAAATCCGGGTCTGAATTTGTTGAAGCCGTATTGGGCGCTTTGGTATCTGATGGCCATCATTTTCTGGTACATCATCACCCCGTACGTGACACAACTGAAAGGGTACGTATTGTATGCACTATTATTTGCGCTTCTGTTCGGATTCCAAGCCGAGGCGACGGGGTATTTCGCGTTACGGAAAGTCATCATGTTCTATCCGTTCTTCTTGATCGGGAACTGGATGTCCGAGCGCAATACGCTCAACTTCTTTGAGTTACCGAAACGGGCCGAACACCGGAATCGATATCGCATCGGCGGGGCGATTGTCTTCACCACGCTCACATTGGGACTCTTGGTCTCGATGCGGGTCCAGCAAGACGATACGTTCTATCATATCGGGAACTTGTTCAAGTTCCGTTTCGCCTATGACACGGCCGTCCCTGAGGCGATGTGGAGCGGACCGTTCGCCTTTTTGATCGTCTATACGGTGTCGCTCCTCATGTCGATCAGTTTCGCGCTCATCATACCGGGACGACAGCTCCCGATTTTCTCGCGTGCCGGACAGTATAGTCTGTACGTCTATCTCGTCCACGTCTTCTTTGTTGTCGCATGGAAGGCGTTTATACCGGCAGGGTTCATGCCAACATCTTGGATGCAACTACTCGTCTTGTTCGGTGTCGCCTTTGTGATGGTCCTCGTGATTATCAGTCCACCGATGGTCCGTCTCTTGCGCCCGCTCGTCGAGATTGACGTGAAGCGTGTCCAAAATACCAAGGGGGTAAAAGGGTAAAGTCTTTTCTAAACGCTTCATTTCCGCTACACTTTATTAAGAAGAAACGAAACTAGAGTTAAGGAAGTGACCCTATGCCATACGAAAATGGAATGCACAGCACAGAAGGCGACGTGAACGTATCACGTCACGTCGTTGAAATGATTGCCGCGGTCGCGGTCAAAGAAACGAAACACGTCTCGTTCACGCAAGAAGATACGAAATTGTCAGAGCGTGCTCTCATGAAACATGTGAAAGTCGATGAGTCGGACGAAGGCATCACCATCAACCTATCGCTTTATATCGCGTACGGACAGTCGATCATCAAAACGGTGACGGCCGTCCAAGAGCGCATCACGCAAGATATGGACACGATGCTTGCGATGACACCACGTTCTGTGAACATCAAAGTGGTCGGTATTCAGCTGTAATAAGGAAGGGGAGAGCGCATGCTCTTCTCTTTTTTTGATTTTTGCGAAAACGGTTGCATCAAGAGAACGTTTTCATTTATAATAGAAATCGAACAAGTGCAACCGTTTGCATCATTGACCAAACGTGCGACGGGTACTTGTCAAGTTCCCTAAATGTAGTCTGACGACACAAGCATTTGAAGGAAAGGCGGAAAGCATGTATGTCAACGATTGAAGCAGTGATTTTCGATTTGGACGGTGTCATCACTGACACGGCAGAGTACCATTACCTCGCTTGGAAGCAGCTCGGTGAAGAGCTCGGAATTCCATTTGACCGCGAATTCAATGAAACGCTCAAAGGCGTGAGTCGGACTGAGTCGCTTGAGCGGATCCTTACGCTCGGCGGTAAACAAAACGATTTCACACCGGAAGAGAAAGCAGAACTCGCACAAAAGAAAAACGAGCACTACGTTGAACTTATTCAACATATCTCATCCGACGATCTTCTTCCTGGTATCGTTTCATTCCTCGATGAAATCAAAGAGGCGGGACTCAAAATCGGAATGGCTTCTGCTTCAAAGAACGCATTTGCGGTCGTTGACGCACTTGGGGTCCGACATTACTTCGACCATATTGTCGACGCAGCAACTGTCGCCCAATCAAAACCACACCCCGAAGTGTTTTTGAAGGCCGCTTCTGCCCTTGGCGTGAAACCCGAACTCGCCATCGGCGTTGAAGACGCGGCTGCCGGTGTAACTGCAATCAAAGCGGCAAATATGTTTGCTGTCGCCGTTGGAGAAGAATCGATGCTTGGTCATGCAGACCTCATCGCCGCTTCTACTGACGATCTGTCACTTGAACGCATCCTCGAACGCGTTCATGTGTAAATGACTACAATCATCTTCCGTGAGACGGCGACTGCCCCGAACAGTCGCCGTCTTTTTTGAGCCTAAAGTCCTAAATAGACAGAATTGCCCAAAAAGAGATGACAAACACATTACAAATCCGTTACACTTTTATAGAAGATATAGAGGGATTATTAGGAATTACTGATTTAAATTAGGGAATTCCAAATTATAATTGGATGTAGAAGGGGATTTGTGTATGGAATCTACGAATGTCAATGACCACATTTATCGAGAATTGATGGAAATTGAGGAGTCGTATCGCCAATTGCAACGACGTGCCGAGTATTTGATTGCGGAATTGAGTCGAGATAGAGAAGATAAGGACTCCATGACTGATGCGTCAAAACGCCTACGTCCGCGCCGTGTGAACCAGCGTTATCCGCTCGAGGTGTACGTTCATCAAGTGACGGATCTACTGAAAGAGCGTCAGACGATGAGCGTGCGTGATATTCAAATGGAACTTGAACTTCGTTACCGTCATCACATCAGCAACATTTACCAATTGATGGTGAAAATTGAAGGTGTCAACCCGGAAATCAAAAAAATTGGTCGCGGCTTGTATACATACGAACCGACAGAAGAAGTGGCAGCGACACTTTCATGATCCAGAGCTGATGGGGAACGCCTCATCGGCTTTTATTGTAAACGGACTGATATCCACTCCTCGATTCAAAATGTGATATAATTCGCCAGAGTCTATTTTTTTGAGAGAGGAACTGTCGGCCCATGCTATGGATTGCCATGTTGGTCAGTTTTGTGATGGCCATCTTGATTACACCGCTCGTTCGTCGATTCGCATTTTTCATCGGTGCAGTCGATCATCCGAACGCACGAAAAGTACATTTACGGACGATGCCACGAATCGGGGGTCTCGCGATTTTTATCGCATTTTTCATCGGCTACGCCTTGCTGCTTCCGACGAGTCGATATAACGACGCTATCTTGATTGGCGCTGTCGTCATTCTCCTTACCGGACTGATCGATGACCGGTTCCAGTTATCAGCCCGTGTCAAGTTGATGGGACAGATGATTGCGACGGTCGTTGTCTTGAACTCGGGGATGCGAATTGAACTCATCAATCTTCCGTTCGACCAGCAACTCTACCTAGGGTCATGGAGCATCCCGATCACCGTCCTTTGGCTGATTGGGATCACGAATGCCATCAACTTGATTGACGGTCTCGATGGTCTCGCCGCCGGTGTGTCGAGCATCGCCCTCGGGACGATTGCCGTGTTAGCCATCATTCAGGGGAACGTCTATTTGACGATGATGGCGCTCTTGCTTCTTGCGAGTACGCTCGGGTTTCTCGTTCATAATTTTTATCCGGCGAAAATCTTTATGGGCGATACGGGAGCACTGTTCCTCGGGTACATGCTCGCCGTCTTCTCGCTCATCGGGTTTAAGAACGTGACATTGTTCTCGCTCGTCGTCCCGGTCCTCTTGCTCGGGTTGCCGATCTCGGATACAATTTTCGCCATCGTGCGCCGGCTCGTCCAAGGGCGACCGCCGATGTCGCCGGATAAATCGCATATGCATCATCAGTTGATCGATATGGGCTTCACGACACGGCAAGCCGTCTTGCTCATGTACGGGATGACCTTGTTCTTTGGCATCTCATCCATCTTGTTCGCCAAGACGACGATGCTCGGTGCGGTCATCACGTTCATCGTCGTGTTGATTGTCATTGAATTGATCGTGGAATCAACCGAACTGATTCATCCAAATTATAAACCGATTATTCGCACGTCCCGACGACTGCTCGGTCGACCGCGAACCTAAAAAATAGCCAGTATCGCCGCGCGATACTGGCTATTTTTGTTTTAGTACGTGATTGTCTCAGTCATCGTATCGTCTGTTTCGTCAGTTGATGGTTCATCCGCTGTAACGGGCATGCCGAGCTCCGTCTGGAGAAGGGCCTGGGCGTCACGAAGGTCAGCCGGGTCGATTTCATAATAGTAGACCCCGTTCAGCGTCAGGTCCGTCCCTTCAAGTGTTTCGCGGTTGAACGACTTCAGCGATTTTGCGTAAGGCTGAAGTTGTGAGGCCTCTGACAACGTCATGTTCGTCCGGATGTTCTCGCCGACAGCATTCATGATCCGGTTCAGCTTCGTAAACGAGTTGATGGTCGTCGCCTCATTGATGATGGCCTCGATAACTTGCTGTTGTCGACCGGCTCGACCGATGTCGCCGGCAGGGTCTTGCTTCCGCATCCGGGCATAGGCAAGTGCTTCTTTTCCGTTCAAGACTTGAACGCCAGGCTCTAGCTCGACATTTCCGGTCGCTTTTCCGGAGATGGGGATGAGGACATCAATCTCGACGCCACCGACCGCATCGACCAAATCTTCGATTCCATCAAAGTTGATGGTCGCATAGTAATCGATTGGGATGTCGAGCAGGTTCTCGACGGTCGCAATGGTCGTGTCAATGCCTCCGTAAGCGTAAGCATGGTTGATCTTGTCTTTGAACGGATCCTCATCGTCGATGATGATGTCGACATATGAGTCGCGTGGGATGCTGACGAGCGTCACTTGCCGCGATTCCTTGTTGAACGTGGCGACCATGAGCGAATCAGTCCGTCCTTCCTCGAGCGAGGCGCCGCCATCGACTCCTGCTAACAGGACGGAAAAGTGATCTTTCGTCAAGTCGATGGTCTCGTCGCGACGTTCTGACTTGTCGCCACGTTCCAACGCCTTGTTCGCGTTTTCGGCGGTTTCATTCGCTTTGAAGACAAAATAGCCGAAAGCGGAACCACCGATGAGCAATACGACACCCAACACGATGAGGACAATTTTCCAAGGTGATCTTTTCTTGCGTGGGGGTGTTTTCATGTTGTTTCCTCATTTCAGTCGTTTCTTTTAGTATAGGCGTTTCAGCGTTTGAAATCACGTTCGATGATGCGGATCCCATGAGTTTGAAGCTGACCTTGACCGTTCGTCATGTCTGTCAGCCAAGCGAGCGCCTCCTCTGTCTCTTCCACGGGTACCGAGACATGAAACGTGACGAGGTCCGCGTAGATGATGTCATCGAGCAGATAGCTAGACTGTCTCAACTCGTTTTCGACTTTCCCAATCCATGTATAGTCGACGGTGAGTGTCAATTGTTGCATCGGTAGGCGTTCGACGATGCCGACCGCATCAAGTCCTTCGCTTACAGTTCCACCGTAGGCACGAATAAGTCCGCCGCCACCGAGCTTGATTCCACCGAAATAACGTGTCACGACGACGACCGTATCTTTCAAGTGGCGTTTGCGCAACACCTCGAGCATCGGCATGCCGGCCGTACCGCTCGGCTCACCGTCGTCGTTCGCTTTTTGGTGCTCGTTCCGTTCCCCGATGATATAGGCGGAACAGTTATGGTTTGCATTCCAATGCTCTTTCTTGGTGGCTTGGATAAACGCCTGCGCCTCTTCCTCTGTTTCGACACGTTTGAAATGAGCAATAAATTTTGATTTTTGGATAACGACTTCGTATGTTCCACTTTGTTTTATAGTATAATTTGACTCAATAGACATTTCTGAAAATTCTCCTTTCTATTTTTAAATATTTTTTTTAGAATTCAAGTAGGCACATACGCTATTTATAGCGAATGGAATTATAGAAAATCTCTCATGTCCGCTACAAACCTGTTTAGAGTGGGACGATATATAAGAATAGATGAGGATTAACTACCGAACTATTAGGGGATGGCATCGTGAATCATATTACCGATCGGACAGCTTTAGAACATATCATAACAAATATGATTGAAACGGTGACGGAAAGTAAAGAGGAGATTGTCCGTATAACCGAAAGTTCTGCAACTGAATATTCAGCAATTCAAAACGAGTTAAAAGAATTGACGGATAAAATCGAGTTCTACATCGAGGAGTCCGATCGACTCGACCGACTCGTGAAAGCTGCAAAGGCCAAGCTCGTTCAAGTCAGTAAAAAGTTTCATATACATAGTGAACAAGAAATTCGCGAAGCCTACGAACGGGCAAATCAAATGCAACTCGAACGTTTTCTTGTCCAAAAAGAAGAGATGGCGGCACAGCAACGCCGGAACGACTTAGAGCGTCGTCTGCTCATCTTAGAGGACACGATCGAACGTGCCGAAAAGTTGATTGGTCGCGTGAGTGTCGTCTTGAACTTCTTACGGGATGACTTACAGCAAGAGTATTCGGACATGATGAAAAAACAAGAGATGGCCATCGGCGTATTCGAAGCGGCTGAGCGCGAACGGCGCCATCTCGCCCGCGAGATGCACGATGGTCCAGCGCAATCGCTTGCTCATATTCTGATACGGGCCGACCTGATTGAAAAGACATTTGATAAACGAGGAAAAGATGAGGCATTTGCCGAATTACATGAATTGAAAAAGCTAATTCGTGGGGCGCTCGTCGACGTCCGTCGTTTGATTTATGATTTACGTCCGATGTCGCTTGATGATTTAGGCTTTTTGCCGACGCTCGAGCGCTATCTCCATCAAACGGAGGAGTATACGGCAATCAAAACACGTCTCAACTATCGAGGGTCGCGTGCGCGATTACCGGAGAAGCTGGAGATTAACGTGTTCCGTCTCGTTCAAGAATCGGTACAAAATGCGATCAAACATGCAAAAACAGCCGAAATCATCGTCAATGTCGAGCAAGCGAGCGACGTGATTCACATCCACGTCCGCGACTATGGCATCGGGTTTGAACCGAGCGCAATTGGCGAAGAGTCGTTTGGGATTGTCGGAATGCGCGAACGAATTGAATTGGTGAACGGAAGCATCACCATCGACTCGGAAGTCGGCAAAGGGACAGTCGTCCGGATGTCGATTCCGATTCCGTGAGAGAACAAGGGGGAAGACATACATGGAAATGACACAGACACGCATTGCGATCGTGGATGATCACGAACTGTTCCGCGAGGGATTGAAGCGGATTTTTGATTTGGAGGATGAATTTAAAGTTGTCGCCGAAGGGCGTACGGGACGCGAAGCAATCCGCATCGCTGGCGAGCAAAAACCGGAAATTCTAATTATGGATATCAACATGCCGGACATGAACGGAATCGAGGCGACGAAGCAACTGTCACTTCTTTCACCAGAGACACGTGTCCTCATTCTGTCAATCCATGATGATGAGTCGTATATCACACATGCGCTTGAAGCGGGGGCATCAGGGTTCTTATTAAAAGAAGTCGCATCGACAGAATTGATCTCGGCAGTCCGTGCCGTCGCAAAGGATGGGGCGTATCTTCATCCGAAAGTGACAACGAACGTACTGAAGGATTACCGCCGTCTCTTACAATTCAAAGGGGAACAGGCGGGACGTGGCGTCGAGAGCCGTACAGATGACCCGGTCTATCAATTATTGTCGCGCCGTGAGGTCGAGGTGTTGCACCTTCTCGCTGACGGTCGCTCGAACCGAGACATCAGTGACATGCTGTTTATCAGTGAGAAGACGGTCAAAAACCACGTCTCCTCCGTACTTCGTAAAATGGACGTGAACGACCGGACGCAAGCCGTCGTGGATGCGATTCGCCGGGGTTGGGTCGAGATTTGAGCGTCACCGATGCTTTACCTCGTTTTTGTGTTACAATATGGAATGGAATCCTAACATAATTGGAAAAATGAAACGACGTAAAGTGAGGATATAGTATGGGAAACATTGCGATTTTAACCGACAGTACCGCCTATCTGTCGGATGATTTTTTGGCGCGACATGACGTCCATGTCGCACCACTCAGTGTCATCTTCGATGGTGCGTCGTACCGCGAGTCGATTGATATGTCGACCGAGGCGTTTTACGAGCGTATCGAGGCAGGGAACCTGCCGACGACGTCGCAACCGGTCATCGGTGAGACGGTTGAATTGATTGAGAGCTTGCCGGACGATGTGACAGACGTGATTGCAATCACGCTCTCGAGTGGGATTAGCGGAACGTACCAATCGATGGTCGCGCTAAATAACATGGTCGATGTGACGGTTCATGCGTTTGACTCAGAGATTTCGTGTATGCCGCAAGCGTTTCTTGTCGAAGAGGCTCTTCACCTCCGTGACAACGGGGCGACACCAGAAGAAATCATCGCCCGACTTGAAGCGGTCCGTGATTCGATTCGCGCGTACTTCGTCGTCGATGACCTTGACCATTTACAACGCGGCGGACGATTGAGTGCGGCGCAAGCGCTCGTCGGATCGTTCTTACAAATCAAGCCGGTCCTTCATTTCCAAGATAAATTGATCGTCCCGTTCGAGAAGATTCGGACATACAAGAAGGCCGTACGCCGAATCGAAGAGATGATGGACGAATCGATTGTCGGAGATGGGGAAGGGTACTGCATTGGTATCATTCACGCCAACTGCCCGGAGCGTCAGGCGGAAGAGATCGCTTCGATGAAGCAGAAGTTCCCGAAAGCACATATCTCGGGAAGCCATTTCGGTCCCGTCATCGGAACGCATCTCGGACCTGGTGCAATCGGCATCACATGGTATCGTCGCGAATGGTAAGAGAGACGACCGTCTAAGGTCGTCTTTTTCAATGGAGGAGGGAATGAAATGGCGAAATATCGCCAAATCTTTGAGCGTCTGGCAGAAGAGATGCGAAATGGCACGAGACCCGCTGACTCAAAGCTTCCGTCTGAAACCGAGTTGATGCATCAGTTCGAGGCCAGCCGGGGGACGGTCCGGAAAGCGCTCGATCTTTTACAGGAGAACGGGTATGTCCGGAAGCATCATGGAAAAGGCGTGTTCGTGTTGAAACGTGACCAGATCGAGTTTCAATTCAATGGCATCGTCAGTTTTTCAGAGGTCTACGCGAGCATGCTCGGTCGTTCCATTCAGACCCACGTCGCTTCGTTCGAAGAGATAGAAGCCCCGACATGGCTCGCCGAACGGATGAACTTAGCGCCAGGGACGCATGTGTTTCGCATCGAACGGGTTCGAAACTTTGACGGGGAGAACGTTATCTTAGATATCAACTATTTCGTCAAAGATCTCGTCCCCGGTCTGACAGAAGAGATTGCGGCTCGATCGATTTATGGATATATCGAAGATGAGCTTGGGCTACAAATCAGCTATGCGAAACGGAAGATTGCAGCTGAAGACGTGACGGAACTTGACCGGAAACGGCTCGACTTGCATGACTATGAATACGTCATCGTCATCACGAACGATACGTTCTTATATGAAGGACAACAATTTGAATATACGGAGTCGCGTCACCGATTGGACAAGTTCCAGTTTAGCGACGTCGCCCGTAGGTAAACCTCTTTCGTACAGGAAGGGGTTTTTTGTTTGTCCTAAGTCAAAATAGGGGAATTTTAACAGTAAATCACGACGCAAAACTTTCATGTTTAACTTATCTATATAAGTTGTTGACTTAACTTATATAGATAAGTTATACTTTGTTTGTACTCATAAGTAACCGTTTTCATTTACAGTTTTCAAACAAAGGAGGACATTCAACATGAAGGCAGATTATCGTCAAATTGCCGCTGAGATCTTAGAAGCGATCGGGGGCAAAGACAACGTGGACAAGGCCGCGCACTGTGTGACGCGTCTCCGTCTCTCCCTCAAGGATCAATCAAAAGTCGATGAGGCACGCGTGAAAGAAATCGACCTCGTCAAAGGGGCGTTCGAGAACTCCGGCGTGTATCAAATCGTCATCGGAGCCGGCGATGTCGATCGCGTCTATACCGAGTTCATCAAGCTCGCTGGACTTGAGGCGGCGACGGTCGCCGAGGTCAAATCCGCGGGCGGCAAAAAAATGAATCCGCTTCAAAAACTCGTCAAAGTCTTCTCTGACGTCTTTATGCCAATCATTCCAGCCATCATCGTAGCCGGTCTCCTCATGGGGATCAACAACTTACTTGCATCGGAAGGTCTCTTCATCGAAGGACAGACGCTCATCGAGGCGTATCCGAACTTACAAGGACTTTGGGATCTCATCAACATGATGGCGAATACGTCATTCGTCTTCTTACCGGCACTCGTCGGTTGGTCGGCGACGAAACGATTCGGCGGGAGCGAAGTACTCGGGATCGTCATGGGTCTCTTACTCGTTCACCCGGACCTCTTGAATGCATGGGGCTACGGAACGGCAGCACTTGAAGGAGATGTCCCGACGTTTGATATCCTCGGACTCTTCGAAATCGAGAAAGTCGGCTACCAAGGTCAGATCTTGCCGGTACTCGCTGCTGCCTATATCTTGAGCCAAATCGAGATGTTCTTGAAAAAACGTGTACCGAACGCCATCCAACTCTTGGTCGTTCCAATCACAACAATCGTTGTCACAGGATTCCTCGCACTCGCAATCGTTGGACCGGTCACTCGTGGAATCGGGAACGTGATCGCGACAGGACTCGTCAACACGTTCGAAGCCGTACCGGTCGTCGGGGCACTCCTCTTCGGATTGTTCTACGCACCGCTCGTCGTCACCGGGATGCACCACTTGTTCATCGCCATCGACCTTCAGTTGATCGCAGATACAGGCGGTACGTTCATCTGGCCGATGATCGCACTCTCAAACATTGCTCAAGGTTCGGCCGCACTCGCGATGTTCTTCGTCTACAAGCACAACGCGAAACAAAAGAGCATGGCATCGACTTCAGCCATCTCGGCTTATTTCGGAATCACAGAGCCGGCCATGTTCGGGGTCAACTTACCAAATAAATTCCCGTTCTACTCAGCTATGATCGGGTCGGCAATCGCTGCTATCTTTATCACATTGAACGATGTGCAAGCAATCGCCATCGGTGTCGGAGGACTCCCTGGATTCCTCTCAATCTTCACAGATAAGATCCTTCTCTTCATCGTGGGCATGGTCATCGCGATCATCGTTCCGTTCGCGCTCACTTTCATCTTGTCGAAGCGTTACATGAAGAAAGGTGAACTTGAAGAAAACAAAGTCGCATAAGTAATGACTCGGGAGGGAGGGACGGCAGTTCTTCCCTCTTTCCTATTGAAATGAAAACTCTTACAAAAAGGAGATGTCGTTGATGACACAGAAAAATTGGCGCAAATCAGTCGTCTATCAAATTTACCCGAAAAGTTTTTACAGTCCGGAAGGGAACGCGACCGGATCGATTAAAGGGGTGACGGCGAAGCTGGATTACTTGGCAGAACTCGGCATCGAATACATTTGGATGACGCCTGTCTATCAGTCACCTCAACACGATAATGGCTATGACGTGAGTGATTATTATGCCATCGACCCGTCTTACGGAACGATGGAGGACCTCGACGAATTGATCCGTGAAGCAGAGGCGCGGGGCATCGGCCTCATGATGGACATCGTCGTCAACCACTCTTCGACCGAGCACGAATGGTTTCAAAAATCATTGGCGGGAGACGAGCGGTACCGTGACTACTACATCTGGCGCGACGAACCGACGAACTGGGAATCGAAGTTCGGTGGGAATGCGTGGGAATATGATGAGAAGAGCGGACAATATTATCTCCACTTGTTCGACGTGACACAAGCTGACCTGAACTGGGAGAATGAACAGATGCGCGAGGACGTCTACGAGATGATGCGGTTCTGGCGTAAAAAAGGAATCAAAGGATTCCGTCTCGACGTCATCAACCTCATTTCAAAAGAACAGAACTTCCCAGAAGACATATCGGACGGTCGCAAGTTCTATACGGACGGTCCACGCATCCACGAATATTTAAAAGAAATGAACCGAGAAGTATTTGATGGGCATGACGTCATCACGGTCGGGGAGATGTCTTCGACGACGCTCGATCACTGCGTACGCTATTCAAACCCGGACGAGAACGAGCTCAGCATGACGTTCAGCTTCCACCACTTGAAAGTCGACTATCCGAACGGCGAGAAATTCGTCGCGGCGCCGTTCGATTTCATTCAATTAAAAGACATCATGTCGACGTGGCAACGTGGGATGCACGGAAAAGGATGGAACGCCATCTTCTGGTGCAACCATGACCAACCACGTGTCGTCAGCCGTTTTGGGAACGACACGAACCACCGCGTCGAGAGCGCGAAGATGCTTGCGACAGTGCTCCACGGCCTTCAAGGGACGCCGTACATCTATCAAGGGGAAGAAATCGGGATGACGAACCCCGGCTTCGACTCGCTCGATGAATATCGGGATATCGAAACGCTCAACATCTACAAGTTGAAGCGGGAAGAGGGTGTGTCGCATGATGACATGATGGCCGCCATCAAACAGAAGTCACGCGACAACTCGCGAACGCCGATGCAGTGGGATGCAACGACACATGCCGGCTTCACGAGCGGCACACCATGGATCAACGTGGCGCCGAACTATGAGGACGTGAACGTTGAAACGGCGCTTCGTGATCCGAACTCGGTGTTCTACCACTACAAACACTTGATTGCATTACGAAAAGAACTTGACGTTTTGACGGACGGAGACTACACGCTTCTTACTCCTGATTCGCTAGACGTTTGGGCATATACACGGAAGACGGACCGAGAGGAGCTACTCGTCGTCGCCAACTTCTATGGAATTGAAACGACGTACACGATTCCAGAAGGATTCGAGCGGGTGAACGTCGTCAGTCACAACTACGACGTGCCTGAGCTCGACGGAATGTCGTTGTCTCTTCGTCCATATGAGGCGATCATGTTCTATAAACAGATTTAACAGATGGGACCCGACTTTTTCGTCGGGTCCTATTTGTGTAGTAGACCTATGTTGTTTTTGATAAGTTGAATCGTATTTACATAGGTATTTTGGTAGCGTGATGACAAAAAGGAGTCAGGTTATGGGAGAACTTATTGTCGCACCGAAAGGAAAAAGAGCCATCCGCTTCGGCATCTGCCAACGCTGTCTCAGCACGCACGTCCGGACGTTCACTTGTCATCATGGACGCTGTGCCTATTGCCGAAATTGTTTGTACCTCGGGCGTGTCTGCCGATGTGATTTT
Organism: Exiguobacterium sp. 8H; assembly: GCF_902506255.1. Taxonomy (GTDB): domain Bacteria; phylum Bacillota; class Bacilli; order Exiguobacteriales; family Exiguobacteriaceae; genus Exiguobacterium; species Exiguobacterium profundum. Next base: position 1,399,901 of record NZ_LR733429.1, on the reverse strand, counting down.
CTACAGGAACGGGACATCACAACTCCAACCGAGACGACCGAATTGACGATGCCATTCGAGCTCGTCCCAGACCAAAAGCGGGTCGCGAACCAACTGCTCACGTGGTGGGACGAACGGAGGACGGGACTTGTGCATGCGGTGTGTGGCGCTGGGAAGACCGAGATGACGTTTCCCGTGATTGAGCGTGTCGTCAATGAAGGGAAGCGAGTGTTGGTTGTCTCTCCGAGGAAAGATGTCGCCATCGAATGGGTCGAACGATTAGAACAGGCGTTCACAGTCCCTGTCACTAAACGATATGGAGGGGGAGAAAAAGACTCCATTGGGATGATCACGGTGGCGACCGCACCGTTACTCATGAATTTACGTGACGTGTTCGATTATGTGCTCGTCGATGAGTCCGATGCCTTCCCGTTTGCCTTTGATGTGGCACTTTGGAATACAATCCGTCGGGCCGGGAGAAATGTCTTCTTATTTATCACGGCGACCCCGACCGTTTGGCAACAATTGCTTCCGAAGGTTCATCTGTCGCGGCGCTATCACGGATTCGATTTGCCGGTCCCGACACTTGTCAAACAGTCCGACGAACGACTCCTAGACTTCTGTCGACGTCACGCCTTGAAACCCCGTCTCTTGTTTGTGCCGACGAAGCCTGATTTGGAGCGATATGAACGTCAGTTACAAGAGGCAGGTATCACGTGTCAAACCGTTTCTGCTGACACGGAAGAACGGTTGGATACACTCCATTGGCTTCAAGAAACGAAAGGGATCGTCCTTGCGACCTCAATCTGGGAGCGAGGGATGACGGTTCGCGACGTGCAGGTCGCCGTGGTTGAAAGTGAACATCGTCTCTTCTCGACGCGGGGTCTCATTCAGATGGCGGGTCGGGCGGGGCGAAAACCGGACACACCGACAGGAGAGGTCTGTTTCTTTTACAAGGAGCGGACATTCCGACAAGATGTTGCCATCCAGAAGATCAGGGAGGCGAATCGGCGATGAAATGTCTTCTTTGTCATGAGTCGATGACCGTCCCGTGGACACCTGCCACGTTATGGCGACGGGACTGGGTGTGTCCCTCTTGCGAGTCGAAACTGACGCCGCTCGGGACAGGTTGCCCACGCTGCGGTCAACCAAATGAGACCGGTGAGACGTGTCCGGACTGCATCCGCTGGCTCGCACTCGGTCTCGACTTGACCGTCCGGTGCCTGTACGCGTACGATGATGCAGGAATTGACTGGCTACATCGATATAAATTCAGCGGGGATGTCGTCATTGCCTCATCGGTTGCCCCAGCGCTTCGGTCATTGCGTTCATCTGGCGTGACCTATGTTCCGATTCCGTTGAGTAAGGAGCGACTTCAGACACGTCGTTTCAATCAGGCCGAGGTGCTCGCGCGATATATCGGTCCGACGCGGCAGATTCTCGAAAAAACGGAGGTTTCAAGTCAACGTGAACTCGGGAAAGAAGGAAGACGACACCGAACGAACCCTTTCACTGTACCAACTTCAGTGAAATATGGGAAAATCATTCTTGTAGACGACGTCTATACGACAGGAACGACCCTTCATCAGGCGGCATTTTCGTTGCGACAGGCAGGTGCATCAGAAGTTTCTGCGATTTGCTTGTTTCGGGCGCTAAACAAATCAAAATCGCGTCCGATATAAAGGGCAGAGGTGAAACCAATGGATGCAGCAACTTGCCAAATGTGTGGGCGCTTGTTTATGAAACAGGGACGTTCACCGTACTGTCCATCATGTAATGAAGTCGATTATAAAAACTTCTTGAAAGTCCGCGATTTCATTCGTGAACCAGCCAACAAACAGACGACCATCGGAGCCCTCGTCGAAGCGACAGGTGTCTCTGAACTTGATATCACGCGATACATCCACGAAGGACGCTTGATCATCAAAGACAATCCGGCGCTTGCCATCAGCTGCGTCCGTTGTGGTCGGCCTACGAATGAAGGAAAAATCTGTTCGAACTGCCAGAGAGAAATGCAGAAGGAACTGTCCAGTCTACAGGAGATGCAGGAGGGCTTGGCGAAAAAGTCGAGTATCCGCGCTTATCGTTTGGATTAACATCATGAAGAGGGGGAAGACGCATGCGCATCGATTCAGCCAAGTGGGTACACTTACCAAACACTTATGAAAAGAAAACGCAAGTCGAGCCGAAGCCCGCGCAATCAAGCCAAACGGACCAATTGTCAATTTCGGCGGAAGCTCGCGCCCGGTTTGAAGAACCGGTGAAACATCCGGACCGTCTCGCTAAAATCGACGCTTTAAAAGCGGAGATTGATGCAGGCACATATTCACGGGACGCGCGCGAAATCGCTAAACGCTTTCTACAAGGATGAATGGAAGCGAGGTCCGTTTGAGGCCTTCGCACTGAATAACACGGCACGGAAGCTGACTAAATAAGGGGTACCCCTTTCTTTAGTCGGCTCTTTTTTTGAAAAAGGAGAGACTCATGCTCACATTACATAAACGGTTACTCGAATTGGCTTACGCAAAAGAACAGCAACTCATTCAAAATGACATGGTGGCATTTAGCACGCTCGTCAAAGAAGAAGCGAAACTCGTCCGACAAATTTCACAAAAAGAAGCGGAACGACTTCAAGGGACGTATGAATTGGACGATGAAGAGATAGAGGAATTGAGACCGGTCTTGTTCGAGTTAAAGCGACAGAACGAATTGAACGCGACGTTGCTCGAACAATCCCTTCGTTATATTACTTGGCATCTGGATATGCTCATGCCGGAAGCAGATGATTTTACATACGGACAACAAGCGTTCGAAACACGCTCGTTCAGCCGTGACGTTTAAGGAGGAAGTGGAATGGGTTCAACATTTATGGGATTAGAGACGGCACGCCGCAGTCTCTCGACACACCAATGGGCGCTTCAAGCGACCGGGAATAACGTGGCGAACGCCTCAAACCCTGGCTATTCGCGCCAACGACTCACACTCGGGATGACCGAACAGCTCTCGGTCAACTTCGGCGGGACCAAAGCCGGACAATTCGGGACAGGTGTACGCGGGGAGACGCTCGCCCGAATTCGCGATCTTATGATCGATCAACAGTATCGTGACGAGTCGGTGAAGAACGCCTTCTATGCGACGAAAGAAGCCGCGTTCGGTCGGATGGAAGACATCATCAATGAACCGTCTGAGAACGGACTCGCTAAATCGCTCGACTTGTTCTGGGCATCACTTCAAGACTTGTCGGTCAACCCGGACGATACGGGTGCGCGAAGCGTAGTTCGGCAACGAGCATTGACGTTGGCACAGACATTTAACTATATGTCTTCATCATTGACTAAAGTACAGGATGACTTAAAGACCGAAGCAGGGGTCGTCACGAAAAAAATCAATGATTTGTTGACGAAAATCAGTGACGTCAACCGTCAAATCGGTGATGCAGAGCCTCTTGGTGTTCTGCCAAATGAATTGTATGATGAGCGCGATCGCTACATGGATGAGTTGTCGCAATACATTGAGTTCGAACGTGTGCCGGTTGATTACACGAACGGCGAAACACGTGGGAACTCGCAACGTGTTGCAGAAGGACGAATCGATATTCGTGTAGTCGTCGGTGGTACAGAAGTAAAACTCGTAGACGGTCTTTCGGGCGGAGTTGGGAAATTTGATGGGATGACCATGACCGATGCTGCAGGTACGAATACATCGATGACACATGCCGACATGCCTAACGGAAAATGGAAAGCACTTGTTGAAATGTACGGAAGTGCAACGGGTCCAGAGGCAATCGACGGGGCATTCACCAACATGCTCAAGGACTTAGATGAGATGGCGAACGTCTTCGCATCAGCATTTAATGTAGCGCATGGAACAAACATGGACGCGGACGGAAATGCCGGTCGAACTGACTTTTTCGTGGGTACTACTAGCGCCGCTACCATTACAGTGAATCCTGATTTCATGAAGAACTTAGATCTAATTGCAGCATCTAAGGACGGGAACATCGGGGATGGAAGTGGTGCTCTCGAACTTGCGCAATTGAAAGAAAGTGCGCTTAACTTTGCGGGTTCGGTTACGACCTCAACCTCGATCGGCAAGTACTATCAAAATGTTATCGGAAACATGGCAGTCGAGGCTAGCCAAAACGCGAACTTGGCAAAGAGTACATTTGCTCTCTTAAGTAGTTCGGACCAACGTCGGTTATCGGTCAGCGCAGTCTCGCTCGATGAAGAAATGACGATGATGATTCAATATCAACACGCTTATAATGCGGCGGCTCGAAATATCACAGCTGTCGATGAAATGTTAGACAAAATCATTAACGGCATGGGTGTCGTAGGGAGGTAATGACTGATGCGTGTCACACAGACAATGCTCACACAGACGAACTTGAAGCATTTATCAAGTAGTTACAACACACTCGCTCGTGTCCAGGAACAGCTCATCAGCGGGAAACGGATTCAAAAAGCATCGGAGGATCCAGTCGTTGCGATGCAGGGAATCCGTTACCGGACTGAGGTGCGAGAAGTCGACCAATTCCGACGTAACGTCAGCGAAGCGACAAGTTGGATGGATTTGACGGACTCGACATTGAACGAAGTCACGGAAGCTGTCAAGCGGATTCGTGAGTTGACGACACAAGCGGCGAACGATACGTATGAATCGTCGCAACGTGCCATCATCAAGAGCGAGGTCGATCAATTGATCGAACACATCGGTTCACTTGCGAACTCAAAAGCAGGTGAAAAGTATATTTATAACGGTACGAAGACAGATCAACCTCTCATCAATGTCGACCAGTTAAAAGCGTATTTAGCGAATCCGGCTGGTTCTGTCGATTCGATTTATGAGAGTGGAACGGCACCTGCAACAAGTGGGGAGATCGAATTTGAAGTGTCAAAAGGAATTACTGTACAAGTGAACATGCAACCGGAAACGGTTTTTGGTAAGGAGTTATTTGAAGGGCTTCATAAATTAACTACACTTCTTAATGATCCAACGACTGCCGGGGCAGATTTGTCTGCAGAACTTGATACGCTCGACACACTCGGTCAAAACTTGATCACGGAACGGGCGGAGCTCGGTGCCCGAGCAAACCGTTTGGAGCTCGTCGACAATCGTCTTCAAGATCATGAGATTATCGCCAAGACCATCATGTCTGATAATGAAGACATCGATGTAGAAAAAGTCATTATGGAGCTGAAGTCACATGAAACTGTACACCGTGCAGCGTTATCTGCAGGTGCCCGCATCATTCAGCCGACGCTCCTCGACTTCTTACGGTAATTGATGATGAATCTCGCGAGACTTGAGATGCGGCAGACACAGGCCGCAATCCAGATGACATCCAATCGACCGGTACTCGAGATGCGTCAGGGACGGGCCGACCTGTCCATCCAACAAGGGAGAGCCGAGATGACGCAACAGACGACAGAAGGGAAGCTTGAGGTTGATTCATCAGTAGCGAGAAGTGAGAGCAATCTGAAGGGTGTGCTCGAACTCGGTAAACATTTCGGGCGGATTGGGGAACAAGGTGCCCGAGAAGCGATGGCGAATATCGCTCGAGACGGCGACCGCATGATGCGAATCGAGAACGGGAATCCGATCCCTTCGATAGCGGCTGAGAAAGTGAATGACCCATATCCGATTGTTGACATGGGCTACATGCCAAAATCAATCGATCGTGTCAAGTTGACGTATACGCCGGCGGATGTGAAAATCGAGTGGAATATCACACCACCCCAAATTGATGTATCGCTCACTCCGGCCGACATCTCGTTCACGCCGTGGACGACGGACATTTCGCTCCGTCAGCAGGCGTCACTCGAGATGTGGCCGGTCGGTGGGATGTATGATGAAACGCGTTGAAAGTGAGGACAATCCATGTTCATTGAAACAGACTACTTTGGCAAGATTGAAATAAACGAAGCGGAGACGATCACCTTCGTCAGTGAGATTCCAGGATTCCCGGACTCAAAAACGTTCGTGTTGATCCCGTATGGGGAAGAGTTACCGTTCTGGTCGCTTCAGTCGATTGAGGAACAGGCATGCGCGTTCGTCGTGACGAATCCGTTTTGGCATAAGTCGGACTATGCGTTTGAATTGTCGGATGGCGCGAAAGACCAACTTGGAATCGAGGAGGCGGAACACGTATCGGTCTATTCTATTGTGACGCTTCGTGAACCTTTTGATTCATCGACGCTCAACTTGAAAGCACCGATCGTCATCGAGACGAAGGAACGTCGCGGGAAACAAGTCATCCTAGACGATGCGTATCCAGCTCGTTATCCACTCGGTGGCACGAAAGCGGAGGTGCGCTGATGCTCGTATTGAAACGAAAACAAGGTGAGGCCATCCATATCGGCGACGATGTGACGCTCACGGTACTCGCCATTGAAGGCGACCAAGTGAAGCTCGGGATTGATGCCCCGCGTCATATCGATATCCATCGCCATGAGGTGTACATTCAAATGCAGGAAGAGAACGAGTCGGCACGAAACAGTGCTAACTTGATGAAGCAGATGATTCAAAAGCAGTCGGAAGCGTGAGCTTTCGACTTTTTTCATGAATCCGGTAATTGATGGATGACAGCGCTCGATGGGTTGGGATAGGATGGAAACGTGAAAGGAAGGAGGGGAATCGGTGGAAACAGGTATTAATAGTTTTTTTATCAACATCAGTCTTATCTTTTTATTCATGTCACTCACATTCTATGTGATGCGGACGGTTTTACCGATTCAGCCGACTTCCCCGTTATTTGTACGCTTTTGGTTTGGAGTCTCTAACGGATTGACGGCAATTCTCTTAACCATCAACTCCATCGAATTAGGGGATGCACGAATCGACCTTCGTCTCATCCCGATTGCCTTATCCGCAACGTTCGCTGGACCGTTCGGCGCTATCGTCACGCTCGGCCTGATTTTCATCGGACGCACGACGCTGCACGGAATGAGTGCTCCGTTCGTAGACTCGTTACTGTTGTTACTTGTCTTCTTTTTATTTTCTCTTGTCATGACACGCCTACCGATTCGTCGAGGAAGAGGGTATGCCATCTACATCGGGTTTGGTGCGCTCCTCGTCTTGATTCAAGTGAGCGGCAGTGTGAATGAGACGGTCTTTATAAATGTATTTGTTCCTTATTTTCTCATGTTATCTTTTGGGGCGTGGCTCTGCTATTGGGCCGCAAAGAAACTCGAGACACATCTATGGATGTTTCTCCTACATACGCACCGGGCGACCATTGATGAGTTGACGGGACTCCCGAACCGTTACAGGACGCTCGAACAGATGAATGATTTGGAAATGTCCGGTAAACCGTGGACGTTACTCGTCATCGACGTCGATCATTTTAAACAGTTGAACGATACATATGGGCACTTGGCGGGAGACGCAGCGCTTCGTCATATCGGACAAACGTTGGAACGAAGCTGTCCGCCTTCTGGATTTGTCGGGCGATACGGTGGCGAAGAATTTTTGCTTGTCATTGAAGGTAGTGAAGGCATGGCGAAGGTGGCAGAAAACATCGTGCAGATGGTACAGCGAACACCATTCGAATTTCAAGGTGAAATCATTCCGATGACTATTTCAATCGGTGCAGCGATTGCAGGGCATGAGCCGAGCATGGTCGTGTTCGAAAGAGCAGATGAAGCATTATATGAAGCAAAGCGAAATGGTCGGAATCAGGTCAAATTTGCGTAAAAATCCCCTATAACCGTTGGCGATGATGGTCCAGCGGTTATAGGGGATTTCACGTTTAGTGAATGTTTTTCTTCTTTAATTGTCCGCCGCGGACGTCGTGAATGTTGCCAATGGCGAGGAACGCTTTTTCATCATAGTCATCGAGAATGTCTTTTAATTTCGTTTCTTCTAATCGACTGATGACCGTGAAGACGACTTTCTTCCCGTCACCTGTGTAGGCGCCTTCTCCATGAAGATACGTCACACCTCGACCGAGCCGGTCCATGATGGCTTGCCCGATATCGTCTGGTGCGGACGTGATGATCCAGGCCGCTTTCGACTGGTCAATTCCTTCTAGGACAACATCGATCGTCTTGAATGCGATGAAATAGGTGAGGAGCGAATACATGGCCCGGTCCCAACTGAAGACGAATCCGGCCGTCCCGAGGATAAAGATATTGAAAAACATGACAATCTCTCCGACGGAGAATGGTAATCGGTTCGTGAAGGAAACGGCAAGAATTTCCGTTCCATCGAGTGATCCTCCCGCCCGGATGACGAGCCCGATTCCGGCACCGAGTAAGAAACCGCCGAAGACGGTCGACAAGAGGAGGTCGTCTGTGAACGGCTTGATGTCGTGAAGGACGATGGTGAAGGCTGACATGAGAAGGATGGCCGTCAACGTGACGACGGCGAACGTCTTTCCGATTTGCCGATACCCGAAGTAGATGAACGGTAAGTTGAAGAGGACGAGCCAAATCGCGAGCTTCGTTTCCGTCAAGTACGACACGATAATCGAGACGCCTACGATACCACCGTCGATGATTTGATTCGGTACGAGGAACGCCTCCAAGCCGACTGCAAAGACGAGGGAGCCGAGCAGCAAAAGGACGACTTTTACAAACAGTTCAGAAGCCTTGATCGGATTATGTTCCCGCCTTAAGCGCTGCACTTCCTCCGGTGTCGGGGAAGGCATAGGTGTACGCTGCATACATGGTGCCCCCTTTCCATTTTCTTAAGTATAACAAATGATACGAACCGACAATCATTTACGACAGAGAATCTGACATGAATATTCAGAATTGATGGAGGATTCTTGATAAATTATCTTAGTATTATTTTATGTTAGGCTAAGAAGGTTGTTGAACAATGGATGGAGGTCTATAGGATGAAACGAGAAAACAAAACGTGGTTGATGGCGTTTCAAATGATGATGAACATCATCGGGGGACTCATCGCGGCGTATGGATTGGAATCGGTCCTCATTCCGAATAACGTTTCGGACGGGGGCGTCACTGGGATCAGTATTGTCGGGTCACAACTGACGGGACTGCCGCTCGGTATTTTCATCGGGGTGTTAAATATTCCGTTTGTCTATCTGGGTTATAAACAAATCGGGAAGAGCTTCGCCATCCTTTCAGTCACCGGGATTGCATCTTTGTCTGTCGGTACGGTCATTATGCACCATGTTCCGACTATCATCGAAGGGGATGCGCTCCTCATCACGGTGGTCGGTGGGATCATCCTCGGATTCGGGATGGGGATTTCGCTTCGCAACGGGGGAGCGCTTGACGGTATCGATATGTTGGCGGTCCTGTTATCACGGAAATTGCCGTTCGGAACGAGTGATTTGATTCTGTTTTTGAATACGTTCGTCTTTATCGTCGTCTCGACGGTGTTCGGTCTTCAAGGAGCGGTCTTGTCCGCCATCGCCTACTTCATCGCCTCGAAAGTGATTCATATCGTTGAAGAGGGATTGAGCGGGGCAAAAACGTTCAAAATCATCACGAGTGAACCGCAGGAGATGGTCGAGACGATTCGGGACCGTCTCGGACGGAGCGCCACGTTGAATCAAATCCAAGGAGCATATTCCAAAGAAAGCTATTACGAAATCACGTGTGTCATCAACCGGCTCGAAGAACGAAAGATCAAAGACATCATCGATGATGTCGACCCGAAAGCGTTCGTCGTCGTTTATGAGGTGACAGAGGTCAAAGGCGGGAATTTCCAAAAACGCGATATTCATTAACGGATGGCCAAGGGTCGTCCGTTTTTTTAACCTCTACACGTGTGAACCGACCAAGCAGGAAATCGCATATGGTAAGTGGAAGAAGTCGATGCAAAAGAAAGGGGAGGATTGGAAATGTACGCACTGATTGGAAAGCTTGTCACGAAAGCGGGGCAACGCGATAGACTCGTAGCAATTTTGTCGGAAGCGGCGCGGGAGATGGAGGCGACATCGGATTGTGAATCGTATCGGGTCCACGTGTCGCTCGATGAGGCGGATACCGTATTCGTCTATGAAGTATGGCGAAATGAGGAGGCGCATGCGGCGTCGTTGTCGCTTGTTGAAGTGAGGGCATATATCGATCAGGCGAAGCCGATCCTCGAGCGAATGGAGCGGATCGCCGCGCTCGAACTCCGGACATGACCGAGGAGGAATAACGAAACGGATGGCGAAGCGCTGTCCGTTTTTTGCAGGAGAAATCACAAGATGTCGAGAACATGACAGGATTCGGAAAGGAGGGAACTTATGCGTCCACTCATACTCGGTGTCTTCGCCGCCTTGTTTTTTGCGAGTACGTTTGTGTTGAACGAAGTGATGCAAGTCGGAGGTGGCAGCTTTGCCTATAGTGCCTCGCTCCGCTTTTTGTGGATGATTCCGTTATTGCTAGTTGTAGTCGCGTTTCGTGGTGGACTCAAGCGAGTCCTCTCAGCATTGAAAGAAAGTCCTCGTCAATGGATTGTTTGGGGGACGGTCGGATTCGGACTGTTTTACGTCCCGATTTGTCTCGCAGCCGAGGTCGCACCCCCGTGGCTGATTGCGGGCACATGGCAAGTGACGATTGTCGCCGGGGCACTGTTGTCCCCACTCTTCAAGAAGGTAGACGGAACACGGGAGAAAATCCCATGGCGCGGACTTCGCTTCTCGGTCTTGATTCTCATTGGGGTCGTAATGATGCAAGTGGAGTTTTTCGAGTCGTTCGAACCTCGGTTCATTTGGCTTGGGGTCGTGCCGGTCATCATCGCCGCGTTCGCCTATCCGCTCGGGAACCGGAAGATGATGCAACATACGGACCTCGACGTGTTCGAGCGAATCCTCGGAATGTGTCTCGGGTCACTCCCGGTCTGGCTCCTGTTGTTCGGTTACGGGTTGACGACGGGGCGTCCCTCATCGAGTCAGCTCGGGCAGACGTTCCTCGTCGCCCTGTTATCCGGGGTTGTCGCGACCGTGCTATTCTTCATGGCGACCGATCTCGTCAAACATGACATGGGAAGACTGGCGTCCGTCGAAGCGACGCAAGCGCTCGAAGTCCTGTTCGCGCTCATCGGGGAACTCATCTTCCTGCATGCCGTCATGCCATCGCCAATCGCTTTGTCCGGGATCGCGCTCGTCATGGTCGGGGTCGTCTTCCACAGTCGGAGTCAGTTTATGGAGCTTCCGACCGTGGTCCGACAAGAGGCATAAAAAAATCCCCTCAGTCTTTTGAGCGAGGGGATGGTCATTAACTTGTTGTCAAACTGCCTTTGACTTTGTCATAGAAATCATCCATCATACCGGTACGACTACCGAGTTGGCAGATCAGTTCGAGCGTTTCTTTATAGAACTTCTTGACGAGTCCTTTGTTTTTGACGCCGTCCATTGATGCGAGCGTCTGATCGAGATTCTCTAAAATCTCTTTGATTTGCGCGTCTGAGTCCGGTTTGACGACTGTCATGTTCTCAGGAATGCTGACGACTTTTTCTTGACCTTGGTGACGGAACGATGCACCGAAGCCAAGGTTCTCGATGAAGAGGTGCGGCATCACTTTTTGACCGAAGAAATGCTTGTGCCAGTCCGTTGCTTTCATCGTGTCCATGTCCTGTTTGAACGTAGATGCCGTGGAGACATATTGTTTAAACAAATCCGTCATGAATTTCTCGATGACCGGGATTTGAAGGGCGAAGACGTTTTTCAAGAGCGCGTCGAGCTGAGCGCGTGTCAAAGTAGTTTCGTTAGACATGTCAGTTCCTCTTTTCTATAGTACGTTACTACCATCGTATGGGATTGACGGACACTCGTCAATGTAAGGGGAAACATTTTTTCAGAATATTTAATGAAAAGTCGTTAACTTGTGGGATAATCAAGTGAAGACATTAACAAGTGAGGAGTGGTTCTTGTGAACAAATCGATGAAATGGGCGCTCGCGCTCGGTGTGACAGGTGCATTGGTGGCGACAGTCGGTGTCGTCTCGTCCCGGGGACGGACAGAGGATACGACGCAGACGATTCGTGACCGTGAGCTCGGCTATGAGATCATCTTGCCGTCGAAGATTGTCGAGGCGATTGAGCGAGGTGATGTCTATATCGAGAAGGCGCAGGACGTCGTCGACATCGGGGACACGAAGAGCTACGGTACGTTCGATTTATACTATAACGTTGAGAACGGGGACGACCAACTCTTGTTCCACCTAGACTTGATCGACCGCGAATTGACTCAAGAGGCGTTCGCGACAGAAATCGGCTACGGCAACTACCTCGGGACGAACGACAAGACGTTCTTCTGGGTCGAACCGACAGAGGCCGTCCCAGGTGCGGAGGCGCATACGGACGAGATTGCCGAGTTGATCGAGACACTTCCTGAGTTAGAGTTCCGAACGTTATAACATGGAGAGACTGCAGACGGCTGAATCGTTTGCAGTCTTTTTCAGAGAGGTGGGGGACGTGTGCGAAAGACATTACCAAGCCGAAGACGAGATTATTCGGAGGGATTGATTGTAATCCTTTTGTTTATCGTCGCGATGTATATATTTGATTTACCGAAACAAGAAAGCTTTTTCACCTTGGCTGTTGTCATCGTCATCTCAGTCATGATGCGAGAATTGACTTATCTTTTTCAGAATGAAAGAAATCATTGAATGTCTGCTCGCTACGGCGGGCTTTTTCCTTTGTGCTACAATACAAATGAGGTGATATGAATGAATTGGACAGTAGAAGAAGTAAGACAGGCAGATGACGTCAAAGCGTTAGAACAGGCGGTCAACGCGAACGACAAGATCGACGTAAAGGTTGGGCATGAGTCGGTCGGGCAGAACGACTATGCGGTATATGACGGGGAGACGCTCGTTGGTTATCTCATGCTTTTCCCGTATCTTCCGAACGAGTATGAAGTGAATGCGCTCGTTCATCCTGAATACCGGAAACAAGGTGTCTTCACGGCACTACTCGAAACGGCAAAACAAGACGCGAAGTTGAACGGTTGCGAAGCATTCACGTTCGTCATCGACCGAAACTCGGCATCCGGGAAAGCGGTGCTCGAGCATCTTCAGGCGGCGTATCAGTTCTCGGAATACAATCTCGTCTTGAAAAAAGCGGAACTCTTCTTGAAGCCGGACGAGGTATCGCTACGTGAGGCGACAGCAGACGACCGTCCGCTCATCATCGCGACGCTCAGCGAGGCGTTCGGAGATCCGGTCGATGTGACGGAAAACATCTATCAACAAATCGATACGCCAGACCGCGTGACGTATATCGGTGAAGTGGACGGCAAACCGATCGGTGTGATTCGCGCCCTTCTTACAGGGGACGACGCGGCAAGCATCCATGCGTTCGGGGTCAAAGCAGGCGAACAAGGCAAAGGCTACGGTACGAAAATGTTGAAACAGATGGTCCAACAACTGTTCCGCATGGGCCGGACGAAAGTCGAGCTCGATGTCGAGACGGAAAACAAGGCGGCGCTCGAGATTTACAAACGTGCCGGTTTTGCGGAGAATGGTGGCTATGAGTTTTATATGATTGAAGTGTGAGGTGAACCACATGGTGAAAAATCTGAAATGGCTCGGCGCGGCGTTTGAAGCCTTCCTCGGGATTCCGCTTCTTGGCGGTCTCTTCATCATCGGAATGGGCTATTCGCCCCTCGGTTTCATGTTCGTCTACCACGTGATCGTATTGATTCTTTCGTTCAGTCGATTGAGTCGCTTCTCTTACGGTGCGGCGGTCGGAATTGCGGCCTCGGTGCTCGGCTTCATTCCATTTGTCGGGATGATGCTGCACTGGGCGGCTGCCATCACGCTCGCGATTGACGCGGCGACGACACCACGTCGTGTGGTGCACGTCGAACGTGATGATGAAGCATTCTAACGAAACGTACTCCTTGACGGGGGTACGTTTTTTCATTGACCAAACGTTCAACTGAAAACGCTATACATTCATTGGAAATTGGACGATATAAGGAGTGATGAACACAATGAGGAGGAACAAACAGTGAAAGTATTTAAAAACTTTACGACGCAATTGCTCGCGTGGATTTTGGTCACGTCCTTTATCACGGGCGGAGCGGTCGGCTACATCACCCTATTACTCTTGACGGAACTCGAGATGGAACAAGGTCAAGTCATGCTCGTCGGTACGGTCGTGGCATTACTCATCTCATCACTCGGCGGAATCGTTATTTACTTGATTGCCCGTCGTCCACTGAAAGCGGTCGAGATGGCTTCTGAAAAAGCTGTTGAAGTTGGAAATGGTGATTTGACGGTGCACTTCGCTGACGAGAAGACGACGGATCGTTCAGAGATGGGACGTTTGCTCTTATCGATGGACAACATGGTCGAACACCTTCGGGAACAAGGCACGAACATGCGTTACACGGCGGACCAATTGACAGGTTCGGCACAGGAAATCGCAGCTTCAGTTCAAGAAGGGAACGTGGCGGGCGAAAGTATCCGTTCTGCGATGGATTCCCTCAACAAGATGTTAGAAGACAACGTCAGTGCGACGTATAACTCGATGGACTTGCTCGGAGCGGTCGCGCGTACGATGGAGAGCATCCGTCAAGAGATGTCATCGGCGCTTGATTCGGCGAGCGAGATGCAACAGGAAGCGGAGAGCGGGAAAGGTCTTGCCTCGTCTTCAGTTCATGCGATGCATGCGATTGCCGGGAAAGTCGAACAGTCATCGACGCTCAACAGCCAGTTGACGGAAATGACAGGCGAGATCTCACGGATCACGGATGTCATCAGTGACATTTCGGCACAGACGAACTTGCTTGCCTTGAACGCATCGATTGAAGCGGCACGTGCCGGTGAGCATGGGCGTGGATTCGCCGTCGTAGCGGCAGAAGTGAAAAAGCTCGCAGAACAAACGGCGAACTCGACTCAAGAAATCACGGATCTCATCGTAGACGTGAAGCGTCTCGTTGGGGATACATCGTCTTCAATGGCGAACGTCAAAGCAGAAGTGGAGACAGGTGTCGGTTTAGTTGAAAAAGCAGGTGGTGCGTTCGCATCGATTCACAATTCCGCAAATGAAGTATACAGTCATGTCCATTCGGTCGATTCACTCCTTGATGAGTCACGTGGTCAGATCGATTCGGTTGTGACAAACTCGGCAGGCATCGTTGGCATGGTCGAAGAAGCATCGCGTTATGCGAATGAAGTGACATCAGCGGCGAGCCAGCAAGCGGCTAGTCTTGGTGAGGTGAACGGGGCGATGTCAGAGCTCGTTCGCGTCGCAGAGAGTTTGCAGAATGAGACGGAACAGATGAAAGTAGAAGTGTAAGAAGGTTGAAAACGTCCCAATGATGGGGCGTTTTTCATTACATAAATATAAAATTTGAAGAAATCATAAAAAAAGTTGTAAAAAGACTAAACTGCCGAGCCTTCACTCCGATATAGAGTATGGAAACGATAAAACGTTCCAACAAATGTAAGGTGAGGGGCCGGCCTAAACCTTACATGCTCGGACAAACGGATTTGGAAGAGCGGAAAAACTCAAACCTATGGAGGGAAATTACAATGATTATCAACCACAACCTTAACGCAATGAACGCACACCGCAACATGGCGTTCAACACAACTAACTCTGGGAAGGCAATGGAGAAACTTTCTTCAGGTCTTCGCATCAACCGTGCTGGCGATGACGCTGCTGGTCTTGCAATCTCTGAAAAAATGCGTGGACAAATTCGCGGTCTTGATCAAGCGTCACGTAACGCACAAGACGGAATCTCACTCATCCAAACAGCTGAAGGTGCATTGAACGAAACACACTCTATCCTTCAACGTATGCGTGAACTCGCTGTTCAATCGTCAAACGATACGAACACAACAACTGACCGTCAAGAGCTTCAAAAAGAAGTTGATGAGCTCGTTAGTGAAATCACACGTATCGCTGAAAACACAGAGTTCAACACGAAAACATTGATGGATGGCGGTTTCTCAGCTGTGGGATCTGGTCTCAAATTCCACATCGGTGCAAACTCAGGTCAAAACATTGAGTTGACAATCGGAAACATGACTTCTACTGGTCTTTCTGTTGATACAATCGATATCGAATCACAAACAGGTGCAAACAGCGCTATCTCAGTAATCAACACTGCGATTGAAACTGTATCATCTGAGCGTGCGAAACTTGGGGCAACACAAAACCGTCTTGAGCACACAATCAACAACTTGAACGTTGGAGCTGAAAACCTTCAAGCTGCTGAATCACGTGTCCGTGACGTAGATATGGCGAAAGAAATGATGAACTTCACGAAAAACAACATCTTGAACCAAGCTGCACAAGCAATGCTTGCTCAAGCGAACCAACAGCCACAAGCTGTACTTCAGTTGTTACGTTAAGATTCAATTAAAACCATATAAAAAGGGAAACAGACATAAAGTCTGTTTCCCTTTTTTTAAATAAATTTGTCAGTCTATCGATATTCATATATTGAAATTGTATACTATATACAGATGAACTTTTAAAACATAAAGGAGTGCCTTATGTCACAACTGCAAAACATCGTAAAAGAGCTTCGGGACATCTCAAATCAAGTTGTCCTCTTAGTTGAAAACGAAAAGTGGGATGTCCTCGATGAGATTGTGGGAATCATTCGACTATTTGGCGAAAATATTCATTCTAATGGAATTCGGACAGTGGAACATGTATCAGAGCTCCAAGCTATAAAGAAAGAGAATTTACAACTGTATGTCAATGTTGTCTATGATAATTTGCAATTATTAATTACAGAATATGAAGCATTAATAGAAGTAGAACATCAGAATCAAATCGTCTTCCCGTTCCGCTATCATGAGAACGAGATGGCTCTTATAAAGCAGAACGATAGTAGCCACTATTTTGTGAGTGAAACGCTTTTAGAGTTTGAGCGGTTGCAAGCCGAGATTGCTGATGACACGGAAGCTATTATCCTTTTAGGGTATGGAAGTGGGCTGTTTCATGCTGAATTGATAAAACAATATCATGTCTTGACGATTGATCCCCTCAACTTACCGTCAAATATTAAAAGTGATTCAGTCTTGTCTTTTCTTGATTCGCAAGACGATTATAAAACGTTATTGCAATCAAAGTTTCAATCGTTTATTGGTTTGAAAACGGAAGTTATTAAACATCCTCTTTATGAGGATACAAAAACGTTACTTGAATTATTAAAATTGGTTCGAAATTATTTGAGCGAAAGTCGAATTGATTTAACGACACGTAAAGTGTACACGGAGAGCTGGTATCAAGAATCGTTTCAAAATGCGAGCTACCTAAACCGGCATTCAGATCGTCTTTTTAACATCGATGGTCTCAAACATAAATATAAAGGAAGCCATGCGCTGATGATTGCAGGGGGTCCTTCACTAGAAGATGCGATCCCTTATCTTAAAAAGGCTCAGTGCGCTTACTATATCATTGCGATTGGTCAGACAGTTAAAGTTTTACTGGAGAATGAAATCCGACCGGACTTTGTCATATCGATTGACGCTGGTGAAGCTAACGCTCATTTCTTCAACGATATTGAAATTGATGTCCCACTTGTCTATTCGTTACAAGTGAATCATCAGATTCCACAACGAGCAAAGGGGTTACTTGTACCTTATGCTGATGCCAAGGTTACACAAGATTTGCTACCCTATACAAAAACAGTTTTCAGTACGTACCCTACGGTGGCGTTAGCAGCGGTTGCATTTGCGAACTATTTGGACTTTGATTCAATTGGGTTGATCGGACAAGATTTAGCATTGCGAGAAGGTGAATATTATAGTGCTTCGGTCAAACAAGCTTCTTCAAACGATGGTCAGTTCACTAAAACGTTATATGACGTACCATTGAATAATGGTGAGATGGGGAAAACCACACCAATCTTATTTGGTTTTTTAACTAGTTACCAAGCATTAATCAAGTCACAGCTCGGATTAAAAGAAAAACTAGTCAACTACGCGGAGAAAGGTGCTCGAATTGAGGGAGTTTCGTATCAATCCCTTGAAAGGCTCCACACCACACCGATTCAAAAACAGAAACTTGAACAAGTCAAAGAATCAGAATTGAATGTCCCGATTGAGCATGTACAACAATTACTTGATAGTGTGAGCGAACGATTGCAAATGCTTGAAAAACGATTGCGTCGCGTCATGAATCAAAAAGCTGTCACCATCGATGAGTTTGAAAAAATGCTACGGGATTGGGATGCGATGATTGAAGCGCCATCTTTCCGAACACATATCATGCCGCTTCAACTCGTCAATTTATTAATCATTCAAAATAAAATTAAATTCCATAATCGATACAATCGAACGAGTGCATTACGTCTTTCGATTTTGTCGCGAATGTTTGAGTCGATTCAAGAACTACAAACTCAACTTCACACGATAAAACAAGCGTATGCAGAAACTATTAAGTAACAAGTAGCGCCAATAATATATTTATTAGACATTGTGCATGAGAGAGGAAGTATATAAGCATGTTTACAAATCAGACAATTTTAGTCACGGGTGGTACAGGATCTTTTGGGAAGAAATTCATCTCCACCGTATTAAAACAAAACGTAAAAAAGGTCATCGTATTTAGTCGTGATGAGTTAAAACAATATGAAATGGCGCAAGAATTTACAGATCCCCGTGTCCGTTTTTTTATTGGGGATGTTCGTGATAAAGAACGCCTTTATCGTGCGTTTGATGGAGTAGATATTGTCATCCATGCTGCGGCGCTCAAGCATGTCGGAGCTTGCGAGTATAATCCATTCGAGGCCGTGAAAACAAATATTCATGGTGCTCAAAATATTATTGAAGCGGCTATTGATCGTGGTGTCAAAAAAGTTATCGCACTAAGTACGGATAAGGCTGCAAGTCCGATTAACTTGTATGGTGCAACTAAATTAGCATCAGATAAATTGTTTGTCGCTGGTAACTCATATGCCGGGGATAAAGACACACGATTTGCTGTCGTCCGATACGGTAATGTCGTCGGAAGCCGAGGCAGCGTTGTACCATTCTTCAAGAAGTTGAAGCAAGACGGAGCAACGGTCATTCCAGTGACCGATGATCGGATGACTCGCTTTTGGATCACATTAGACCAAGGTGTCCAGTTTGTTATCGATAGTTTGACACGTATGAACGGTGGAGAGATTTTTATTCCGAAAATCCCAAGTATGTCGATTCTTGATTTGGCTGAGGCGATTGCTCCTGAGTGCGACATCAAAATTGTGGGGATTCGTCCAGGTGAAAAATTACATGAGGCAATGATTACGGAAGATGATGCGAGACACACGTTAGAGTACGACGATTATTTTGTCATTCAACCTGAGTTCCCTTGGTGGAGTGCAGAGTATTCAAATGGTGGAAAGTCGTTACCAGAAGGGTTTACATACGTCAGTAATGTAAACAATCAGTGGTTATCGGTCGATGAATTAAGAGAGTTAGTGAAATAAGGAAGACGGCATAATCATTTTTTGATGAGAGGGAGTTTAGTTTGATTGATCAACCTGTAAGAAACACGTTTCTGCCTTATGGCAGACAATGGATCGATGAAGAAGATATTCAAGCTGTGGTCGATACGTTACGAGGTGACTTTTTAACAACTGGTCCTGCTGTTGATGAGTTTGAACAAGCAATCGCTCAGTATGTTGGAGCTCGCTATGCTGTCTCCTTTTCTAATGGGACGGCCGCCCTACACGGTGCCTGTTTTGCAGCAGGAATTGGTGAAGGGGATGAAGTCATTACCACTCCGATGACATTTGCAGCTAGTGCGAATTGTGTTCTTTATCAAAAAGGAACACCTGTGTTTGCTGACATTGATCCAACGACGTATAACTTAGACCCGAATGCGATTGAACAAGCCATCACTCCACGCACAAAAGCCATCATCCCTGTCCACTTTACAGGTCAACCTGCAGCGATGCGGGAGATTCATCGAATTGCCGAACAACATGACTTAGTCGTCATTGAAGATGCGGCTCATGCGTTAGGTGCCACCTATCAAGGGAAACGAATCGGTGCGTTAAGTGATATGACGATGTTTAGTTTTCATCCTGTTAAACATATTACTTCGGGTGAAGGTGGCATCATCACGACAAATGATGAAGTGTACTATCGTAAATTATTACAATTTCGGACCCATGGAATTACAAAAAGTGCTGAACAGTTAGTTGATCACCATGGTCCTTGGTACTACGAAATGCAGTTTTTGGGTTTCAATTATCGAATGACAGATATTCAAGCTGTCCTTGGAACAAGCCAATTGAAGAAGATTGAACGATTTATTGAGTTACGAAAACACTATGTTTCTTTATATAATGAGGCATTTCGCGAGTTATCTGAAATTACGATACCGCATCAAGATGAAAGTGGAGAGTCAAGCTGGCACTTATATATCATTCGCTTAAATCAAAACCGGTTAAACGGTTCACGGAAAGAACTGTTTGAGGCCTTATTAAATGAAAACATTGGAGTCAACGTCCACTA
The DNA here is from genome assembly GCF_902506255.1 of Exiguobacterium sp. 8H. GTDB lineage: Bacteria > Bacillota > Bacilli > Exiguobacteriales > Exiguobacteriaceae > Exiguobacterium > Exiguobacterium profundum. The sequence goes on along the minus strand of NZ_LR733429.1, from coordinate 1,379,547 downwards.
TATTCCTGTTCATTGGATGCCATATTATCAAGAGCTAGGGTATGAAAAAGGGATTTGTCCACACGCAGAAACGCTATACGAAGATATCATTACACTCCCTCTATTTCCTGCGATGACTGAGGAAGATGTGTACGATGTGATCGATGCAGTGAAAAAAGTGTTAAAACGATATGGGAAGTGAAAAATGGCTATGAAAACGGTGGCGATTATTCAAGCACGGATGGGCTCAACGAGGCTTCCTGGGAAAGTATTGATGAAACTGCAAGGTCGCACGGTGCTTGACCATGTGATTGCTCGAGTAAAACAAGCGAAATTAATTGATGAAATCATCGTTGCAACGACAACTTTGAGTGAAGACGATGTATTGTCGGAGGAAGCAAAGCGATATGGTGTTCGTGTGTATCGAGGAAGTTCAGATAACGTACTGAGTCGATACTATGAGGCAGCTATGGAAGCCGAAGCTGAAGTGGTGATTCGAATCACTTCAGATTGTCCTTTGATAGACCCTTTCATTATCGATCATGTGATTCAACAATACCGCGACACAACAAACCATCTTGTGACAAATGTAGGAACCAAGCCAAGTGAGCGAACGTTTCCAAGAGGTCTAGATGTAGAAGTGTTTTCATTTGAATCCCTCTTCGATGCTTATCATCATGCAACAAAAGATTATGAGCAGGAACATGTCACCCCGTTAATCTATGAACAGCATCAACATAATGTATCTTGTTACGACAATGAAACAAACTATTCTCAGCATCGGTGGACGTTGGATACACCTGAAGACTTGAAATTGATTTCTGAAATTTATAGTCGTCTTTATAAGGGAGAGCATGACTTTTATTTAGAAGACATTATTCGGCTATTTAAGGAAGATCCTCAATTAATTGAGATTAATAAGCATATTGAACAAAAAGTAATAAGATAAGAGGGACACATTATGAAAGTCATGATTTTTACGGAAGGTGGAATAAAAACGGGGTTTGGACATCTGACAAGGTGTATTGCTTTATATGATGAAGTGAAACGGAGAGGAATAGAAGTTGAGTTAATTGTTCAAAGTGATGTAGATTTGAGAAACTTGGTTGGGGACCGTCATTGTACAATCATCAATTGGTATACCATCGATTATTTGTATAGAGTCGTTCAACCTGATTTTTATTGTATCGTTGATTCATACATCGCTACGAGAGATTTATATCAAGTAATCGCTCAACGTTCAAAATCAGCTATCTTTTTAGATGATACAAATCGTATTCATTATCCTGATGGGATTGTAGTCCATCCTTCTCTAAGTACAAATGATGTACCTTCCGGAAGTTTAGCTGGACCAAAATATATCATTTTACGAGACGCGTTTCGAGAAGAGGTACGTCCTTTTATCCGGCAGGATGTAACCAATGTTTTGATTACTGTAGGTGGTACGTTACAACCTTCACTTATCCAATCCATTGTCCATCTCATTTGTTTTAATCATCCAGAAATTACTTTTCATATTTTAATTGGAGATAAGCATGACCCTATTCTTGAACGAGAACTATTGTCCGTGTCTAATATTATTCTGCATCGATATGTACCCAGCCATGAAATGAAACGATTGATGAGTTGTTCAGATTTAGTGATTACCGCTGCTGGACAAACCATCTATGAATTGATTATCTCGGGAGTACCATTTGTTCCAATAAAAATCGCTGAAAACCAAGAGCGAAACATGCTTGCGTTACGCAGTAGAAAATTAATTTCTTCAAATGTGACCTGGGGATCTTCAACGTTTGGTCAAGATTTACAGACTGAATTCAAAAATATGCTTCATATGCATACTCGAACTGAACAAACGATGAATTACGAGGGGTTGTTGGATGGAGACGGTCCTCTACGAATCGTGAATTCTTTACTTCGTAGTCAGGATTTCAATTTCTTTTTAAGAAAAGCAACGATTCAGGATTCTCAACAGATATTTGAGCTTTCAAATCAGGAATACGTTCGTAAATATTCAATTAATCAAAAACCGATATTATGGGAGACTCATAAAAATTGGTACCAACAAGTTTTGTCGTCGAAAAAACATCTTTTTTTTATTGTGACGAATCATTCGAATCAAGTGCTAGGTCAAATTCGATATGAACGAATAACTAATTATGCCGTTATTAGTATCAGCTTATCGGAAATGTTGATAGGGAAAAAAGTCAGTCAACCACTGATTCAGCAAAGCCTTATGATGATTCAACAAGAGTGGAAAGATATTCGTGAAATAACGGCCTATATTTCAAATGAAAATATTGCGTCCAAGAAGACGTTCGAAAGAGTAGGTTTTGAGATGAATGCACACGAAGAAGATAATAAACTACTCAAATACATATATATAATGGAATAAGGGTGACTCTTCATGAATCTTTCAAAACAAGTATTTATCATCGCGGAACTATCTGCTAACCATGGCAGTAGTATTGAAATCGCGAAACAGACAATGAAAGCAGCGAAAGAAGCAGGTGCTGATGCAATTAAAATTCAAACATATACACCTGACACGATTACAATCGATAGTCGTAAAGAGTACTTTCAACTAACACAAGGTACAATCTGGGATGGTCGCACACTTTATGACTTGTACCAAGAGGCCTATACACCGTGGGAGTGGCATAAAGAGTTGATGGACTATGCAAAAGAGTTGGATATCGTTTGTTTTTCAAGTCCTTTCGACCCTACTGCTGTGGATCTATTAGAAAGCTTACAGGTACCTGCGTACAAAATCGCTTCATTTGAAATCACTGATCTGCCACTCATTGAATATGTTGCCTCCAAGAACAAACCAATCATCATTTCAACTGGAATTGCTACGCTTCAAGAAATTGAAGATGCAGTATCCGTTTGTCGTAAAGCTGGAAACGAGCAAATCATATTATTGAAATGTACGTCAGCCTATCCAGCAAAAATTGAGGATGCGAATCTCGTAACGATGCAAAATATGAAAGAGACTTTCGGTGTCGAAGTCGGATTGTCGGATCACACGCTTGGAATCACTGCACCGATTGTGTCCGTTGCATTGGGAGCGAAGGTGATTGAAAAACATTTTATTTTAGATAAATCAATTGGTGGCCCAGACGCTAGTTTTTCTTTAGAGCCTCATGAGTTTAAAGCGATGGTCGATGCTGTTCGAGAAGCGGAACAAGCACTAGGGCGCGTCGACTATCAATTAAACGAGAAAAAAGTGAAGAATCGTGAGTTCGCACGTTCTTTATTTGTTGTGAAAGATATTCAAGCTGGGGAAGTCTTCACGACTGAACATGTCAGGTCAATTCGTCCGGGACATGGATTGGCTCCGAAACATATCGATTCCATTCTTGGTAAAGTGGCAAGGAAAGATATCGAGCGTGGAACACCAATGAGTTGGGATTTGATTTAGTAAATAAGATGATTGTCGAGGCGGCGGTTACGTCGCCTCTTTATTATGTGTGAGAAAGAAGAAGAAACTTAAGGAAAAAGTATTTTGACCGATATAAGAAATGAGACCATAACATGTGAGGGAGTAGAAGACTATGAATCCGACCATTTCTGAAGTCAGACTTCACTTGCCTTCTTCTGTATTACCGTATGAGCAAACTAAAAATGTGTTCGTTGAGGCCAATCAAACTCAACTCGCCGATGAAGGTATTGTTATTCTTCCGACGCCTCAACACATTACAAAGTTAGAGGCAGCGGTCGAGAAGGCGAATCAAGTCCTTGAAAAGCAACGTACCGGCTTGAAATTTATGAAGCACGAAAAACTGAATGATTATTATATTCAAATCGTCGATGCGAACAATGAAGTAATCCGTGAAATCCCAAGTAAAAAATCAATGGATTTCTTTGCGGCGTTTATGGAGTTTAATCATTTATTCGACGAACGGATATAAAAAAGGAGTGGGCATATGACATCACCAATTCGATTTGGCGGATTAGCCAGTGGGATCGATACCGATAGTATCATTAAACAAATGATGCAAGCAGAACGAATTCCAGTAGATCGTTTAGAACAGAAAAAACAATTGACCGAATGGCGGCGTGACTCTTATCGTGAGGTCAACCGTTCACTGTTAGCATTACGAAACAGCGCGGTCGATATGATGTTCAGCCGAAACTATTACGCAAAAACGGCTTCATCCTCTGATGAATCGCGTGTATCTGTCGTTGCAGGTCCATCAAGTGGAAACGCTTCGCTTACTATCAATTCAGCGACGTTGGCTACCTCGGCTTCTCATGTAGCGGTGGCAAATGGTGGAGGCATCACAAATGACACGGCAGTTTCGACACTCGGGTTAGAGGTTGGTATTCGGAAACAAACGTTAACTGCGGGAACAACTGAACTCGTAGTGAAACCGCTACCGAATAATCCGCCAACTTTTACGGATAAAGATGGTAATGCGATTTCGTTAGCACATACGTACGATGCGGCAACTGGGAAGATTACGTTCGATAGTGGAGTGACAATCCCTGAAGGTGCACAAGTCGTGTATGAAGCTGGCTATCAAGTTCGTTTCCGTAATGAAGACGGTGGAGCTTTACAGACAGTATATGTTGATGAGAATGCTAAGTTTAAAGATCTCGTTACCGCGTTGAATGGCACGAAGACGGGAATTAGTGCGTTCTTTGATCAAACTTCAGGGCAGATTTCATTAACACGTAAAGACACGGGCGTGAAATCGATTATCGAATTTGAAGGCACTGCAGCTAAAGCACTATTTGGTTTAAATGGATCCGTAGCCGGGACGAATGCATCTGTGGATGTGAACGGCATTACGTTGACCCAAAGTTCAAACACCTTTACGATTGATAATATGACCATCACATTGAAGTCCTCATTCAATGATGGCACTAAAGTAAACTTGTCCTCTGCGACAGACACTCAAAAAATCTTTGACGGAATTAAAGGGTTCGTTGATAAATACAATGAGACCATCGACCTCATGAACAAAAAGACACGAGAAGAACGATTCCGTTCGTTTTCACCGTTGACTCAAGCTCAACGTGATGAGTTATCTGAAGACGAAATCAAGAAGTGGGAAGAAAAAGCGATGAGCGGTATGCTCCGCGGTGATACGATTTTGCGCGGAACCATGGACAATCTTCGGAGCAAGTGGTCGGGTGCTACAGCTGCATCGAATGACGTCGAGATGTCACGATTGTTCCAAATCGGTCTTTCGACTGGAGCGGATTTCACCAATGGTGGTAAAATCGAACTCAATGAAGAGAAGCTGAAAGCGGCTATCGAAAAAGATCCGGAGCAAGTATATCAGTTGTTTACAGATGCTGAAACTGGATTATTGCCACAAATCCGAGATGCTGCCAAAGATTCGCGCGATACGATTACACGAATCGCAGGAGCGGACGGTTCTGGCTCACAAACCCATTCGATGGGGAAAGAAATGACCGATATTGATTCGCGTATCAAGCGGTTAAATGATTTACTCATCGATAAAGAAAACGCCTATTACCGTCGTTTCACAGCGATGGAAACAGCGATGAACCAAGCGAATGCTCAAGCGGCATCGCTGTCACAGTTTTTAGGCGGAGGCATGTAAGAGGAGGAGTTTAAATGGTAGCCAATCCATATGCAGCATATCAAAACAGTGCGGTCACGACCGCGAATCCACAGGAACTGACGCTTATGCTTTATGACGGAGCGCTCAAGTTCATGCGCCTCGCCAAGCTTGCAATCGATCAAGGTAACCCTGATTTAAAGAACGTCAACATTCAAAAGACGCAAGCTATCTTTCGGGAACTTCGTCTGACACTCAATAAAGACATCGCTGTCTCAGCGAACTTAGATTCGCTCTATGACTACATGTGGCGCCGCCTCGTTGATGCGAACGTCAAGAACGATACAGCTATCCTTGACGAGGTACTTGATTTTACGACCGAACTACGTGATACGTGGAAGGAAGCGATGAAACTCGCGAAGCAGTCATGAGACCGATTGATGAAATCATCTTAAAGACGCAACGCTTGAAAGAACTGCTCGCACAAGTCCCGGAAGAACCAACGTACGATACATGGATGGAACAAATCCATGAGCTTTTAGATGATCGGGAACAGTTGCTCGCAGCACACGGTCCTGATTTGGAAAAAGCCGATCAAACGGTCCTCAGGCAACTCGTCGACGACAGTCAAAAGATTTCTCGTCTAATTGAAGCTGAACACCAGCGTCTAGGGATGACGCTCGGGACAGCCCGGATGGAACGAAAGACGGTCAAATCGTATGTCGACCCATATGAAGACGTCGATTCTAACTTTTCCGGTCTGTTCGACCAACAGACGTAAAAAGCTCGAGGGCATATGCCTTCGAGCTTTTGTGTTAAGAGGCTTTGACTTGTCGACGCATCCGGATGATGAAATAAGAAGCGGTAAATAAAATCAGACCACTCACCGTGAAGTTTAAATAGAGACGTGCGGCATCTTGAAGCGATGTGATTGGCGTAGATCGACCGAACCAGAGAAGTGGTAGGATTGTCACGTGCATAACGCCCCAATGAATGAAGATTTGTTTCTTGAACGACCACTGTTTGACTTCATAAATAACGCTTGTGAGCCCGAGGAAGAAGGCGACTCCTGCGTAGATAAACATTCCATGCACAGCCTCTGCATTCCCTGACCAACCTTGATAGAGAGCAAGTATCGCGAATGGCAGCGACCAAATGAGACTCCGAAGTATTCCTTTTTTCAATAGTTGCATATGAATTTTCCTTTCATCGAATCGTTGTAAATGTATACGGCTGTGGAAAGGAAAAGTTTCATATAAAGGGTATAGATGAAATGACGTCTGTTTTCCGCTATAATCGGGTAAACATCAATGTAGCTGTTGCTTCTTTTCTGGAAAGAGGAGGGAAACGAGATGCGTGAGAAAGAGTCCAAACCGATATCGTCACGGAAGCGCCGTTATTTCGTCTATGGTCCAGAGGGAGCGTACGATGAATACGTGGAACGGGACCCAAAACTTGAAGCGTACGTCGAGGACGATACGCCGTTTGAGGATCGTCCTGACCCATACGAGGAAGAAGAGCTGAAATCAAGAGGATAAGTATACATGTCAAGGTCCGATTATGGACCTTGACTTTTATTTTACCTGGAACTTTTTCTTAATACGGTTTGGTTTGTCAATTCGTTATATTCGTCTTAACCACAACATCACTTGGATTAAGAAAAGGGAGAGATGAAGATGAACATGAAACGATTTGGCTTACTGGTGGCGGTACCGCTCGCACTACTTGTCGGTTGCGGGGAAGCAGACGAACTGAAGACGACGGCGACGGATACTGAAGAAGTCGTAGAGGCGGAAGCGAACGTACCAGAGGAGACGACTGCTGAAGAGACGGACGTCCAAGAAAGTGAACTCGGTACGAACAAGATCTACATGAAGAATAAGGCACTCACGATCACGGAGACGATGGGTCCGATTCAATTCGCCATCGACAAAGTACAGACGTCACGCCTCACGGTCGCAGAAGCTTATAGCGACTCATTCGATGGACAAGAAGAGGTGACGGTCGTCGCGATGAACATGTTGGTCGAGAATACGGTCGACGAGACGATGAGCTTCCATCCGAACCAGGCGACACTGGTGACGAACACAGGGGAGCAGGTGTCTTCGGACTTATGGTTCTCAGATGACGTCGGTGGAGAATTTTTAGGAAAGGTGAAGAAAGAAGGGAACGTCCTCTTCTTCGTGAAAGCAAAACCAGAAGAGCTGACGGACTTGAAAGTCGTCATCGATGGACCATTCAACGAGAACTTCGACAAAGTGGCAGAAGACCGCTACGAATATACAATTAACGTGACGAAATAAGAGTAGGCGTGCCGAATAAAATCGGTACGCCTAGTCTCATGGTTGATTATTACTACACAATAAGCATAGTAGTTAGCATAGAGAACATACGAAGGGATTCTTATATTTTGAGAGTTCCTTGTATCTTAGTTTTTCATTTTGTAAAATCTTAATTCTTAATGGGTACATATAAATCGACTTTAGATTTTCCGTCGGGGTCTTCAGCTGGATTGTTCATATTGAACTCCAAGGTATTTCTAGATTCGTCCACTGAATATTCGCGTTCTGGTAACCATTCTTCAAAAATATATTTATACGTCTCACTCAGTTTTTCTGGAGTATCGTAGAAATGGTGCACGATGTATTGACCACCTTCTAGCATTTTAAATTGTATCTCCCCGTGCCCTGTTTTATCAAAGTTTTTAGGAACTGTGACACAAGCATCATGTCTACATTCATGAGGATCAACATCGTTCGGATTATCTAATGAAATACCGATAAATTGACTTGATGGAGGGTAAAGGTTGTGTTCCGTCGCCCAATGTATTAATTTCCCCCAATGTTCTTGTGGTTCAAAATAGCTACCCGTACGTCTGATAAATGCAATTTCAGTCTCAGGCAATTGCTTTAAAGTCATATCCATTTTGTAACCCCCATTAAAGTTGACTGATTCAATTGTCTTGATGTCCAAAAAAGTGCTTCATTGAAATAATATCTCGTTGAAGTGTTGCAACAGGAATTATTATTTACGCTGATGCGGCAACGGAATCGACAACACATTCCAGTCGCTCCCGGCGAATAGCTTCGACAGATAGACGATTTGTCCGACATGATACCCATAATGCGACACTTGGCGTTCGATCGCGTCAATCACGGAATGGGCTTCCCCTCGAATCATCACGTTCTTCCCTAAGTCATCTGGTGTCAAATCAGCTAAGACATTATCCAACAGTTGCCAACGCTCGTCCCAAACCTTCATGAGCTCCGCACGGGATAGCTGCTGGTCCTCGAACTCGGCGTCCCGGTCACGGTCCGGTTTCTCGCCGTCTGTCGTCAAAAAATCGGTCCAACGCGACTTCATGTTATTCGCCATGTGCTGGATGATCAAGGCGAGCGAGAGTGTGTCCGACGCAAGTGTCTTGTGCAGGTCCTCTTCACTCACTTGGACGAGCGCGCGCTCAGCGAGTTGTTTCTGGCTTTTAAACGTAGCACGTACGGTATCGAGATATTGCGTTTCAAACATGAAAAGATCCTCCTCTTCGTATGTATCTGCTTTGAATATACCCCATATCTATCCCACTAAAAATTAAATTAATGTTATAGCAATTGAGATTCCATATGATACATCCTGCAAAATGTCACCGCATAGTCGACATGAGGGTACTGGGTAGTCAATGTTGTGTGGATCTCTTATTCATCAATTGTGTCGATTGTGTTTGTCCGTGAGTGGATGAGCGCGATTTTTTGTATTCAAAAAGTGTGAGACACAAGGTCCCACACTTCTGATTAGGCATGTTCCAATCGAAACTCTTCCCAATGATCACGGGCCTGGTTCCGGATGCGTTCCGATACTTCCTTACTGCTTAAGAGAATCCCATACCAGCGACGCGCGTCCTCGTAGTAGTCGAGCGCGGCCGACAAATCGGCAATCCGCAACATGAGCTGGTCGTACGGTAATCCAGTCCGGATCGGATCCGTATACGCTTCTTGCACCTCATTGTATTTATCGAGCGTCCGCTGCATCCATTCCTTTTCAGACGCTGCATCCCCGATCAATCGGTACATCCATACGATTCGCATCCCGAGCATAGCGATGACAGATGGTTTTTGTCCGCTCAACTGGGCCGTCATGACGGCGAACTTATAGAGAAGGATGACGTGCTCATATGAACGATCGCCTTTCAACACATCCGGATTCACTTGATTGAAGTAGTTCGTCTCAAGCGCTTCTCGGTTATGTTTGCGCACCTTGTCGAACGAGTCGTGAAAGACGAGGTGACAATTGTCACAGACGGTCGGTTCGTATAAATAAGGATTCGGTCCATCATACGTTGTGTAGCCATCCTTCTCAACTTCGAGTGGACGGATGTGACGTGATAAGACACGGTTCGTCTTACTTTCTTGTAAACAATACGGACATTTGACTTTCTTCAAAAACAAATGTTCTGCCATCTCGACACCTCACACATAGACATTGACGAGCAATCCGCGAATTTCACCGACTTGGTCGAGTAAGGAAAGGCGAGAGGCCTCACCCGAGATGACCTGATCTGTCAGCGCGAGGAGTTTTTGGTCGACTTGTTCGACGACCTTATAAATCTTCGCGCGCCCGCGGCGATTGAATCCGCGTTTATCTTCGAGACGGAGTGCCGCGTCAACGGCCTCTTTCATAAAGTCTTTAATCATTTGTTTGTATTCGGCAAGCGCTTCGACGGTCTGACTTTCAGCTAGAAGTTCTCCTTGTTCATGAATCGCGGCGATTTGACGTTGGAAGCGTTCATGCTCCCGGTCTTCGCGCTTCTGACCGATCACATTTTGGAAGGAGACACCGGGTTCGACTTCGGCGCGCTTTGCCTTACTTGAGCCGAGGAGCGATTGCGTCTCCATGATGCGACGAATGTCCATATGGGCAACCGTCCTTTCTTTAAGTTAGTTCAATAATTGTAACACGCCTTGCGGCAATGCGTTCGACTGGGCAATCATCGCCATGCCGGACTGGTTCAAAATGTTTAGACGTGCGAAGTCCATCATTTCACGGGCCATGTCGGCATCACGGATTCGTGACTCAGACGCCGTTAAGTTTTCTGAGCCGATGGCGACGACGCTGACGTTCGCCTCCAAGCGATTTTGGATGGCTCCGAGTTTTGAACGTTCGAGTGACACTTTGTTGATGGCTGCATCGAATTTCGAAATGGCATCACCCGCATCCTCAGGTGTCAACACACTCAATGCATAATACGTTTCAGTGGGTGTCGTCGAATCGTTGTCATGGTCGACGGCAGGAAGTTCTCCGCCACCGGGTGTCGTCATCGTGATATTGAGTGCATGGGCACGCATATCTTCCACATTTAAGATGACGGCTTCATTGTTACCTGCACCGATTTGGAAGAATAACGTATTATTGCCTTGCATGTATTCGCCATTCATAATTTTCTTTGAGTTGAATTCCGTCGTTTCGGCAATTCGTGTCACTTCGGCAGTCAACGCGTTAATTTCTTCCTGGACAGCTTTGGCGTCGTCTTCACTGAGCGTTCCATTTGCTGATTGAACCGATAATTCACGCATCCGTTGGAGAAGGGCGTGTGTTTCGTTCATCCCGCCTTCGAGTGTCTGCGTGAGTGAGATACTGTCGAGCGTGTTGCGTTCTGCCATCGAGAGCGAGTCGAGGCGCATCCGCATTTTCTCTGAGATGGCGA